>JAGQIK010000114.1 GCA_020431405.1 Myxococcales bacterium
CGAGTACACGCGGGTGCTCGACGCCATCGACGCCGAGAAGCTCGACGCCAACATCTCGGTCAAGCTCACCGCGTTCGGCCTCGATGTCGGCGAGGACTTCTGCCTCGAGCAACTCTCGCGCGTGCTCGCCCACGCGCGCGCCCACGGCAACTTCGTGCGCATCGACATGGAAGACCACACGCGCACCGACGCCACGCTGCGTATCTACCAGCAGGCGCGCCGCGAGTTCGACAACGTCGGCGTGGTGCTGCAGGCGATGCTCTTTCGCACCGAGGACGACATCGAGCTGCTCGAGGGCGACGGCTACAAGCGCAGCGGCGGCAACGCGCGCCTGTGCAAGGGCATCTACAAAGAGCCGGAAGAGATCGCGCACACGACCTTCGACGCGATCCGCGAGGCCTTCGTCCGCTGCCTCGACAAGCTTTTCGCGCGCGGCTGCTACGTCGGCATCGCGACGCACGACGAGTACCTCATCGACGCCGCCTACCAGGCCATCGCGCGCTACCAGCTCGCGCCCGAGCAGTACGAGTTTCAGATGTTGCTCGGCGTGACGCCCAAGCTGCGCGCCAGCGTCATCGAGCGAGGCCACCGCCTGCGCGTCTACGTGCCCTACGGCGAAGACTGGTACGCCTACTCGCTGCGGCGCCTGCGCGAAAACCCCACCGTCGCGCGCCACGTCATGCGCGCCTTCTTCAAACGCGGCTAAGGGTCACTCTCTGCTCCGTAAGCGCCTGGAATCAAAGGCGCTATGGCCCACAATGACATTTCCCGACGTCCGGATGTCGGAAATGGGAAATGTCATTGTGGCTTATTCGCGCTTTAATTTCGGTAGGTTGCGCGTCGGAGAGTGACCCCGATCAGGGGATGGGCGTCGAGACCTGGCCGGTGAAGCGCAGGTACGAGACGACGACGATCGAGCCCTGGCCGAAGGGCACGCTGATGAAGGCCAGCGTGTTGTTGGCGCGGCGATAGTCGAAGCCCTTCTCGCGGCTGCGCGGCTGCACCACGCCGTCGAGGCTGACCTTGATAGTCGAGCTGATCGGCACGTACTCGAGCGAGGCCGCCGAGGCAGCGCCGATGATGTCGTCGATGATGATCTGCAGCGTGGAGCCGAGGTCGGCCTGGCAGACGTCGCCAGTGGTGCCGTTGGTGGCGGCGGCGATCTCGATCATGCCGTGGCCGATCTGAGCGCCGCAGCTGTTGCCGCACACGCCGCCGATCATGTGCACCGTGGCCTTGGCGTCAGGGTCAACGCGGCCGAGGAAGTAGTTGACGTCCGGCGCGACGAAGTTGTTGACCTGCGCCTGCTGGATCGTGCTCAGCGAGCAGGTGCTCGACGGCGCGAAGCCCGAGCTCTGCAGCGGCAGCGAGATCTCGTCGGTCACGTAGATGACCACCAGCTTGGCGTCGGTGCGGATCTTGGCGGGGTCGTTGGCCGCGCGCGGCAGGTGCTTCTTGACCGCCTCGACGGCGTTGAGCTGCGTCCACTCGGTTCCGCCCTCGTAGCCGGGCGGGTTGCGGATGCAGCTCTCGAAGATCGCCTGCTCGGTGGGCAAGAGGAAGCGGTCGGTGCCGCCGTCGTCGGTGCTGCTGGTCGAGATCTTCGAGCAGAACTTACCGACGGCGTAGGCGTAGCTGCTCGTCGGGTAGATCACGTTGGTGACGCCCATGCGGAAGTCGAGCCCGGCGTTGAGGGCGCGGTTGAACAGCTCGTTGGCGTTGTTGACCACCGAGGCGCGGTTGTCGCTCATCGATCCCGACTCGTCGACGACCCAGATGATGTCGGCCTTGCTGTCGCGCGACAGGGTGTAGGCGTCGCACTCGCCGACGGTGCCGTCGTTGGCGCGCGCCAGCGGCGTGCCGTTGGAGAGGTCGTCGACGGTGATGCCGGTCTTCTTGGTGTCGTCTTTGTAGAGCGCGTCATCGGCGAGCGCGCCGAGGATCAGCAGCTGCTGGTCGTTGGGCCGCAGCAGCACCTGCAGGCGCAGCACGAAGTTGGTCGCGGTCTTGCCGAAGGCCGCCGGCAGGCCGGTGAGGTCGCTCTTGGGCTTGTTGAGCACCAGCGCGATGAAGTCATTGCGCAGGTCGTTGGGGTCGACGGCCTGCGCCGTGACGACGGCGAGCTCGACCGAGAAGACGGTGTCGAAGCCGTCGTGGCTCTTGCTCACGGTACCCGTCGAGCGCGTCGTGATCGTGCCGAGGCTCTGCACCGCCGAGATGACGCTGTTCAGCTCGGTGGCCACGACCTTGCCCTGAGTCGAGATCGAAACCACGCCACCCGCGACGTCGTTGGCGCGGTCGTCGATGATGGCGGCCGCCTCTTTGCCTTGCGCGTTGGCGATGGTCAGCTGCGTGTAGGTTTGCGCCGGCAGCAGCACGATCTGCGTGTCAGACGCCGTGTCCTTGTGCAGCGTGACCTTGGTCAGGCCGGTGGCCGTGCAGATGAAGTTGCCCACGCTGGGGTCGGGCTTGCCCGGGAAGGTCTCTTTCTTCTTCGGGTCGGTCTCGCCGTTGGAGCACAGAACTTCGACCGCCGGCATGCAGGTGCCGCCCGCGCCGCCCATACAGGTCTGGCCGGCGCCGCAGCCGTCGGCCGGCACGTCCTTGCAGCCGGCGATCTTCTCGCCGCACGTCACGCGGCAGCAGCCCACGCGGCCGTCGCCGTTACGGTCCTCGTCCTTGTCGGGGATGCTGTCGTTGTCCGAGTCGACGTCGAGGAAGTCGGGGATGCCGTCACCGTCGGTGTCCACCGGGTCGGTGCTGGTGTTGGTGTCGCCAGCCTCGACGATGTCGGGGATGCCGTCGCCGTCGGAGTCATCGTCGAGCGTGTTGGGCACGCCGTCGTTGTCCGAGTCTTTGCCGCAGCCCTCGTGCTTGTTGAGGATGTTGTCGTTGTCGTCGTCTTTTTCGGGATCGCAGATGTAGGCGTCCGCGCCGCCCTCGTTCTTGGGCCCATCGAGGAAGCCGCCGTCGCCGCCGACGCCGCCCTCGGTGACCTGCTGACACTGCGCCAGCAGCTTGCACTCGGGGTCGTCGCAGTCGATGAGCCCATCGCCGTCGTTGTCGACGCCGTCAGTGCACGTCTTCTGAGTGTCCTCGATGCCCGAGCTGGCGCTGTCACAGCCGCCGAACGCGACGAGCAGCGAAGCGAGCCCCAATACAGCCAACAGCAGCCCGATCCGTCTCTTCCGCATTACCGTTCCTCTATTGCTCACGAAGTTTCGGTTGTTCTGTACGTTGCGTTTCATCGAAGTGGCTCCCTAGGGGCTCACGCGGACGCAGCCGACGGCGAACAACGTGGCGCACGACACCGGCGATTCCGTGTTGAAGAGTTGGTAGGAGTCCCACTCGCTGTGACGGCCCGTCGACGTGCTCGTCGCGTCCGTCCAGTCGCTGCAGTTGTTCGCGCCGTCTGTCGCGCCCGTGCTGAGGGCGCCGTTCCAGCCGTCGGCGTCGTTCCAGTCGGGCGTGGCCTGACCTTCGTTGACGACGCGGTTGTCGAAGCTCGGCATGTAGCCGGCGGCTGACGGCCACGCACACGACGAGCCGCCGCAGAACACCGCCGACCAGCTGGCCCACAGCTGACTGCCGTGCAGGTTGACCACGGGGTAGGCCGCCGACGCGCCGCTGACCAGCTGCGTCAGGTCGCGCGTGGTGGCGCCGAGGAACGCGCGCCAGGTGCCGCTGTAGCCCGCGGCGTCGGCCTGCGCCTGGCACTTGGCGTCGGCGCCGCTCACGCCGCCGAGGTTGCCCTGGTAGCCGTGGTTGAGCGCGGCGAAGAGCGTCTTGTTGCAGCCCGCCACTTGCGTCCAGCTGTTGTTCGACGTCGCCGGCGTGCAGGTGTAGCAGCCGGTCGGGTCGTTGGTGCCCGCGGCCAGACAGCGTGCGCCGATAGCGCAGTTGGTGCTGATGGTCGTCGTCCAGCGCGTCTGGCTGACCGTCGGGTTGCAGGTCGTCGTGGCCGCGCACGTGGTATCCGGGTGCGCCGCGCCCGAGGCGTAGCACGCCGCTTGTGCCGAGCCGAAGTCGGCGCCGCCGAGGTAGCAGGCGTTGGTGGCGATGCTCCACTCGGTGGCCGAGCGCGTCGGGTCGCAGACCAGACAGCTCTTGGTCGTGGTGTTCATCGTCGCGCCTGCGGCGTAGCAGACGCCTTCGATCAGGCACACGTTGGTGGCCGCGCTCCAGTTGTACTTGTCGGTCGCCGAGGTGCAGACCTGGCACTGATTGGATGGGTTGATCGCAGCCTCGGCGCGGCAGGTCGAGCCGATCAGACACTCGCTGCCTGCGACGGTCCAGCTGGTCTTGGACACCGACGCGTTGCAGGTGGTCGTGGTGCAGGTCGAGCTCGGGTGCGCCGTCGTGTCGGCGTAGCAGGTCGAGCCGATCAGACACTCGCTGCCCTTGACCGTCCAGGCCGTGGCCGATGTCGCCGGGTCGCACTCGACCGTGGTGCAGCTCGTGCTCGGGTGCTTGGTGCCGCCGGTGTAGCACTGGCCGCTGATCTGGCAGGTGTTGGCCACCGGCGAGAGCATCGTCTGCGAGGTCGCCGGGGCGCACTCTTCGCAGCCGTTGGTGCTCTTGGCGCCGGTGTTGTAGCAAGTCGTGCCTACCAGGCACTTGCCGGCGTCCGGCGTCCAGGCCGACGTGCTCTTGGTCGGGTCGCACGACGCGCAGCCGCCGGTGATCTTCTCGCCGGTGAGGTAGCAGTTGCTGCCGATCTGGCAGTCGGTTGTCAGCGGCGAGTAGGCCGTGGTGCTCGTCGCCGGGTCGCAGATCTGACAGCCGTTGGGGCTGCGCGTGTCTTTGGCGACGCAGGTGCTGCCGATCTTGCAGCGGTCGGTGTACGGCGTCCACGCGGTGGTCGACGTCGCAGGGTCGCAGTAGGAGCAGCCCGTGGGCTCGACGGTGCCGGCAGGGAAGCAGAGCGTCGAGGTCGTGGTGATCGCGATCGCGCAGACGTTGCTCGCCGTCGAGAGCGCCGTCTTGCTCTGCGACGGGTCGCACGTCTCGCAGCCGTCGGCGCCCGCGTCGCCAGGCTTGTAGCAGACGCCGTTGACCAGACAGACGTTGCCCTTGACCGTCCACGCCGTGGCGCTGGCGGTGCTGTCACACTCGCCGCAGCCCGACGCGTCTTTGTCGCCGTTCTTGTAGCACTTGCTGTCGATGGTGCAGTCGACAGTGGTCAGCGGCGTCCACGCGGTCGTGCTCGTCGCCGTGTCGCACTGGTTGCAGCCGCTGGCGTCGCGATCACCCTGCGCGTAGCACGTGCCGCTGATGTTGCAGCCGCCGGTCACCGGCGTCCACGCGGTGGTCGACGTGTTGGGGTCGCACTGGTTGCAGCCGGTAGTGTCCTTCTCGCCGGCCTTGTAACAGATGCCGCTGATCGTGCAGCCGCCGGTGATCGGCGTCCACGCCGACTGGCTCGCCGTGGGGTCGCACTCGTTGCAGCCGTTGGTGTCCTTGTCGCCCTTGAAGTAGCAGGCCGTGCCGATCTTGCAGGCGTCGGTCTTGAGGTTGTTGGTGCAGCCGCCGTTGCCGTCGCAAACATCTTCGGTGCACTCGTCGGCGTCGGAGCAGGTGTAGAACTCGCCCTTGCAGACGCCGCCCGCGCAGGTGTCGTTCTTGGTGCACGGGTTGCCGTCGTCGCAGCTGCCCGTGTCTTGCACGGTCCAGTTGTTGGGCGCCTTGGCCGCGTCACACGCGAGACAGCCCACCGACGGATGCGCCGCCTTGTCGTCGTAGCACTTGCCGTCGATGGCGCACTTGCCGGCCTTGGGCGTGAACTTGCACTGGCCGCCGGGCAGGCACTCGTCGTCGGTGCAGTCGAGCCCGTCGTCACAGGTGCACTGCCCCTGGTCGACGGTGGTGTCGGGCGTCGGCCCCGTGTCGGTCTTGGCCTGGCAGAACGACCACGCCTTGCACTCGCTGTCGTCGCAGTCGATGTCGCCATCGCCGTCGTTGTCTTTGCCATCCTGGCAGTTGGCGGCGTTGTCTTCTCGGTTGGCGTTGTTGCCGCTGCTGTCGCCGCACGCGGGCACGATGGCGATGAGTAGCAGCATCAGCGAGGCGTGAACGAAGCCCCGCGAGCAGGTCTTTCGACGCATCCGTAAATCGTCCTTATTTAGTCAGCTCGACGCCACTCGCACGCCCCCACGCGCGCGCGCGACGACCAAAGTACCGATCCCTCAGGAAGGTACTTACGCTAACACAATTCAGACGGTGTAGATGTGATGCAACGAACGCGAAGGAGGGCGCGAGGCAGGCCGGAGCAGATGTAGGTCTTAGTAGCGGTCGGCGCGGTACTTGACGGCGTAGCCCATGATGCCGATCTCGGCGAAGAAGCCGCCACCGGCCTTGGTGTTGGTGCCGCCATGCACGAGCGAGAAGAACGGCCGCGCCGCGACGAACATCGAGAAGTTGCGGCGGTTGCCGAAGTTGATCTCGAAGCCGATGCGCACCGGGATGTGGAAGGCGTAGCCGCTGCGGTCCTCGAGGCGCGCGCCGGCGTTCTCGTTGCCGTCGGACCACTGCGCGTAGCTGAAGCCGATGCCGGGTGCGACGAAGAGCTCGAAGCTGCTGGGCGCGCTGGGGTGGAAGTTGATGTAGGCCTCGCCGGTGACGAAGAAGTAGTCCTGCAGCGCGTTGGAGGCGGCGATGTTGACCACCGGCACGCTGAAGTCGAGCGACAAGGTGTCCGAGAGGAAGAACTTGAGCTCGATGGTAGGCAGCAGCAAATAGCCGCGGTTGTTCTTGACGTCCGGGAAGTTGTACTCGAGCCGCGTGAAGCCGCCGCCGAGCGACGTGCCGCCACCGAAGCTGCGATGGCCAACCGCGTACTGGGCGTTGGCGTGTCCGGCGATAGCGAGCAGCAAGGCAAGGCTGCTGGTGACGACGAGGATCCTCTTCATCGCGGTGCTCTCCCTTCGGCGAAGACGTGCGTGTGCAATTCTCGGACGGATCGGCGATGGGTCATACTCATCGCGCCAGCCAATCTTTTCGCTCGTGTGCGCTAGATCACGCGAAAAGGTTGCCTGGCCTCGGTCCATTACATCTCCGATGCAGGTCAGCGTCGACCGTAGCACGAGGTGTCGCTGCTGTGGTAAAGCCGCCGCCTATGCGCGGCGCGCCCAAGCAGCTCTCGCTTTGTGCCTATGTGCTCGTTATCGCGGGTACAATCGGCTGCAGCGACACCCGCGCGGGGGCCGGCTCGGCAAGCGCTGCCGCGCGCGCGAGGCGATCGCGTGCCCCCGCCGCAGCGGCCGAGTCGGCGCCGTGGATCCTCGAGAAGGTGCGGCGCGGCCTGCGCCCCGACCCCAAGTGGGCCGCGCGACCGCGCATCAAGGCCGACGATCGCAGCGGCCTGCGGGCGCTGCCCGACGGCAAGCTCGAAGAGTGGGCCGACGCCAAGTGGATCGCGCCGACCACGGGCGGTGACGCCGCCTCGGCGAAGCTCGCCTTCGCGTCCTACCCGGGCGGGCTCAGCCTGGCGATCGTCGTGCGCGACGCGCATCACCACGCCGCAGCCGCCGCCAGCGCGCTCGACAAGAGCGACCACGTCAAGCTCGAGCTGTGGCCGCTGGCGAGCGGACCGCGCCTCAAGCCCGAAGACGCCACGGCCAAGGCCGCGCTCGGCGTGACGCTGCGCCTCGGCACGCGCAACCAGTTGATCGCCTTCGATCGGCCGCGCGAGGCGTGGCGCGAAAAGGCCGCCAGCGCCACCGGCGTGCCGCAGCCAGGCGGCGGCGGCTATCAGATCGAGGCGCGCCTGCCGCTCAAGACGCTGACGCCGCTGCGCGGCGCGACCGTCGCCAAGCTGCGCTATCGCGTGACGGTCTTCGACGCCGACAAGAAGGGCGGCGCCGCCGTCGCGCGCCAACGCTTCGAGGGCGTGGCCGAGCTGAAGGTGCCCATGCACGTGCCCGAGGCCGTACAGAAGCGCCCCTCGGCGCGTGTCTGCATGGCCAGCGAAGCGTCGGCGCTGTGGGGCTTTCGCAACGCGTGGCGCTGCGTGGTGCCCCACGGTCGCCGCGACGTGGGCGCCGACGATCGGCAGGCGCCCAGCATCGCCTTCGCCTGGGGGCGCTATCCCAAGCCGCCGCGCCTGCAGTGGCTGCGCGAGAAGCTGATCTTCATCAACATGCTCGGCCTCGGCCACGGACACGCCGCGCTGCTCTCCAAGGACGAGAAGATCCTCTCGCTGCTGCGCCTCGGCATCGTCGGCAACGAGGACCCGGGCAACGCGCGCGCTCACGAGTCGGGGGCCGAGCCGATCAAGCTGCCCGACGGCACGTGGGCCGTGGTTGTCGTGCACGCCGAGCCGGCCAAGACCGGTCCGATGGGCGCGCGCTGCGCCGCCGGTCATCGCGTCTACACCTCGATCATCGCCGCGCGCGGCGCGCCCGAGTCCACGCCGCACAAGCCGGCGCCCGAGCCGGCGACGCCACCGCAGCTCGAAGAGGTCTTTCGCGTGCTGCTCGAGGACTGCAGCGGCCGTCGCGCCTTCGACTTCGATCTGAGCAAAGACCGCCGCGTGGTGCGGGTGCGCAACTCGCTCTTCCCGGCGCGCGACGTCTCCACCTTTGTTTACCGCGACGGCTTCTACCGTCGACTGCGCGGGGAGCTGGCTCAGCGTGCCCGATAACGTCAGCGGGCGCGCGCCCGCGCCACCGCAGCCGCCGCCAAAGACGTGGACCATCGCCACGGTGCTGAGCTGGACGGCCGAGCGCTTCGAGCGCGAAGGCGTCGACAGCGCGCGCCTCGACGCCGAGTTGCTGCTCGCCGACAGCCTCGGCGTCGATCGCATGCGCCTATACCTCGACTACGGCAAGCCGCTGACGGCCGAAGAGCTGGCGAGCTACCGCGCGCGCGTCAAGCGGCGCCTCGCGCGCGAGCCGGTGGCCTACATCACCGGGCGGCGCGAGTTCTGGTCGCTCGAGCTCGAGGTCAACGCCGACGTGCTGGTGCCGCGCCCCGACACCGAGCTGATCGTGGAATTGGCGGCAGAGTTTCAGTCGGAGCGCGAAAACGCCGCCGAGCCCATGCGCGTGCTCGACGTCGGAACGGGCAGCGGCGCGCTGGCCATCGCCATCGCCCACGAGCTCGGCGCGCGCGTCGACGCCGTCGACGACAGCCCGCCGGCGCTCGAGGTGGCGCGCCGCAACGCCGCGCGCCACGACGCCGAGGTCACGTTCATCCTCTCCGACCTGCTGGCGGCGCTGCCGCGCGGCGAGGCGCGCTACGATCTGATCGTCAGCAACCCGCCCTACATCGCCAGCGCCGAGCTCGACGGGCTGATGCCCGAGGTTAGCCGCTACGAGCCGCGCCACGCGCTCGACGGCGGCGCCGACGGGCTCGACGTGATCCGGCGACTGCTGGCCGAGGCGATCGCGCAGCTGCGGCCCGACGGCGCGCTGCTGGTGGAGATCGGCTCGGAGCAGGGGGCCGCCGTGGCCGCGCTCTTCGAGCAACACGGTCTCGCCGCCGAGGTGAAGCGAGACCTCGCCGGACACGACCGCGTCGTTCGCGGCACGCGACGAAAGGCGTGATATCTTCGAACGATCGTGACCGATAGCTCGCAAGGCGCGCCGCTCGGCCCCAAGCTCGCACACCGCTATACCATCGTGCGCTCCATCGGCGCCGGCGGCATGGCCGAGGTGCTGCTCGCGCGCCAGCGCGGCCTCGAGGGCTTCGAAAAGCTGGTCGTGATCAAGCGCATCCTGCCGCACCTGGCCAGCGACCGCGACTTCGAGCAGATGTTTCTCGACGAGGCGCGCACGGCTGCCGACCTGCGCCACAGCAACATCGTCCAGATCTACGACGTCGGCCACGACGGCGAGAGCTACTACATCGCGATGGAGTACCTGCACGGCGTCGACCTGCGCGCGCTCGTGCGCAAGGTGCACGCCGACCGCGAGCGTCTGCCGCTCGGCATCGCGCTGCAGATCATCATCGATGTCGCCACGGGCCTCGACTACGCGCACGACAAGGTCGACCTCGATGGCCGCCGGCTCGAGATCGTTCACCGCGACGTCTCGCCGCACAACGTCATCGTCACCTTCGACGGCAGCTCGAAGCTGGTCGACTTCGGCATCGCGCACGCCGCCACCCGCACGGCGAGCATCGACGAGAGCAACAGCTTCATGGGCAAGTGCGGCTACCTCTCGCCGGAGCAGGCCCTCGGCGATCCGCTCGACGGGCGCGCCGATCAGTTCGCCCTCGGCATCGTGCTCTACGAGCTGACCACCGGACAGCGGCTGTTTCAGCGCGACAGCAACCTCGCCGCCGTGCACGCCGTGCTCGAGTGCGACATCCCCGCGCCCGACGAGTTCGTCGACGACTATCCGCCGCCGCTGGCCAGCATCGTGCGGCGCACGCTGGCGCGACGGCCGCGCGCGCGCTTTTCGAGCTGCGGCGAGCTCGCCGACGCGCTCGAGACGTTCCTCGCCGAGCAGCGCATCCCGCACTCGTCCAACCGCGTGGCGACATACCTGCGCGAGCGGTTCGCCGATGCGTACGCCGATCCGACGGGCACCGCGTCGTCGATGACCGGCTCGCACCCCGGCGTGCTGCCGACGGCGCGGCCCAAGCGCTGGCGCGAACGCTTCGGCGTGCTGGTGGTCGACGAGCGTCTGGCCCACGTGCAGACCGACACCAGCAGCGGCGGCGGCGCTGGCGACGCCGCAGCGACCCACGAGCGAGGGGCGGCCGGTGGTCCCCGCGAGGGCAGGATCGTCGACGTCGGCCGCGCGCACACGCTGCTGGCGCGCGACACGCGCTCGGAGCGCGTGCGCCGCCACGAGGATGCCATCGACACCGTCGATCGCTCGGCAGAGGCCACACGCTCCAACGCGCCGCGCCGCCGCACCGAAGCGCAGCGCGCCGTGGCAGCTGCCGCCCACGCCGGCGAGCGCTCGGGCAGCAGCGCCACCGTCCCGCCGCGCAGCAACCTGCCCGAGATGGAGCCTATCGTTGGCCGCGGCCGCGAGGTCGACGAGCTGACGCGCATGCTGCAGCCCGACGCGGACCCCGGCGACGGCGGCGCGCGGCTGGTCACGATCCTCGGCCCCGGTGGCATGGGTAAGACGCGCCTCTCGATCGAGGTCGCTTGCGGTGTCGCCGACGCGTACTCCGTGTTTGGCGGCGCGTGGTTTGTCGATCTGAGCGAAGCGACCGATCGCGGCGGTCTGCTCGCCGCCGTGGGCGAGATCCTCGGCGTGGCGATGATCGTCGGCGCCACCGACGACGACACCATCGAGCAGCTCGGCGCCGCCATCTCGGCGCGCGGGCCCGTGCTGATCGTGCTCGACAACCTCGAGCAGATCATCACCGCCGCCAGCGAGGTGGTCGCCTACTGGCTGGTGCGCGCCCCGCAGGCGCGCTTTATCGCCACCAGCCGCGAGCGCCTCGACGTCACCGAAGAGCGCGTCTACGACCTCGGGCCGCTGGCGCTGCCGCGCGCCGACGCTTCGGACGTCGAGATCGAGACCGCCGAGGCGGTGCAGCTCTTCGTCGCGCGCGCGCGCGCCGTGCGGCCGAGCTACCAGCTGGTGGGCGAGGGCGAAGCGGGGCGCGTGGCGCGCGTGGTGCGCGAGCTCGACGGCATCCCGCTCGCCATCGAGCTGGCCGCCGCGCGCATGCGCGTGATGACCAGCGAGCAGCTCGAGAAGCACCTGCCGCGGCGTTTCGACCTGCTGTCGAGCGGCTCGCGTGATCGCACGGCACGCCAGGCGACGCTGCGCGGCGCCATCGCCTGGTCCTACCGGCTGCTGGTGCCCTGGGAGCAGGCGGCGCTGCGCCAGGTCTCGGTCTTTCGCGGCGGCTTCACGCTCGAGGCAGCCGATGCGGTGCTCGACCTCGGCACCATGCGCGCGCCATGGACGCTCGACGCGCTGCACGCGCTGCGCGACAAGTCGCTGATCTGGACCTACGACAGCGCAGACCCGGGCGCGCTGCGCTTCGGCCTCTACATCTCGATCCGCGAGTTCGCCGCCACCGAGCTCGAGGAAGCCAAAAACGAGCAGCGCGCCGCCGAGTCGCGCCACGCCGCCTACTACCTCGACATGGGCCGCGAGCTCTCCGCCGGCGTCGAGCGCCACGGCGGCGTGCAGAAGCTGGCGCTGCTCGCCGCCGAGCGCGACAACCTGCTCGCCGTGCTCGAGCGCGCGCTGCGCGACCGCGAGGCGGCGCCCGCGCTCGAGGCCGTGCTCGCGCTCGATCCGCTGCTCTCTCTGCGCGGCCCCTTCGGCGAGCACCGCGAGCTGCTCAGCCGCGCCATCGAGGCGGCCGAGCGCGCCCCCGAGCCGCTCGACCCACAGCTCGTCGGGCGCGCTTACGCGGCGCGCGGCGCGATGCATCACGCCCTCGGTGCGCTCGACGCCAGCCAGCGCGACTTCGACAGCGCGCTGTCGCTCGCGACGCAGGCCAACAACCTCGCGCTCGCCGGGCGCTCGCGCGCCTACCTCGCCGCCATCTCGTGGATGCGCGGCGACGTCGCCTCGGCGCAGAAGCGCTTCGAGCAGGCGCTCGACCAGGTGCGGCGCGCGCGAGACCGCCAGACCGAGGGGCGCGCTATCTGGGCCATGGGCATGCTCGCGCAGGATCTCGGGCAGCTCGAGATGGCGCGCAAGAGCTACCTCGGCGCGCTGGCGATCCACCGCGAGGTTGGCAATCGCCCGGCCGAGGGCGTGACGACGACGATCCTGGCCAACCTCTATCTCGAGATGGGGCGCCTCGACGACGCGCATCGCACCTTCGAGCAGGGCCGCGCCGTGCTCTCCGAGGTCGGCGACCGCCGCTTCAGGGCGATCAACGACGGCGGGCGCGCCGTGCTGGCGCAGGAGCGCGCCGAGCACAAGCGCGCCGCCGAGCTCTACAACCGCTGCATCAAGGCGCTCGCCGAGGTTGGCGACCGTCAGTTCTGCGGCTGTTTCTGGGGCTACTACGGCACGTTGGCCCACGAGCAGGGACAGCCCGCCGAGGCCGCGCGACGCTATCGCGAGGGCCTCGCGCTGCTGCGCGCCGCCTCCGATCGCCGCCGCGAGGGCGCCTTTCTGGCCGCGCTCGGCGGTGCCCTGGCGCAGCTCGGCGAGGGGACCGAGGCGCTCGAGAAGCTCGAGCAGGCCCACGAGATCCTCGCCGCCGTCGGCGACCAGCTCGGCTGCCAGGCCGTCGAGGTCTATCGCGCGCTGCTGGTTGTCAACGAGAGCGGCGGCGCCAAGGCGCGCGAGGTGCTGGCGGCCGTCGGCGATGGCGGCGGGCGGGTGCTGCCCAGCGACGACCTGCGTATCGCCTGCCGGATCCTGCGCCGGGCGCTGCACTAGCAAACGGCGCCGCGTTTTCGGGCGTCGACACGGCTTGGCCGCTCGTGCTATCAACGGCCACTCAACTCACCGCATTCACTCTTACTCCTCACGCACGCGAGCGATCAGGCGATGGGTATTCAGCTACGCACTTTCATCTTCCTCGACGCGCTTCAGCCGCAGTTCGCCAGCTTCATCGGAAAGACGGCGCGAGGCTTTCTGCCGCTGCCCGAGATGGCCTCGACCTTCGTCGAGATCGCCCCGGGCATCGCGATCAACCGCGTCACTGACGTCGCGCTCAAGGCGACCAAGGTCGCGCCGGCCGTACAGGTCGTCGAGCGCGCCTACGGTCTGCTCGAGGTGCACTCCGAGGACAAGGGCGACGTGATCTCGGCCGGCAAGGCGATCCTCGACTTCCTCGGCGTGCAGGAGCAGGAGCGGCTCAAGCCGCGCGTCGCCACCAACCAGATCATTCGCGCCGTCGAGCCATACCAGGCGCAGATCATCAATCGCAACTCGCGCGGCATGATGATCCTGCCCGGGCAGTCGCTCTTCATCCTCGAGACGGAGCCCGCCGGCTACGTCGCGTTTGCCGCCAACGAGGCCGAGAAGGCCGCGCGCGTCTTCCTCGTACAGGTGCAGCCCTTCGGCGCTTTCGGGCGCCTCTGGATGTCGGGCCCCGAAGCCGAGATCGACGCCGCCGCGCAGGCGGCCACCGCCGCCATCGAAGGCATCGAAGGCCAACTGCCGCCCGACTTCGTCGATCGGTAGCTCGCAGCGCTCCTACTCAATCTCGAAACTCTGACGCAAACACCTAAGTTCCGCGTTCACTGCTGGAGGAATACGAAAAATGGCTGATGCACTCGGTATGATCGAAACCCGGGGCTTTGTCGGCATGGTCGAGGCCGCCGACGCGATGGTCAAGGCTGCCAAGGTCGAGCTGGTCGGCATGGAGAAGATCGGTGGCGGCTACGTCACCGCCGTCGTGCGTGGCGACGTCGCCGCCGTCAAGGCCGCCACCGAGGCCGGCCAGCGCGCCGCCGAGCGCGTCGGCGAGCTCGTCTCCGTGCACGTCATCCCGCGCCCGCACGTCAACATCGACCTGGTGTTGCCGCTCGGTCGACGCGACGCCGTGGCCAAGGACTAACCGGTGCAGCTGGCCAAGGTGGTCGGTACCGTCGTCGCGACCCGCAAGGAGGACGTGCTCGAGGGCATCAAGTTCTTGCTGGTCAAGAACTGCGACTTCGACGGCACGCCCACCGGACCGACCGTCGTCGCCGCCGACGCCATGGGCGCCGGTGTCGGCGAGGTCGTGCTCTACGCGTCGGGCAGCTCGGCGCGTCAGACACGCCTGACCCGCGACCGGCCGGTGGACGCCACGATCATGGCGATCGTCGACCTGGTCGAGGTCTCGGGCGAGCACAGGTACCGCAAGGACTCCTAGAGCCCCTCAACAGGGAACAGCTCTGCACGGCGAGGATTGAATGGAGCTCGACGAAAAGAGGATCCAGCAGATCGTCGATCGGGTCGTCTCGCGGCTCGGCGTCGATTCGTCCGCTGCAACGTCTGGCGGCGCGGCGCCGGCGGTCGTTCGCGATCGCGCGGCGGGTCACAGCGTGCGCGGCTTCCAGCGCGGATCGCTCGGCGTCTACGCCACCGTCGACGAGGCGGTGGTCGCGGCGCGGCGCGCCTTCGAGCAGCTGCACGACATCCCGCTGGCCACGCGCTACAAGATGGTCGCCGCCATGCGCGAGGTCACGCTGCGGCACGTGCGCGAGCTCAGCGAGTACGCCGTCGCCGAGACCGGCCTCGGCCGCGTCGAGTGCAAGATCAAGAAGAACACCCTCGCCGCCGAAAAAACGCCGGGCCCCGAGATCCTCGAGCCCAAGGCGTTTACCGGCGACCGCGGCCTGACCCTCATCGAGCACGCGCCCTTCGGCGTGATCGGCTCGATCACGCCCTGCACCAACCCCACCGAGACGATCGTCAACAACGGCATCGGCTTCATCGCCGGCGGCAACGCGGCCGTCTTCAACGTGCACCCTGCGGCCAAGGGCGTCAGCGCCTGGCATATCCACTTGCTCAACGAGGCGATCCAGAGCGCCGGCGGTCCGCGCGATCTGCTGACCACCATCGCCGAGCCGACCATCGCGTCGGCAGGCGAGGTGATGAAGCACAAGGGCGTGCGCGTGCTGGTGGTCACCGGCGGCGGCGCCGTCGTGCGCGCCGCGATGAACTCCGGCAAGAAGGTTGTCGGTGCCGGCCCTGGCAATCCGCCCGTGGTCGTCGACGAGACCGCCGACATCAAGCGCGCCGCGCGCGGCATCATCGCCGGCGGCTCGCTCGACAACAACCTGATCTGCTGCGACGAAAAAGAAGTCTTCGCCGTGGCGCCGATCTTCGACCAGCTGCGCGCCGAGCTCAAAGCTCACGGTGCCTACGAGCTGTCGGAGACGCAGATCTCGCGCCTCACGCGGCACCTGTTTCCCGATGGCGAGCACACCGATCGCGACCTCGTCGGCCGCAACGTCTCGGTGATCGTCGATCGCATCGGCCTCAAGGTCGGAGACGACGTTCGTCTCGCCTTCGCCGTCGTTGGCGAGGACCACCCGCTGGTGCGCATCGAGCAGCTGCTGCCGGTGATGCCGCTGGTCAAGGCCAAGGACGCCGGCGAGGCGATCGAGATGGCGCGCCGCGCGGAGGCCGGTCGCGGCCACACGGCGTCGATCTACTCGCGCAACATCGACGTCATGCACTACATGGCGCGCGTGATGGACACCTGCATCTTCGTCAAGAACGGACCGCACTACGTCGGCCTCGGCGGCGAAGGCGAGGGCTACACGTCGTGGACAATCGCGCATCCCACGGGTGAAGGCCTGACCTGCGCGATCCACTACGTGCGTTCGCGCCGCTGCGCGCTGCAGGACTACTTCCGCATCGTCTGATCGCGGCACGGTCAATGGCCACGCCGCCAAAACCTCCCGGGCCGCCCCAACCACCCGGCCCACGCAGTACCGCAGGCGACGGCCCCGTCCAGCGCTCTGCCACGCGGCCGTACGCCGAGCGTGCGCGCTCGCCGATGTCGCGCGGCGGCGAGGAAGCGCGCGGGGGGCCGGCGATCGCGATCCTCGAGATGTCGAGCGTGGCACGTGGCATGGTCGTCGCCGATGCGATGGTCAAGCGCGCCGTGGTGCGGCTGCTGCGCAGCGAGCACTACACGCCCGGCAAGTACGTCGTGCTCGTCAGCGGCGGCGAGGAGGAGGTCGGCGAAGCGCGCGCGCGCGGCATCGAGGTCGCCTCGGCGACGCTCATCGACGAGCTGTATCTGCCCAAGGCCGACGAGCAGCTCTTCGGGGCGCTCGACGGTCTGACGCGCGCGCCGCCGCCCGACGCGGCGCTGGCGATCGTCGAGAGCTACTCGGTGACCGCAGCCGTGCTGGCGGCGGACACGGCGGTCAAGGCGGCCGAGGCGACGCTGGTCAAGATGCGGCTAGCGCGCTCGCTCGGCGGCAAGGCATTCTTCGTGCTCGCGGGCGAGCTCGACCAGATCGAAGCCGCGGTGGACGCGGCGACGAGAATCATCAGCGACGGGATGTTGTGGGGCGCCGAGATCATCGCGCGACCGCACCCGGACTTCCTGGCGACGCTTTAGGAGACAGGGGCCATGCACAGGATCATCGCGGCGGCGCTGCTGCTCGCCCTGAGCCTGCCGGCGGGCGCGCACGCGCAACGCCGGCGCAGGCGTGCCAAGAAGACGCCCGCCGGACCGAAGATCACGCGTGTTGGCGTGCTCACCGATGGGCCGCTCAAGCCGGAGTGGGCGCGCCTGCTCGCACGGCTCGAAAAGGAGACCACGCTGGTGCTCGGCAAGAGCCGGCCGCTCGAGTTTCCCAAGGACAAGCGGCTCTCGGCGGACTGGGACGTGGCCAAGGCGCGCGCCAACGCCGACAAGCTGCTCGCCGACGCAGACGTCGACATGGTGATCGCCCTCGGCTTTCTGGTCGCCATCGAGGCGGCGAGCCGCCGCGATCTGAAAAAGCCCGTGCTGGTGCCACTGGCGCCCGCCTCGCGCGTCTTCGGGCTGCCGTTCGACAGGAAGCGCAAGGTCTCGGGCAAGAAGAACTTCACCTACCTGACCTATCCCAACGCCTTCTCCGAGGACCTGCACACCTTCAAACAGCTCTTTCCGTTCACCACGGTCTACGTGCTGGTCGACAAGCTCGCGCTCGACGCCGCCGCGAAAAAAGCCGACGGCGTGCGGGCGCGCCTTCAGAAAGAGCACAAGTGCACGATCAAGATCGTGCCGGTGGGCGCCAGCGCCAAGTCGGCGCTCGACGCACTGCCGGCCACGGCGAGCGCCGTCTACATCACGCCGCTCTCGCGCATGAGCGACGCCGAGCGCAAGCGCCTCTTCGCGGCGCTGACCGAGCGCAAGGCTCGCACCTTCTCCATGACGGGCCGCGCCGAGGTCGAGCGCGGCGTGCTCGCCACGCAGGCGCGCGGCATGGACATGCTGCGCGCGGCGCGCCGCACGGCGATCAACATCGAGCGCATCGTGCGCAAAGAAAAGCCCGAGACGTTCCCGGTGCTGTTGCGGCGCCGCCGCAAGCTGCTGATCAACATGACCGTGGCGCGCGCCATCGGCTACTCGCCGAGCTGGCAGGTGCGCACCTACGCCGAGCTCTACGCCGGGCGAAAGAAGCGCGGCCGCAAGCTCACGATGCTGCAGGCCGTCAAAGAGGCCATCGCGCGCAGCTACCAGCTCGCCGCCGCGCGCCAAGGCCTCGCGGCGCAGCGCTTCGCGGTCAAAGAGGCTTACTCCAAGCTCGGCCCGCGCGTCGACTTCACCTTCCAGCACACGACCATCCGCAAGGAGGTCGCCGAGAAGACCAACGGCTCGCAGCCCTGGCACCAAGGCAAGCTCGCCGCCAGCGTGCAGCAGTTTCTGTTCATCGAGCCGGTGCTCGCCAACATCACCGCGCAGAAGCACCTTCGACGCGCGCAGCAGCGCGACATCGACGCGCAGCAGCTCGACGTCGCCGCCGCCGCGGCGCGGGCCTACATCAACCTGCTCAAGGCGCGCGCTGGCGCCGAGATCCGCCGCGGCAACGCGCAGCTGACCGCCGAAAACCTCGAAGCGGCGCAGGTGCGCCAGCAGGTCGGCACCTCGGGACCGAGCGATCTCTATCGCTGGCAGAGCCAGCTCGCCAACGACCGCAACCTGCTCATCGGCGCCGACACGCAGGTGCAGGTGGCGCAGATAGCGCTCAACCGCCTGCTGGTGCGCCCGCAGAACGAGGCGCTGCTGCCCGCTGATCTGACCACCGGCGATCCGACGATCATCTCGCGCGAAAAGGAGCTGGTCCCCTACATCGAAAACCCGCTCAAGTTTGGCATCTTCAGCGACTTTCTGGTCAGCGAGGGGCTTCGCAACTCGCCCGAGTTGCGCGGGCTCGACGCCAGCATCGCCGCGCAGAAACGCGTGCGCCTCTCCCGCAGCCGCGCGCTGTGGCTGCCGCAGCTCTCGCTGCAAGGCGAGGTCAGCTACGTGCCCTACCGCAAGTTCGTCGACGTCGCGCCGCTGATGATCCCCGGCCTCGGCACATTCGAGCTCAACTTCAACCAGCCGCGCTTCCAGTGGTACGTCGGGGTCGGCCTGCGGCTGCCGATCTTCACCGCTTTCGAGCAGACCTATCAGCGCGATCAGCAGGACGCCAAGACGCGCCAGCTGATGCGCCAGCGCGACGCGGTCAAACTGCAGATCGAGCAGCGCGTGCGCTCGGCGCTGGCCCAGACGCGCGCTGCGCGCGCTGGCATCTTCTTCGCCACGCGCGCCGCCGATGCCGCGTCGAAGAACTTCAAGGTCATGCTCGACGGCTACCAGCGCGGCGTGACCAACACGATCCTGTTGCTCGACGCGCAGAACCAGAAGCTGCTGACGCGCCTCGCTGCAGCGACGGCGACCTACGATTTCTTCGCTACCCTCATCGAGCTTCAGCGTGCCAGCGCCGCCTTCGAGATGTTTCGCGACAAGGCGGCGCGCGACGCTTGGTTCGGTCGACTCGAGCGCTTCTACAAGGAGCGCCGCAAACAGGGAGTGCCACGATGAACGTGCGTGTGCTCGTGCTGATCGCGGCTGCCGCGCTGGTTGGCAGCGGCTGTCGCAAGAAGGCCAAGAAGCTGCCCAAGGTGATCCGTCCCGTGCGCGTGCACCAGGTCAGCTTCGGCGGCGCGGCGAGCGGCTCGACCTTCGTCGGCAAGACCAAAGCCAGCACTGAATCCAAGCTGAGCTTCAAGGTCAACGGTCAGGTCGCGAAGATCCTCGTCAAGGTCGGCGACAAGGTCAAGAAAGGGCAGCTCATCGCCACGCTCGACGACAAGGACTACCGTCTGCAGCTGCGCCAAGCCCAGGCGGCCTACGCGCAAGCACGGGCCGGCGCACGCAACGCCAAGCGCGCCTACGATCGCGCGCGCAAGCTCTACGAGAACCGCAGCGTCTCGATCCAGGACCTCGACAACGCGCGCGCGGCCGCCGACTCGGCCAAGGCGCAGGCGGCGGCGCAGGCTCAGGCGGTCAGCCTCGCCGCTTCACGCGTCAACTACACCAAGCTCAAAGCGCCGCTGGCCGGCGAGATCGCGCTCAAGTCGGTCAACGTCAACGAGAACGTCAAGGCGGGCCAGCCCGTGGTGGCGCTCAACGCGGGCGCCGTGCCCGAGGTCAGCTTCAGTGTTCCCGAGAGCGTGATCAGCGCGATCAAGCAAGGCGCCAAGTGCAGCGTCAGCATCTCGGCACTCAGCGGCGTGGGCAAGCTCGACGCGACCATCACCGAGGTGGGTGTGCAGTCGGGCGGCGCGTCGACCTACCCGGTGACCGCGCGGCTCGACAAGGCCGACGCGCGCGTCAAGGCGGGCATGACCGTCGAGGTGCAGCTCGCGCAGGCCAAGACCACCGGCAAGCGCATCGTGGTGCCGGGGGCGAGCGTGATGGAGGACGCCAAGGGGCGCTTCGCGTTTATCGCCAAGGGCAAGCGCGGAGAGCAGGGTCAGATCGAGCGCCGCGCCGTCAAGACCGGCAAGCTCACGCCCTCGGGTCTGGTGATCGAGAGCGGCCTCACCCCCGGTGATCTGGTGGTGACGGCCGGCATCCGCTTCGTCGAGCCCGGTATGCGGGTTCGCATCCTCAAGTAGCGGAGCGCCACAGTGGACATTACCCGCGGCGCCATAGAAAAGAACCGCATCACGATCATCGCCCTGTTGGTGGTGCTCGCCATCGGCTACGGCGCGTTCAACTCGCTGCCACGCGCCGAGGACCCCGGCTTCACCATCCGCATCGCGCAGGTGATGACCATCTTCCCCGGCGCCTCGCCCGAGCGCGTCGAGAAGCTCGTCACCGATCGGCTCGAGAAGGCGATCCAGGAGATCCCCGAGCTGGACTTCGTCAGCAGCACGTCGAAGACCGGCCTCTCGGTGATCATGGTCAACATCAAAGAGTCCTACAAGAACATGCGCCCGATCTGGGACTCCTTGCGGCGCAAGATCGAGCGCGAGACGCCAAAGTTGCCCGAGGGGGCGCACAAGCCGATCGTCAACGACGAGTTCGGCGATGTCTTCGGCATCGTGCTCGCGCTCACCGGCGACGGCTACAACTACGCTCAGCTCAAAGACATCGCCGACGACATGCGCGACGAGCTGCTCAAGCTGCCCGACGCCGCGAAGGTCGACATCTACGGCGCGCAGGCCGAGCGCGTGTTCGTCGAGTTCAAGACCGCGCGCCTGGCGCAAGTCGGGCTCTCGCCGCTGGCGTTGTCGAGCATCCTCAAGGCGCAGAACATCGTCATCCCCGGCGGCAGCGTCAAAGTTGGCCCCGAGCGGCTGAGCCTCGAGCCGAGCGGCAACTTCAACTCCGTGCGCGAGATCGAAAACGCGCTCATCACGCTGCCCAAGACGGGGCGGCTGGTCTATCTCAAAGACCTCGCCACCGTGCGCCGCGGCTACATCGATCCGCCGCAGAACAAGGTGCACACGTCCACCGGCGCGCGCCTGTTTACCTCGCACAAGTACAAGTTCCCCTTCGGCCGTCCGGCGACGGCGGGCCTGGTGATCGCGATCTCCATGCGCGATGGCGGCCGGCTGACAGACCTCGGCGCGCAGGTCGAAAAGCAGATCCGCCGCTTCAACCAGGTCTATCCCGTCGGCATCCAGGTCGAGAAGGCGATCTTCCAGCCCAAGGACGTGCAGACCGTCGTCGACTCGTTCACCTCGAGCCTGATGCAGGCGATCGGCATCGTGATGGGCGCGATGCTGCTGTTTCTCGGCCTGCGCACCGGCCTCGTCGTTTCGGCGCTGATCCCCACGGCGATGATGGCGAGCCTGATGTTCATGCAGATGTTCGGCATCGGGCTCGACCAGATGTCGCTCTCGGCGCTGATCATCGCGCTCGGCATGCTCGTCGACAACGGCGTGGTGATGGCCGAGTCGATCATGGTCATGATGGAGGACGGCAAGAGCGCCAAGCAGTCCGCCATCGACTCGGCCAAGGAGCTGCGTATCCCGCTGCTGACGTCGTCGCTGACCACCAGCGCGGCGTTTCTGCCGATCTTCCTCGCCAAGTCGGCGGTCGGCGAGTACACGGCGTCGCTGTTTATCGTCGTGACCATCGCGCTGCTCGCGTCGTGGGTGCTCTCGCTGACCATGACGCCGGCGCTGTGCGCGCTGTTTTTGAAGGTCACCCCGCGCGACACCACCAAAGACCCCTTCGATACGCGCTTCTACCGCGTCTATCGCGGCTTTCTGACGTCGTTCGTGCGCCGGCCGTTGGTGACCGTAGTGCTGATGCTCGGCGTGTTCTTCGGGGCGATGTCGCTGTTTCGCTTCATCCCCAACATCTTCTTTCCGCCCTCGGATCGCCCGACCTTCGAGGTCGAGCTTTCGCTGCTCGACAGCAGCGACATCGAGTACACGCGCAAGGCCGTGCAGAAGCTCGAAGCCGAGATGCTGAAGAACCACATGGCCGACAAGAAGAACAACAAGCCCGGCGTCGTGCGCTGGGTCTCGTTCATCGGCCAGGGCGGCCCGCGCTACTACCTCTCGGCCTCGGTGGAGCCGCCCAATCCGGCCTACGCGCTGATGCTCGTCACGCAGACCGACCGCGACTCGATGGACGCCACGCTCGAGAAGCTGCGCGCCTGGTCGTTGGTCAACCTGCCGCACGCCAAGGTCGACATCAAGCCGCGCGCGCTCGGACCGCCGGTGAAGTATCCGATCGTGATCCGCATCAGCGGCAAAGAGCGCAGCAAGATCTTCACGCTCGTCGACGCGGTCAAGGCCAAGCTGCGCACGCTCTCCGGCATGGGCAACGTCACCGACGACTGGGGCATCCGCACCAAGAAAGTCGTGGTCAACATCGACCAGCGCCGCGCGCGGCGCGCCGGCGTCACCAGCCAGGACGTCGCTGTCACGCTGCAGACGCTCTACTCGGGCCTCGAGGTGACGCAGTACCGCGAGGAGGAGAAGGTCATCCCCGTGGTGATGCGCGCGGTGGCCAAGGACCGCTTCAACCTCGCCAAGCTCGAGACCACTGAGGTCATCTCGCAGCAGACTGGCAAGAGCGTGCCGCTCAAGCAGATCGCGGACCTGCGCGTGGTCTGGGAGGCATCGAAGGTCATGCGGCGCAATCGCACGCTGACGGTCAGCATCAACGCCACGCTGCAGCCAGGCACCATCGCCGACGAGATCAACAAGCAGATCCGCCCGTGGCTCACATCGCAGTCGACGAGCTGGGGCATCGGCTACAGCTACGTGGTCGCTGGCGAGGCCGAGGAGGCCGCAAAGGGCAACAAGTCGATCAACGACCAGCTGCCCGTGGCGTTCTTCATCATCATCATGCTGCTCGTCTCGCAGTTCAACTCGGTGCGGCGCCCGATCATCATCCTGCTCACGCTGCCGCTGGGCCTCATCGGCGTGGTGCTCGGCCTGCTCGCCGCCAACTCCTACTTCGGCTTCATGACCTTCCTCGGCGTGATCTCGCTGTTCGGCATCGTCATCAACAACGCCATCGTGCTCATCGACCGCATCAAGATCGAGATCGACGAGGAGGGCCGCCCGCCGGCGCAGGCGGTGGTCTACGCCGCCCAGCAGCGCCTACGGCCGATCCTGTTGACCACCGCGACCACCATCGTCGGCCTCTTCCCGCTGTGGTTTGGCGGCTCGCCGATGTTCAAGCCGATGGCGATCGCGATCATCTTCGGCCTCGCCTTCGCCACCGTGCTCACACTCGGCATCGTGCCGACGTTCTATTCGCTGTTCTTCCGCGTCTCGTTCCGCAAGTACGAATACGATCCGACGGCGCGGGAGAAGCGCGAGCGCTAGTGCGGGGAGCCGCCGCGCCGCGGCCGCGTAGAACACAGATGTGCGACACCTCCTGCTCTGTTGCGGCATCGGGCTCCTCGGCCTCGCGGGCTGTGCTGTGCACCCCGCGCCACGGCCCGTCATCGCGCGACGAGCTCCCACCGCCGACGACCTCTTCAGCTGGTGCTATCGCTATGTCGCGCGCCAGCGTTGCGGCGGCCACGTCGGCGACACGCTCTGCCGCGCCGACGCGCGGTCGGCCTTCGGCGGCGCCTCCAACAAGCGCAGCTGGCTCGCCGCGCAGGGTTGCCCGCTGGGCATCCTCGCGCCGCGCTACGAGGCGCGGGGCTGCTTCGGGCGAAGGCTAGTCAACTCGCCCGAGCGGCTCGAAGCTGCCGTCGCGCGCCGGCGCGCCGAGAACGCGCGACGCCGCGAAGCCGCCGTCAACAGAACCCTGCGCGAGCTGTTGCGCCGCTAGAAGGCGAGCAGCTTGAGGCGGAAGCTGCCCCCGACCGAAGGCCGCCGGTCTTCGTCGCCCTCGCGCACGAGCATGGCGGCCTCGAGCTCGAGCGCGAGGTGGGTCGTGAGCGCGCAGGCGAAGGCCAGGTTGTAGGTCTCGAGAGCCCAGCGTCGCGTGCCATCGCTCTCGATCTCGATGCCGATCTTGGGCAGCAGCGTGCCTACCAGCGAGTTGATGCGAAAGCGCCCGCTGCGCGGGCTCACGCGTAGACGCGGCTCGAAGAGCAACAGCGTGCGAAATCGCGCAGCGCTCGACCAAGACAGCTGCGCGCTGACGGTGGCGCCCAGCTCGTTGCCGATGAAGGCGCTCTTGGGCACCGCAAAAAACGCGAACAAGGGGCCAACGATCGGGATCGCCGCCAGACCCAGCGAGCCGCGGCTCGACAGCAACGAGCTGCCGGCATAGCGACGGCGCCAGAAGGCGGCGAAGCTGACGGCGACACCACCGCCGCCATAGGTGCTGGCGCCGTCGACGGCCGAGACGAACGCGGCGGCGCCGGCACCGGCCTCGAACCACTGCGCGCGATCCCAGTAGGTCCGCGGTGGCGGTCTGCGTGGCGCCGGCGTGAGGCGCCGCGTGCGGCGTTGGCGCTCGCGTTGCCGCTGCAGCCATAGGCGCTGGCGCCGCTCGGCCTCCTGCTGCTGGCGCCACTTTTCGGGATGCTCGCGGCGCCAGCGCTCGCGGCGCGCGCGCTCCTCGCGCAGGCGTTGCTGTTGCTCGCGCCACTTGCGGGAGCGTTCCTCGGTCTCGCGTCGCAGCTCGCGCTGGCGCTCGCGCTCGCGCCGCAGCTCGTCCTCGGTGAATGGCGTGCAGTGCATCGGCCCGCCCGGCGCCTGACAGCACTTGCCTCGCTGCGCGTCGACCCAACAGGTGGCGCGTGCCGGCGCGGCGCAGAGCAGCAGCAGGCTGATGGTTAGCAGGCGAGCGGCCCAGCTCGCAGAGCGCATCTCGACAGTCGTCCGTCGCGTGGTGGCGCTGGCCGAGCTGCTAGTGCGGCGCGCGGGCGAGGTCGGCGCCGTGCGTCGGGCAGGCGTCGATGGGATGGCGGCAGGGCGGCTGGACGTCCTCGGCTGTGCGCGTCGTGGTGACGTATTGCAGGTGCTGCACCATCGCCCATCCCAGCTGCGGCGCGACATGCTCGAGCCGGTCGGGTCCCATGCAGACGTCGAGCTTGACGAAGTGCACAGCGCCCGCGCGCGCCTCGACGACGGCGACAGCGTCGTTGTCACTGCGCGCCACCAGGCGATGGCGTCCAGGCGCGGCGAGGTGACAGGTGTAGACGCCCGCGCCTTGGGTCGCGCCGGTGAAGTGGCCGTTGTCGAAGTGCAGAAACGTCGCGAGGAAGCCGAAGGACTGCGGCCGCAGCACGCAGATGGTAGCCAGATGCGGGCGCACGGCGTGAAGGTCGAGGTCCGGCACGACGACCTGCTGCACGCGATATCCGGGCGCGCAGCCGCCGGCGGCGGCGGTGAGCGCGAACAGTATGATCAAGCGTTTCATGCTAACCCTCGACCGCACGACGCGAGCTGGCGTTGCTCAGGCGTCGATCCAAAGCGGCGCGTCGATTACCCAGCTAGTGTACAGCGCCAGCAGCAGCCGCTGCATGGACAGAACGCCGGCGTCGTCGGAGGGCGCGCCGACGTCAAATCCGGCGGCGAGCTGGCGCGCGCCGCCGGGCTTGGCGTCGTTGAGCGCGCGCAACAGCGCCGGATCGATGTCGTCGGGCACGCTGCCGCCGATGTGCAGCGCGCCGAGCCACAGCAGCACGCCCAAGCAGTGCACCGGGTCGAGCGGCTCGCCGATGCAAAACAGCGCCTGGAAGATCTGGTCAGCGCTGACGGTGATCATCTCGGACACCACCGGGCTCTCGAGCTCGCGCGTGGCGAGCGAGACGGTGGGCGCCTCGGGCAGCTCGAACAGGCCGCGCTCGCGCCACGCGCGCAGCGAGCCGCCGTCGTAGCCGAAGTCGTCGATGGCCGCGAGCATCAGAAAGCCGCCCAGCGTGTCGGGCGGCTGCACGCGAGACATCATCCAGCGCTCGGCGGACTCGCTGATGGGGTAGGGGATGTAGCCCCAGCAGCCGAAGCGCTCGTCGAAGATCGACGCAGGGCAGTGCTCGCAGTGAGGCGCGTACTTGTCGAGCACGTCGGTGCTGCTGAGCATCTCGCGGATGCTCGTCTGCCGTTCCTCGGGACCGTCGCGGCCGGCGACGATCTGGGTGACCTCGGCGTCCAAGGCCTCCTCGCCGTGCGCGGCGATGATGCCCTGCGCCTGCGCGCGCCGCTTGGCGAGCTGCAGCAGGGCGATATCGCCGCTTTCGCCCTCGCGCTCGGCGAGCGCTTCTTTGGGGTCGCAGCCGAGGCACAGCATCAGATCGGCACCCATCGAACCTCCGGTACGCCCTGCCAGTGTCCAGACTGTGTCAGACGCCTTGCGCGCAGATACGTCGCGCGGAGGACCCGCGCTGCACACACTTTCCGAGCAGTCGGCCGCGAATGCAAGTGAGCTCGTCGGCGCTGGGTGGCGCCTGCGGGTCCGAAGCGACGCGCGCCACCAGCCCGTCGGCCGAGAGCGTGAGCGAGATGCACACGCTGCGGCCTTCGGAGACGCTCGCGCAGGCGTAGAGCTCGCTCTGCACGTCGACACAGCCGCCGGTGGACGCGTCGTCTCGCTGCGTGGGCATGTCTGGACGGACCGACGCCTCCGAGCCGCGGCCATCTGCGCCGGCAGCGTCGTCGGGCGAGCCTTCGCCGCTGCACGCAGCCAACAGCGCCAGCGCCGCCAGCGCCAGCAGCGCCTTCGCCCAGGTCGCTGACCGCGGAGCCGTCGTGCTCGGGGATTGCATCGCTCGATCAGATCGCATCAGCTACCACTCGTTTGTTGGTGTCGTCGCTCTCGCGTGCCGCCAGCTCGCGTGGCAGCACCAGCTTGAACGTCGTGCCGTGCTCGTCGCCGCCCACGCGCGTGTCGAGCTCGATGCGCCCGCGGTGCCGCTCGATGATGCCGTGCGTGATGCTCAGCCCGAGCCCGGTGCCGCGGCCGATGTCCTTGGTCGTGAAGAACGGGTCGAAGATGCGTCCGCGCGACGGCTCGGGGATGCCGGGGCCGTTGTCGGCGATCTCGATCTCGATCGCCGCGTCGTTGCGTTTGGCGCGCACGGTAAGGCGCGCGTCGGACTGCCCCTCGAGCGCGTCGGCCGCGTTGCTCATCAGGTTGAGCAGCGCCTGGCCGAGCTGGCCGCGGTAGGCCTGCATCTCGCCAACGTCGCCGATCTCGCGCACCACCTCGACATCGCGCATGCGATGCGACAGCAGCGCCAGCGCCTCCTCGATCTCGGCGCCGACGTCGACACGCACGGGCTCCTCGCTCGACGCGCGCGAGAAGCTGCGCAGCGCGGCCACGATGCGGCGCGTGCGCTCGCTCGCCGACGAGATCACGCGCAGCATCTCGTCGAGGTCGCTCTCGAGCGCCTCGCGCTCGGCGGCGTCCTTGGCTTCGTCGAGCTCGGCGACGGTCTCGCGCAGCGGCTCGATGGTGTTGGCGACGGCGTTGATCGGGTTGTTGATCTCGTGCGCGATGCCAGCGACCAGCTGGCCGATGGAGGCCAGCTTCTCCGAGGTCAGAAGCTGGGTCTGGGCCTGTTTGAGCGCGTCGATGGCCGCGCTCAGCTCGGCGTTGCGGCGGGCGAGCTCGGCGGTGCGGCGCGCGACGGTCTCCTCGAGACCGACGTTGAGCTGCTCGATGGTGGCGATCTTCTCGCGCAGCGAGACGCGCATCTCCTCGAAGCGCGCGGTGAGGCGCCCGATCTCGTCGTACTCGCCGCCGGGGGCGACGCCGCCTTCGAGGCGGCCGGCCGCCATCTCGCTAGCCTGCTCTTCGAGCTTCGCCAGCGGTCGCGTGAGGTTGTCGGTGGTCAGCAACACCAGCCCGAGCGAGAGCAGCAGCACGATGCCGAAGAACCAGATCACGCCGCCCACCGAGAGCGTGATGCGCTCGGGCGCCTCGGCGGGCACCAGCACGACGAGGCTGCCAAGGCCGGGCGTGTCGAGGCGCCGGTAGACGCCGGCGAAGTTGCCGTCCTGCAGCGTGAGGTTGCCGTAGCGGCGGCGCTGGATCGTTTCGATATCGCTGCGCGAGAGCGGCGGCAGCGCCAGCTGTCCGTGCGGCGGCACGATGGCGAGCCTGGTGCCCTGCAGCGGGCGCACGCGGGCGAGCGCGGCGCGCGCCGACGCGGCGTCTCGCGTGTGGCTCTTGAGGTGCTCGCCCACGCGCGCCAGCTCGCGGCGCGCCTGCGTCTGGGCGAAATCGGAGCGCATGTTGCCGTACTGCAGGTACGTCCAAAAGAGCGCCAGCGCGACGGTGAAGATCACGACGCCGCCAAAGGTCAGCAGCATCTTGGCGCGCAGCGAGAGCGCGCTGATCGGCGCCTTGAGCGCGCCCGGGCGACCTGCGAGATAGCCCAGCACTGGGCGCAGCAGGCGCTGGATCCAGATGAACTCGTAGATCGAAAAGCCGATCGCCACCAGCAACACCGACGACGAGACCAGCACCGCCTGCGCCAGCGTGAAGCCGAACAGCCACACCGCTTCGATCAGCAGCATCAGCGCGGCGATGCCGAACCAGCCGGCCTTGCTCAGCGCCGACGTGCCGGGCAGCCGGTGCGCGGTCTCGAACGCGCGTGCGAGCTCGGCTTGCGTAGGCGAGTCGTCCGACGCCGCCTTCTCGAGATAGATGATCAGCGGCGACGTCTGGCGCGGCGCGACGATGTAGTACCAGAGCATCGCCAGCGCGGTGCCGGTAGGTGGAAAGTACGTCTCCATCTGCAGGTACTGCTCCTGCGTCATGGGGACGAAGAGGTAGACGAACAGCGCCGTGCAGGCCGTCGACGCGGCGCCGATAACGAGCGCGACCTCGGTGACGCGATCGAAGAGCGTCTCGGCCTGCTCGGCAAGCCACGAGGTGCGAAGCTGAGCCTCGCGCAGCGCGCGGCGAAAGACGCGCATGAAGGCGGCGAGGCGCAGCAGCGCGACGGCGAACGAATGCGCCACGCAGACGGCGAGCACGATGTGGATCTGATCACGCTCGAACTCGCCGATGCTCAGCAGGTAGAGGCAGGTGACGACGCCGATGATGCCCCACAGCACGATGCGCGAAACCATCACGCGCCGAGGCACGGTGTTGATGACGCGGCAGATGGCGCGCGCCGCCGCCTCGTCGACGGGCTCGCGCTGAGCGTCGGCGCGCGTGGCGGTGATCAGCGGGCGCAGCGCGAAGGCGAGGTGGATGCTCCACAGCAGCCACAGCAGGGCGACGAGGCCGAGCAGGCTGGGGTGATGGCTGATGCTGGGGAAGAAGCCGAGCAGCGGACCGAGCACCAGCACCAGCTCGAGACCCGAGAGAATCACCTCGGTTCCGACGAGCGGACGGACCCAACGGCGGCGCTGTGTGAAGGTTTGTGACACTGTCAACACGCGTTCACGTCGCGGCCGACCTGCCGACATCACAAGCCGTCGGAATGTCTACGCCGTGCCGCTGGCGCATCCCTTGCCTGTAGCATTCGTTATAGAATAGGTCCAGGTGCGCGCCAAAAGCGCCCCGCAGGAGGCAGGACATGCAGGATATGACGACAGACGGTTCGACGACAGACAGCCCAACCCTTCGCTCCAACCCCACCCCTCGTCATCGC
Source organism: Myxococcales bacterium (assembly GCA_020431405.1). Classification (GTDB taxonomy): domain Bacteria; phylum Myxococcota_A; class Polyangia; genus JAGQIK01. Next base: position 29,852 of record JAGQIK010000114.1, read on the forward strand.
CGCGCGCTCGCGACGCTCTTTGTCGCATCAGCGCTAGCGGGCGTGGTCGCAACAACCAGCGCTTGCAGCCCGCGCATGTTCGGCGCCGTCGCAGCTGCCGCCATCGTGACGGCCGCCATCGTCGGCACGGCCCACGTCATGGCCTACCACGACGCTCACTGGCACAGCCATCACTGCGGTCACGAACGTCGCTGGCACGACGGCCGCGCCGTCTACTACTACCACGGCCGCTGGGAGTACTACGAGCCGTACGATCGCCGCTGGTACTACTACCACGATTAATATTGGCGGCCGGCTTCGCCGCCCGTGTCGCCTTCGCTATATCGGCCGTTCCGCTTCGCTCCACTCCTCCCGATAAGACTCGGCTCCGGCGCCTTTGGCGCCGACGCTCGTTGGAGCGTGGGTGGCCTTTCGCGGTGGGCTAGCTCGCCGATGGGCTCAACGCGGTAACACACGACAGTTTGCTGCCGTCGCTGCGGTCACGGCCACGGCCACGGCCACGGTCACGGCCCACGGTCGCGTCGACAACCCTACCGCCGCCCGCTCCCGCCACGACCACTCCCGCTGCCGCGCCCTGATCGGCGCGCGTCGTGGATCTCGCCACCGCCGCCGCGGCTCGGCGGCTGCTGCTGCCTCTGCTGCTGCGGCTGCCGATCGTAGTCGTCGTAGTACTGCTGATGTGCCTGCTGCTGTTGCTGCTCGTCGTAGTACTGCTGGTAGCGCGGGTCATCGTAGTACTGCTGTTGCTGCGCGTGCTGCTGCTGATAGGCCGCGTCGTCGTAGTATTGCTGCGCCTGCTGCGGCTGCGCGTAGGCCGCGTCGTCGTAGCGCTGCAGCTGATCGCTCTGGTGCTGCTCGGTGGCCGTCTCTTGCACAGCCCCGTGGTTGGTCGCCGCGTCGCGGTGACGTGCGCTCGAGCTGCTGCGCTTGCTGGTCGGCGCCTTGACCGGCACCTTCGGCGTGGCCGCCTTGACGTTGACGGCGCTGACCTCCACCGGCGTGCCGACGAAGTGCTTGGGCGGGTCGTAGCCGTAGCTCTGCGGCAAGAAGAACGGCAGCGACATGTCCTCGAAGCCCTCGGCGACAAGGCGCTCGTGAAACGTCGGCAGCACCGCCGTCGGCGCGAGGTAGCCCTCGACCTTGCCGTCGCGCCGCGTGCGCGTCTGCGAGAAGACGAAGATGTCTTGCACGCGGTAGTCGCCCTTCTCGTCGAGCGGCAGCGCTTCGCTCACGGCCGTGATGCGCCGCGTGCCGTCGCGCAGGCGATTGGCGCAGACGACGAGGTCGATCGCCGCGGCGACCTGCGCGCGCACCGCGCGCAGCGGCAGGCCGACATCGGCGAGCAGCGCGAGGCTCTCGATGCGGCTCAACGTCTCTCGCGAGCTGTTGGCGTGTACGGTGCTCAGCGTGCCGCCGTGGCCGGTGTTCATCGCTTGCAGCAGATCGAAGCACTCGCCGCCGCGCACCTCGCCGACGATGATGCGATCGGGCCGCAAGCGCAGCGCCGAGTGCAAGAGGTCGCGCATATCGACGGCGTTCTTTCCATGCCGGTCAGCGGCGCGCGACTCGAGCGGTACCAGGTGTTGCTGTCTGAGCTGCAGCTCGGCCGAGTCCTCGATGGTGAGGATGCGCTCGTCGTCGGGGATGAAGTCGCTCAGCACGTTGAGCAGGGTCGTCTTGCCGCTGCCGGTGCCGCCGGCGACGATGATGTTCTTCTTGGTCTGGACAGCGACCTCGAGGAAACGCGCCGCCTCAGCGGTGATCGAGCCGTACTGGATCAGATCGTCGATGGTCAGGCCGCCCGGGTGAAACTTGCGGATCGCGATCACCGTCCCGCAGCGCGCCATCGGCGGCAGCAGCACGTGGATACGCGAGCCATCGGGCAGCCGCGCGTCGAGCCGCGGCGTCTCCTCGGTGAGCGGCCGGCCGACGTACTGGGCCATGTTGCGCGCGGCGGCGAGCAGCCCGTCTTCCGAGAAGCGCGCGGCCGTCTGCGTCAGCCGCCCCTTGCGCTCGATCCAGACGTCCTCGGGACCGTTGATCATGATCTCGGTGACCGTCGGGTCGTCGAGAAACTCGGCCACCGGTCGCAGGAAGGCCCGCAAGGAGTCGGAGAACATCGTCATGGTGGCTCAAGCGTACGCCCTCGCGCGGGGAACAACAACGTGGCGCGCGCTCAGCGCCCAGCCGGCAAGCGAACGCGGCGCTCCACTTCGCCGTCGCTGCCGAGCAGCGCCAGCTCGACGGCGCCGTGCTGCGCGAAGGCCAGCGCAACCCGCGCATCGTCGCCCGCGGCGAGCGAAACGTCGCCGACGTGGCGCGCGCTCAAGCGCGTGGCCGCGGTCTGTCGTGCCGCCTCATCGAGGCGCGCGACACGCGCCGAGCGCCCGTCGCTGTGCGCTAGCGCGAAGCCACCGTCGACACGCAAAAGCTCGGGACCGCCGGCCTGCTCGTCTTGGCCGCCGCGAAAGCGCAGCGGCGTGACCTTGCCGCCCGCGTAGCGCGCCAGCCCCACGGCGCGACCGACCTCCCAGCCCACGAGCCAGCCGTCCGCGGCGCGCGCGACGGTCGAGTCGCCGAAGCTCGGGGTGTTGCGATAGCTGCCCACGTGCACGTGCGTTAGCTTGTCGCCGACGAGGTGCGCCAGGGAGAGGTCGGCGTCGTAGGCCGACGCGCGGTAGGGGTAGATGTCGTAGGTCGCGTAGCTGACGACGAGCTCGTCACCGCGCGCGGCGAGGCCGAGATAGCCCGTCATGTGCACGCCCGCGTTGCCGGCCAGCGTGCGCGCCGCGCCGCGCAGCTTGCCGTTGGCCTCTGCGCGCACCGAGCGAACGCCGTCACGCGTCGCGATCCAGGCCAGCACGAAGTCGCGACCCGACCAGCGCACGCGCGGCGACCACACCTCGTGATCGATGGGCGCGCGAGCGGAGAGGCCGCGCGCCGCTGCCAGCACGTCGAAGTAGAGCGCCTTGTCGGCGCCGATCCAGCCGACGCCGATCGCCTGCCGCGCCGTCGCCGCCGCCGCGTCGAAGGCCGCCACGCCGGCGCCGATCACGCGCGGCCGCTGGCGCTGCGCCAGCTTGTCATCGAGTCGATGCAGCACCAGCCGCCCGGCCTGGTCCATGCGCTGCCGCTCGAGAACCAGCACGGCGAAGCCCCGCGGCCGCTCGACGATGCGCACGTCGGTGGCGCGCCAGCTGGCCGCCGCGACCCCACGCCGCGGCGCGCCCGCCACACGCCACGCGCCAAGCCCGGCCAGCAGCGAAACCAGCAGCAATATCGCCGCGGCGGCCCGCGGATAGAGCCGCCAAAAGGCAGCTGCGCCGCGCGTCAGGAGTACTATCCATGCCCTCATCGCCCCTCCGCTTAGCGCGCGGGCCTCGTCGCACCCACGTGCTATGGTCTGGTGATCGCGCGGCAGGAGAGTCTAACCCGTGAATCCACACCGTAACGAGCTCGACGCGGCACTCGCTCGCATCTCGGCCCTCGAGCGCGAAGCCAACCGCGACGACAAAGAGATCGAGCGCCTCAAAGGCGAGGTCGAGCGCCTGCGCAACCCCGACCCCGAGGCAGCGCGCGCCAAGTCGGCTGCGCGACGACGCGTGCTCACGATCGGCGCGCTCGCTGCCGCGCTGCTCGTCGTGGCCATCGTTGTGACGGCAGGCGTCACCGACAAAGGCGCGCTCACCGATGTCAACGCGGTGGCAGTGACGCTGCCCGGCGGGAAGCCCGGTCTGGTGGTCAAGGGCTACGACGGTCGCTCGCCGCGCCTCGACGTTTACGATCTCACGAGCCGCGAAGTGGTCGGCAGCTGGGACGCGAGCGGTCGCGGCGGCGTGCGCGCGATGGCCGCCGGCGGCGACGGTCGCATCTGGATCCGCCGGCGCGGCAGCCTACAGGCACGTTCGCTGCCTTCCTTGGGCTTGCTCACCAGTCGGCCGCTGAGCGAAGGCCACACCGTGTACGTTGACGGCGCCAGCGGCGCGACCATCGCCGGCACGCCCACGCAGTGGAAGCTGCGCAAGTGCGCGCATGGCGTGGTGCGCGAGCGCACGCTCTCGGCGCAGGCGCGCGAGCGCTGCCAACCCGCACAGTCGATCGATCCCGGACGCGTCGGCGCCCTCGGCACCGAGGGCGACAAAGCGAAGACCGTGCGCCAGCTCAGCTTCGCCTCGACGCCGCGCTTCATCGGCAAGTTCGTCTACAAGGGCCAGAAGGCCTACAGCTTCGAGCGCAGCCTCGATCACGACGGGCGCGCGCTGTTCGTCAGCAAGGTGCCCGCCTCGGCGCAGGTCAAGCCGCAGCGCGCGAGCAAGACCTATCCGATGACGCAGCCGGCCTTCGTCGTCGACCCGCGCTACGGCGCGCGCGTCATCGCGCTGCCTAAGGGCGGCGTGCTCGTCGCGCACCGACTGGGTCCCGACATCGCGCTCGACGCGGTCTCGCTCGCCGATGGCTCGCAGCTGTGGCGCCGCACCCTCGGCGTCGTCGAGGTCGCGGCCTGCTTCCGCACCAACGACGCGCTCGTAGTCGTGACCCGCAGCAAAGAGCGCAGCGAGCTGTGGCTGATCGATCCCGCCAGCGGCCGTCTGACCTGGAAGAAGACGCTCTAGTCGCGCCTTCGCGCCCTCTCCGTACAGATTGCCATTTTGTCGCACGTGCGGTCAGCGCGTGCCATCATGTCGCTCCCATGTCACAACATGACAGCCTGACGCGCTGATATTGCAGCGTTGTCTCGTTGGCATGACGTTCGTATAGCGCTGGATCGCCATCCAACGCTTACCGGACCGGAGCGCAACCGATGATTCAACAGCCCACCATCCTCCTCGTCGACGACGAGCAAGCCAACCTGCAGTCCCTCTCGCGGATCATGACCCGTGAAGGCTTCGAGGTGCTGAGCGCCTCGGATGGCAAGGCGGGCCTCGAGCTGCTGCGCAAGCACCCGGTCAACGTGCTCGTCACTGACCTCAAGATGCCGGGGATGGATGGCACCGACCTGCTCAAGGCGGCGCGAACCGTCGCCCCAGAGACCGAGGTCGTGATGATGACCGCCTATGGCACCGTCGAGAACGCGGTCGAGGCGATGAAGCAGGGCGCCTACGACTTCGTGACCAAGCCGCTCAAGCGAGCGCACATCGTCGGCGTGGTCAAGCGCGCGCTCGAGAAGCAGTCGCTGGTCGTCGAAAACCGCGAGCTCCGCGCACAGCTCGAAGCCACGCGGCGGCGCGCGATCGTCGGCGGCAGCCTCACCTGGCGCCGCATGATGGACGTCGTCAACCAGGCGTCGCCCTCGTCGGCGACGGTGCTGCTCATCGGCGAGAGCGGCACCGGCAAGGAGCTCCTGGCGCGCGCGATCCACGAGCAGTCACAGCGGGTCAAAGGCCCCTTCATCCCCGTCAACTGCGCGGCGATCCCCGAGTCGATCCTCGAGAGCGAGCTCTTCGGCTACGAGCGCGGCGCCTTCACCGGCGCCGTATCGCGCCGCGACGGCCGCTTCAGCCTCGCCGATGGCGGCACGCTGTTTCTCGACGAGGTGGCCGAGATCTCGCAACAGGTGCAGGTCAAGCTGTTGCGCGTGCTGCAGGAGGGCGAGTTCGATCGCCTCGGTGGGCGCACCGAGCAGGTCGACATCCGGCTGGTGGCAGCCACGAACAAAGATCTGCGCGCCGAGGTCGAGGCCGGCCGCTTTCGCGAGGATCTCTACTACCGCCTCAACGTGATCACCGTGCACGTGCCGCCGCTGCGCGAGCGCGAGGGCGACGTGCCGCTGCTCGCCGACTTCTTTCTGCGCCGCTACGCCGACAAGAACGCCAAGAAGCTGGTCGGCTTCACGCAGGCGGCGATGGAGCGCCTCTCGGCCTATCGCTGGCCGGGCAACGTGCGCGAGCTCGAGAACGTCATCGAGCGCGCAGTGGTTCTGACCAAGGGACAGGTCATCGACGAGGCGGACTTGCCGCGCAACCTGCTCGAGGGCGACGCGGCCGCCGCTTCGAGCCGCAGCATCCATGTCGCCATCGGCACGCCGCTCGACGAGGTGGAGCGGCGGCTGATCCTCGAGACGCTGCGTCAAACCAAGGGCGACAAGCGTCTCGCCGCGCAGCTGCTCGGCATCGCGACGCGCACCATCTATCGCAGGCTCGAGGCCGAGCGGGCGGACAAAGAGGGCACGGAGGCGACGGCGTAGACGGCGACGGGGTGACAGCGCGGCACGCGCTCGCGTGTCGCCGTTGCCACTTCGTCCGAGCGCTACCAGCCATCGCGCACTTGCGCAGCGGCACTGCGCTTGCTTCACGCGAGCGTATGCTTCGAGCCGACCGCGCCATCTTCGCCATCTACGCGCTGACCATCGCCATCTGCATCTACTTCACATCGCGCGCCGCGAGCACCGCGCGCGATGACTCCGCGTACGCGCCGCGCGCCTCGCCGCCGAGCGCCGCCGCCGCGACGCTCGGAATCCCCACGCAGCGCGACACGGCGCGCATCGTCGCGCGAAACATCTTCGACGCGCGCCAGCGCCGGCACGGCGCGGCTGCGTCGCAGTCCGATCGACAGATCGTCACCACCAGCGAGGCCAAGGATCTGGGGCTGCGGCTCATCGCCACCCACGTGGTCGGCACCGACGCCGCGCTGTCCTCCGCGACTCTCACCGACGCGCGCGGCGACGCGGTACGCGTGGTGCGCCGCGGCGCTCGGCTCGCCCGCGACGCGCGCGTGGTCGCCGTCGCGCACGGCGAGCTGCTCATCGCGCGCGGCGACTGCGTCGCGCCTGCGCGTCGCGGTCGCGCGTGCACGCTGCAGCACCTGCTGCTCGCCCGCGACGAGCCACGGCGCACGGGGCGGCTCGATCGGCGCCGTCGCTCGCGCGCGCGCTCGTCGGTGCCGCGCGTGATCCGCGAAGGCATCCGCCAGCTCGGGCCCCAGCGCTGGGAGATCCGCCGCGCCGCGCTGGCGCGCGTGCTCTCCAACACGAGCATCTTCGCGCGCGACCTACGCATCATCCCCGCGCAGCGCGACGGTCGTCCCGTGGGCATGAAGCTGCTCTACGTGCGAGCCGGGAGTCTCTTCGCGCTGCTCGGTCTGCGCCGCGGCGACACGCTTTCCGCAGTCAACAACCACAGCATCGCCACCGCCGAAGACGCACTGCAGGCCTATCTCAAGCTGCGCAGCGCGCGCCACATCGTCGTCGCCCTCACTCGCGGCACCAGGGCTCGATCCCATACCTACCAAGTGCGCTGAATTACGAGCGTTCAGGCGCTTCGTGACATTCTGTCATTCGGCCCGATTACGCCCCTTCAGACGTGACAATTTGGCGAGCAGAATGGCGCCTCCTCTCCGCTCAAGTCCCTATAAATATTGAGTCTTATGTCGCGCGGCCGTGGCATTGGCATTGCACGAGACGAGCGTCGATGAAGCTCCAGCTGCGCAAATACTTCTGGGCGTTCAACCTGCTGACGATCCTCGTCTGCGCCTACTTCCTGGCCCACGCCGTCACGTCGTGGATCTCCGGCAAGCTGCCGCATCCACGCAAACGACGTGGCGCCTACCTCGGCGCCGTGCCCGCCGCGCTCGCCGGCCCCAAGATCCGCGACGTCAACCGCATCGCCGCGCGCAACATCTTCTGCTCGACGTGCAAGCCCGAAGCGCCGGCCGTCGGCACCGGCGCCGGCACCGGCAGCGCCAGCAACGCCACTGCCAGCGGCGAGCCGGTCAAGAGCTCGCTCAAGCTCAAGCTCATCGCAACGCTGGTCAGCGACCAGGACGCCAAGTGGTCTTATGCCGCGCTCAAAGATCCCGACGAGGACAAGACGCGCCTCTACGGCATCGGCGCCAAGCTCGCCTCGACCAGCGCGACGATCACCGACATCGACACGCGCCGCGTGCTGCTCAACAACGGCGGCCGCCGCGAGTTCATCGAGCTCGACAAGGGTGACGACGCCAGCCGACCGCGGCATCTCTCGTCACCGGTCAACCGCCGCACCACCTATCGCCCGCGCCGCAGCTCGCTGTTCGCCGGTCTGGCCAACGGTGTGCGCAAGCTCGGGCCCGGCAAGTGGGAGATCCGCCGCTCGGCGCTCAACAAGGTGCTCGGCAACACCACGCTGCTCGCGCGCTCGGCGCGCATCGTGCCCAGCGTGCGCAACGGCAAGCCCAACGGCTTCAAGCTCTACGCCATTCGCCCAGGCAGCATCTACTCGCTCATCGGCATGTCCAACGGCGACACGATCCACGCCATCAACGGCCACGCCATCACTACTCCGGACAAGGCCCTCGAGGTCTACACCAAGGTACGCAACGCCAGCCACTTGACGATCAGCTTCACGCGGCGCGGCAAGACCACGACCCATGACTATACGATTCGCTAAGCACACCGCGGCCGCCACGGCCGTCCTCGCGCTCGCGCTTTGGATCCCCGTGGACGCCGACGCGCAAGGAAAGACGCCTCGCCAGCGCGAGCTCGACGCCGCGCGCCGCCGCCGTGGTCGTACGGTGCCCGCGCGCAAGCGGCCCGGCATGCCCCCCACACCCGCGACACCCGCGGCCGGCGCCAAGACCAACGGCGACAAGAAGACCTTGCCCGGCGAGGCCGCGTTCAACGAGTGCCTGCGCATCCCGGCTCGCCGCCGCATCAAGGTCACGCTCAAGCCCGAGTCGTCGCTCAAGGACCTGGTGGGCTGGATCTCGTCGATGACCTGCAAGAAGTTCATCATCGGCTCGAACCTGCACACGCAGAAGGTCACGCTCGTCTCGCCGACCGCGGTCACGGCCGGTGAGGCCTACCGCGCGTTCCTCTCGGCGCTCGACGTGATGGGGCTCACCGTGGTGCCCACTGGCCGCTTCCTCAAGGTCGTGCAGGGCAACTGGGCGATCCAGTCGTCGATCCCGACCATCGGCCCCAACCGTCGCGGCACGCCAGGCACCGACCAAGCGATCACGCGCATGGTTCGCATCCAGCACGTCGACGTCAATCAGCTGCTGCTGGTGCTCAACAAGATGAAGTCGCGCTCGGGTGACGTCACCGCCTACAAGCCGACCAACATGCTGATCATCACCGACAACGGCAACAACGTGCGCCGACTGCTGCGCATCATTCGCGAGCTCGACGTGCCGGTGACGGGAGAGAAGATCTGGGTCGTTCGCCTGCGCCACGCCGACGTCGAGGAGGTGAAAAAGATCCTCGACCAGATCTTCGCCCAACAGCGCGGTCAGACGAAGATCCCGCGCGTGGTCACGCGTGGCCGCACGGCGCGCCGCGGCGCGGCTGCGCGTCGCGAGAAGGTCGCCGACGACGGCGTGCCTTCGGCGTCGAAGATCATCGCCGACCCGTCGATCAACTCGCTGATCTTTGTCGCCAGTGCCAGCGCCTTCGCGCGCATCATGTCGCTGCTCAAGAAGCTCGACGTCGAGAGCTCGGGCTCGGTGAGCCAACGCATCCACGTCTACTACCTCGCCAACGGCGACGCCGAGGAGATGGCGTCGACGCTGGCGAGCCTCACCGGCGGCGCCGCCGGCCGCGGCCGCCGTGGCCGCACCACGCGCACCACGCGCGGTCGACGCGGCCGCACCACGCGCAACACGCGCGGCCGCACCGGCGGAACCTCGGCGAGCCTCTTCGAAGGCGACGTCAAGGTCAGCGCCGACAAGGCCACCAACGCGCTGGTGATCATCGCGTCGACGCGCGACTACATCAACCTGCGCGCCGTGATCCGCAAGCTCGACATCCCGCGCCGCCAGGTCTTCGTCGAGGCCAGCATCCTCGAGATCACGCTCAACAAGGAGCGGCGCCTCGGCTTCGCCTATCACGGCGGCGGCATCGCCGGCAGCGGCGACAGCCAGGCGATCATCTTCGGCGGCGTGCAGCACTCTGGCTGGGGCTCGCTGGTCGTCGACCCGCTGTCGTTGATGGGGCTCGCGGTGGGCGCGCGCGGATCGCTCATCGACGGCTCCGCCGAGCTGCTCGGCTTGCAGGCCGACATCCCCGGCTTCGGCGTGATGTTTCAGGCGCTGCAGACCAACAGCAATGTCAACGTGCTCTCGTCGCCGCACATCCTGACCACCGACAACGAGCAGGCCGAGATCACCGTCGGCCAGAACATTCCGTTCCAGGGCGCGTTTGTCGGCGGCGGCGTCGCCTCGGCGGCCGCCGGCCAGGCCGGTCTCGCGGGCATCCTGCCCACCGTCTCCGTGCAGCGCCAAGACGTCGCGCTGAAGCTCAAGATCACGCCGCACGTCAACGACAGCAACATGGTGCGCCTCGAGCTCGAGCAAGAGGTCTCCGACATCGTCTCGGCCAACTTCAACAACCTCGGCCCGGCCACGTCGAAGCGCACCGCCAAGACCACGGTGGTCGTGCGTGACCAGCAGACGGTGGTCATCGGCGGCCTGATCTCCGACCGCGCCCAAGAGTCGGTGAGCAAGGTGCCGTTGCTCGGCGACATCCCGATCCTCGGCTACCTCTTCAAGCACACCACCGTGACCAAGCAGAAGACCAACCTGCTGATCGTGCTCACGCCCTACATCATCCGCGACCAGGCGGACCTGCGTCGCATCTTCCAGAAGAAGCTGCGCGAGCGGCGCGACTTCATCGAGCGCTACACCTCGTTCAAGCAGCGCGATCCCGGCGCGGAGATCGACTACCGCCACAAGCGCGGCTTGCTCGGCGAGATCTTCCGCGTCAGCACGCAGGTCGAGGCGGAGGCGCTGCTGCTGCTCAAGGCGAAGCAGTCGACCAATGACGCGGTCGGCGCCCCGGTCGACATGCCCAAGGGCATGGCGCCCAAGCCGACCACCCCGCGCGTGATCCAGCTCAACCGTGCCGTCACGCCAGGGGCCGTCACGCCGGGGCGCAGCACCACCGACCAAGTGCGCACCAGGAGGCCGCCGCGATGATGTACGCCGACGACCTGACGCTGTCGCAGGTGCTGCTGCGCGACACGTCGCTGACGCGTGACCAGCTCGAGAGCGCCGTCGAGGCGCAGCGCGTCGAGGGCGGTTTGCTCGCCGAGGTGCTGCGCCAGCAGCGCATGATCCCGGAAGAGGAGCTGCTGCGCGCGCAGGCCGTCTATCTCGGCCTCGAGTACATCAGCAAGCTCGAGCCGGACGAGGTCGACACCGAGCTGCTCGAAGAGCTGCCGATCAACTACGCCAAGACGCACCTGGTGATGCCGCTCTATCGCGAGAGCGGCGCGGTCAAGGTCGTGCTCGCCGACCCCAACGCGCTTCACGCCGTCGACGATCTGCGCACCATGCTCGGCGCGGAGGTCAGCCCCAGCCTTGCAACCACCGACAACGTGCTGGAGCTGATCAATAAGGTCTACGCCCGCCAGACGGCGGCCGTCGACCTCGAGGAGAACGAGGAGTTTCAGGGCGACAGCGAAGAGCTGGTCGACATCATCGACTCGACGGACGAGGCGCCGATCATCCGTTGGGTCAACTCGCTCATCTTCCAGGCGGTCAAAGAGCGCGCGTCGGACATCCACATCGAGCCGGGCGAGCGCGAGGTCGTGGTGCGTTACCGCATCGACGGCGTGCTCTACGAGTCGCGTCGCGCCAACCGAAACTACGCCTCGTCGATCGCGGCGCGCGTAAAGATCATGGCCGGCCTCAACATCGCCGAGAAACGCCTGCCGCAGGACGGCCGCATCCGCCGCCGCATCGCCGGCAAAGACATCGACATGCGCGTCGCCACCGCACCGACGGCTCGCGGCGAGCGCATCACCATCCGTCTGCTCGACAAGACCGCGGTGCTGCTCGACCTGGCCGAGATCGGCTTCTCGCAGGACCACCTCAAGTCGATGAACGAGCTGATCCGCCGCCCGCACGGCATCCTGCTCGTCACGGGCCCCACCGGCTCGGGCAAGACCACCACGCTCTACGCCGCGCTGTCTGCGATCAACAACGCCGACAAGAACATCCTCACCGTCGAAGACCCGGTCGAGTATCAGATCGAGGGCATCAGCCAGGTGCAGGTCAACCCGAAGATCGACCTGACCTTCGCCAGCGGGCTGCGCTCCTTTCTGCGTCACGACCCCGACGTCATCATGGTCGGCGAGATCCGCGACAAGGAGACCGCCGAGATCGCCGTGCAGGCCTCGCTCACCGGCCACCTGGTGTTCTCCACGCTGCACACCAACGACGCGGCCACGGCCGTCACGCGACTGGTCGAGATGGAGGTCGAGCCGTTCCTCGTCGCCTCGTCGGTGGTCGGCATGCTGGCGCAGCGCCTGGTGCGCAAGGTCTGCCCCGAGTGCATGAAGCCCAAGCCGCCCACCGAGGCGGACCTGGTCGCGCTCGGCATGTCGCGCGAGGAGTTCACCGAGCTCGGCGGGCAGACCTTCGGCTTCAAGGACACCAAGCGCCCGCCGCCGCCCGCGGGCACCGCCTATCACGCCGAGGGCTGCGCGTCGTGCCTCGGCACCGGCTACACCGGCCGAATCGGCATCTACGAGCTGCTGATGATGACCGACATGGTGCGCGCGATGGTGGTCAAGGACACCGACGCCAACGTCATCAAGAAGCGCGCCGTCGAGGAGGAAGGCATGCGCACGCTGCGTATCGACGGCACGCGCAAGGTCATCGCCGGCATGACCACCATCGAAGAGGTCATGCGTGTCACGCAGGAGGACGCGCTGTAGCGCAGGACTGAGATGCCATCTTTCGCGTACAGAGGTCTCGACGCCCGCGGAAAGAACGTCGCCGGAACGCGCGACGCGGACAACCCGCGCGTGCTGCGCTCGACGTTGCGCAGGGAGGGCATCTTCGTCACGGATGTCAACGAGGCCCACCAGAAGGTCAAGCGCGGCAGCGGCCTCGGGCGCGAGGTCGATCTCAAGGGCGCCTTCGACCGCGTCAAGCTGCAGGACGTGGCGGTGCTCACGCGCCAGCTCGCCACGTTGCTCAAGGCAGGCATCCCGCTCTCCGAGGCGCTCGCCGCGCTGGTCGATCAGTCCGATTCGGCCAAGCTCAGCCGCGCCATCGGCGACATTCGCACCAAGGTCAACGAGGGTACGCCGCTCGCCGACGCGATGGCGAACCACCCCAAGATCTTCACCGACCTCTACGTCAACATGGTTCGCGCCGGCGAGGCGGCGGGCAACCTCGACCAGGTGCTGGCGCGCCTGTCGCAGTTCCTCGACGCGCAGGTCAAGCTGCGCGGCAAGGTCAAGTCGGCGCTGACCTACCCGATCATCATGGCGATCATCGGCATCGGTATCACGGCGATGCTGATGGTGGTCGTGGTGCCCAAGATCACCCAGATCTTCGGCGACACCGGCAAGGCGCTGCCGTGGAATACGCGCCTTCTGATGTGGGGCAGCGACGTCATCGGCAGCTGGTGGTGGCTGCTGATCATCCTCATCGCGGGGGCGATCTTCGGTTTTCGCTACTGGAAGAAGACGCCGAGCGGCAAGAAGCGCTGGGACCGCATCACGCTGCGGCTGTGGGTCGTCGGGGGACTGGTGCGCATGATCGCCATCGCACGTTTCGCGCGCACGGTGGGCACCATGCTGCGAAGCGGCGTGCCGCTCTTGCAGACGCTCGAGATATCGAAGGCCATCGTCGGCAACAGCGTGCTTGTCGACGTAGTAGAGGACGCACGCGTGGCGATTCGCGAGGGCGACAACATCGCCGACCCGCTCGCGCGCAGTAAGCAATTTCCGCCGGTGGTGACCCGTATGATCGCCGTCGGCGAGCGCTCGGGACAGCTCGAGGGAATGCTCGAGACGGTGGCCGAGGCGTACGAGAACGAGGTCGATCTGCGCCTCGGACGTCTGACCACGCTGATGGAGCCGCTGATCATCCTCGTGATGGGCGGCTCCGTGGCGTTCATCGTTTTTTCGATCTTGATGCCGATCCTCGACATGAACGAGCTGGTCGGCTGAGGAGACACGTCATGCAAGGAAACACGGCCATGGCAACTGGACGCAAAGAGAGACTCGTGAAGTGGTTGATGGCGCGCCGTAGTGCGCTGCGCGAGCGAGAGATCATGCGCGGGCGAAGCGAGCTGGGCATGACGCTGATCGAGATCATGGTCGTCGTGGCGATCATCGGTCTCCTGCTCGGCACCGTCGGCGTCGTCGCCTTCAACAAGTGGAAGAAGGCGCAGGTGACCAACGCCAAGCAGGTCGTCAAGAACATCGAGCAGGCCATCGAGCACTACGCGCTCGAGAACTCGGGCAAGAGCTGCCCCAAAGAGCTCAAAGAGCTGGTGCCGAGCCAGATCAAGAAGGTGCCCAAGGATCCGTGGGGCGAGGAGCTGGTCTACAAGTGTCCAGGCGAGCAGAACACGGGCGGGGCGGACATCTCGTCGAAGGGGCCGGATAAGAAGGAAGGCACCGACGACGATATCAATTCGTGGGAGCTGTAGTGGGAGGGCCTCGGGCCTCGAGCCTCCGGCCTCGGGGGCGTCGGATCGAGACGTGGGCGGTGGGCGTGTTCGCGCTCGTCGCGCTGCTCACGACCGTTTCGATAGCGATGGCGCGTCGCACGTGCCACCTCGGCCCCGGGCATTCGGCGAAGCACATCGTCAAGAACGTCGAGCAGGCCATCGAGCACTGGGCGCTCGAGAACCGAGGCCCGTGTCCAGCGAGACTAGCCGACCTCGTGCCGTCGCAGATCAAGCGCGTGCCGCGTGACGCCTGGGGCGAGCCGCTGCACTACGTCTGTCCGAGCCGCCATGGTGACTCGGCCGCCGACATCGTCTCCAAGGGCCCGGACAAGCAACTCGGCACCAAAGACGACATCAACTCGTGGGAGCTGTAGCAGTTTGATTCGGCGAAGCGAAGCGAGCCTGCGTCCCGAGGCCCGAGGCCCGAGGCCCGAGGCCCGCGCCGAAGGCGCGTTCACGATCATCGAAATGATGGTCGTGATCGGCATCATCGGCCTACTGATGGGCGCTGCCATCTTCTCGGTGCGCAGCGTGACCAAGGCTGATCTGCGCTCGGCTGCGAGTCGCACCGCGGCGACGTTTCGCTTCGCTTTCGATCGCGCGACCATGACCGGCAACACCATCCGCGTGGCGATGGACTTCGACAAGGGTCAGATCTGGCTCGAGATGTCCAAGGGGCGCGTGGCGGTGCGCAAGGGCTCCGAGCAGCACCACACCACCAACGCCGACGAAGCCAAAGACCCCGACGCGGATGACGACGACAACCCCAAGTCGTCGCCGCTGGGCGGCCTCGGATTGGGCGGCGCCAAGGGCAGCGCCGCGGCCGGCGGCGACGACGACGACAGCGGCGGGCTGTTCGGCATCGACACCGCCAAGCTCAAAGCACAGTACGAGCGTGACCTCGCGCCCGCTGCGCGGCCCAAGGTGCTGTTCAAGCCGATCAAGAAGAAGAAGCTCAAGTTCGCCAAGAACATCAGCTTCGCCACGGTGATGACGCCGCGCATGCTCGACCCGCAGAAGAAGGGCATCGGCTACGTCTACTTCTTTCCGCAGGGACACTCCGAGCAGGCCATCGTGCACCTCTCGACCGCCGACGGCGAGGACTACTACTCGGTGGTCCTACACCCGCTGACCGGCCGCACCAAGGTCTACGGCTGCAAGGTGACGATCCCGAGCGACTACGGCGACAACGATCCGGACGCGCGTCGCCGCCGTCGCCGCAAGCGCAAGAGCCTCTGCGAGGAGGACAA
>JAGQIK010000115.1 GCA_020431405.1 Myxococcales bacterium
CGGCGGCGGCGCGCGCGCGGCGCACCCGCGCGAGGCCGCGTCGGGCATCAGGTGAGCCGCCCGACAGCTTGGCGGCGCGCCGGTAGTGGCGCTCGGCGTCGTCGAGCTCGCCGGCGCGCAGGTAGTGCCAGGCCAGCGAGAGCTGCAGCATGTAGTCCTGCGGATAGCGCGGCTCGATGGCGGCGAGGGCAGCGGCGGCTGCGGCGCTGTCGCCGCCCTTGGCGAGCTTGGTGGCGCGCCGCAGCGCGAGGTCGTAAGCATCTACCGTCTCGGCGCGCGCGCTGGATGCCGCCAGCAGCGCGACGATCGCGACGAGAAGGGCCTTGTGAGGGGTTTTGCGCGGCATCGCCAGCTCCGGTCAGGGGATGCTGTAGGTGTGACCGGGCTCTGTTAGGGCGATGCCCGCGCTTTGTAAGCGGACGGTAAAGGTCCCGCTAGGGGTGCGGCTTGCGAGGCGGGCGGCGCGCCGCGAGGGCCTTGAGCTGGGAGGCGCTGAGCATGGTGTGAAACTGCAGGCGCGCGTTGACCATCGCCTGCACGCGCTGATTCTCGAGCTGTGCGAGCTGTGCGGCGTAGACGCGCGCGGCGTTGGCGTCGGCCGGGTAGAGCGTGAAGGCCTTGTCGAGGCCGCGGCGCGCGCGCTCGAAGCGTTTGCGCAGCGCCTGCATGCGTGCCCGCTCGCGCGTATCGAGCGTGCGCAGCTGCGAGATCTGCGCGCTGGTGAGGCCGAGGCCGCGCGCCAGCACGGCGTCGCGCCAGATGCCCCAGGGCGGTGGTGGTGGGTGCGGCGGGCGCGCGGGTTGCGCCGCAGCGGGGGGTGTCGGCAGCGCCAACAGCGCGAGCAGCAGGGCGAAGGGCAGAGATCGTCTTCTAAGCATCATCACGATACCTCCATCGGTGATGCGAAGAAGGTAGCGACGCGCTGTAAGCGCCCTGCTAAGGCTCGACGCGTGTTTTGTAAGCGCCGTGTAAATGTCGATCGTCGTGCGCTGCGGGCCACTATTATCTAGAGGCAGGTGAGCTCGCAGAACATCCCCATCCTCGTTGTCGACGACGATCCAAAGCTGTGCCGGCTGCTCGCGGAGTACCTCGCACCCTTTGGCTACGCCGTCGAGGTAGCGCACGACGGCGCCGAAGGCTTGCGTCGCGCGCAGCAGGGGCGTTTCGCCGCGGTGATCCTCGACGTGATGATGCCGGTGATGGATGGCACCGAGATGCTGCGCCAGCTGCGTCAGACCTCGGACGTGCCGGTGCTGATGCTCACGGCCCGCGCCGAGGAGACCGACCGCATCGTCGGGCTCGAGCTCGGCGCCGACGACTACCTGCCCAAGACCTTCTCGCATCGCGAGCTGCTGGCGCGCCTGCGCGCGGTGACGCGGCGCAGTCGGCAGCGACCGGCGGCGCGGCCGTCGATCCCCGAGCTGCCGTTGATCCTCGGCGAGCTAGCCATCGATCTGGCAGCCCACGAGGTGAGCCTCGCTGGCGAGCCGCTCGAGCTGACGCCGGTGGAGTACGAGATCTTGTCCTGCCTGGCGCGCGCGACGGGACGCGTACAGTCGCGCGATCGACTGCTGCAGAAGGTCGCTGGACGTGACTACGAGTCTTTCGATCGCTCGGTGGACGTTCATATCTCGTCGCTGCGGCGCAAGCTGGGCGACGACCCGAAGCGGCCGCGCTTCATCAAGACCGTACGCTCGGCGGGCTACATGTTTCTCAAGCAAGGCGACTGAGGCCTCGCGATGTGGCGCCGACTGCCGCTCTTCGCGCGCATCTTGGTGTTCTTCTTCGCCAACCTGATCGTGGTGGGGCTGGTGGTGTTGGGCGCGCTGCGGCTGCGTTTCGCGCTGGGCCCCGATCCGATGGTCTCGCTGGCGCACCAGCTGGCGTTCGAGCTGGAGAGCGTCTCGCCAACCCGCTGGGACGCCGCGCTGGCCAAGCGCTCGCGCGTGGCCGGCGTGACGCTGCACCTCTACACGCCCCACGGCGAGCGCTTGGCCGGGCCGAAGATCGCGTTGCCCGAGCGCGTGCGCGCGCGGCTCGCCGGCCCGCGGCCCGCGGTAGGCCCGCCTGGCAAGCTTCCCGCGGCAGGCCCGCCTGGCAAGCGGCCACCGCCGCCGTGGGCCAAGGGCAAACATCCGCCGCCCAAGGGACCGCCGCTGCTGCCACCGCCGCCGCCGCTGGGGCCCGGTGCGGGCGCTGGTCAGCTGTTCTCGGTGCGAAGCGCGTCACCCACACGATATTGGGTCGGCGTGCCCGTGGTGCTGCATCCGACCGGTCAGGGGCCGCCCCGTGCGCCGGCCGTGGTGTTGGCCTCGTCGAGCTCGATCACCGGCGGCGGGTTGTTCTTCGATCCGTGGCCTTGGGTGCTCGTGGTGGCAATGATCGTCGCGCTGTCGACGCTGCTGTGGCTGCCGCTGGTGCGCAGCGTGACGCGACCGCTGCGGCGCATGACCGAGGTCACCGAGCAGATCGCCGCCGGCAAGTTCGACGCGCGGCTCGACGAGCGGCGCGGCGACGAGATCGGACGGCTGTCGCGCGCGATCAACGAGATGTCGCAGCGTCTGGCGGGCCTCGTGGGCAGCCAGCGTCGCCTCATCGGCGACGTGGCGCACGAGCTCGGCTCGCCCATCGCGCGCATCGAGGTCGGCCTCGCCGTGCTCGGCCAGCGTCTCGAGCAGACACGCCAGGCGGCGCCCGGCGAAGCTGACGAGGACGACCGCGCGCGCGTCGAGGACCTCGCCGCCGACGTGAGCCACATGTCGCAGCTGGTCGAGGAGCTGCTCGCGTTCGCGCGCGCCGAGCTCGAGCCGTCGCGTGTCTCGCTCGAGCAGACGACCCTCGCCGAGCTGGTGCAGCGCGTGGTGGCGCGCGAGCAGCGCGGCCGCTGCGAGATCGAGGTCGACATCGACGCGTCGATCGAGATCATCGCCGACCCGCGGCTCGTCGCTCGTGCGGTGGGCAACCTGGTGCGCAACGCCGTGCGCTACGCGGGCGACGAAGGCGCCATCGAGGTCGCGGCGGAGCGCGCCGGCGAGCGCGTGCGGCTCGAGGTGCGCGATCGTGGGGCTGGTGTGCCGGAGGCGCACCTGGCCGATCTGTTCGAGCCGTTCTATCGCGTCGACGACGCGCGCAGCTCGCACAGCGGCGGCACCGGCCTGGGGCTGGCGATCGTCAAGCGCTGCGTGGAGGCCTGCGGCGGCAGCGTGGTGGCGCGCAACCGCGAGGGCGGCGGGTTGGTGGTGCAGCTCGAGCTCGACGGCTGCTAGCGCTTGGCCCTGAGCGGCAGTGAGAGGTGCACGGTGGTGCCCTGGCCGTGCGTGCTCTCGATGCTGATGCGGCAGCCCATCTCTTCCATCGAGCGCTTGGCCAGCGGCAATCCGAGGCCGAGGCCGATGCGGCCGGGCCCTTTGGTGGTGAAGTCGAAGTCGAACAGCTTGGGCAAGCGTCTCTCCTCGATGCCCTTGCCGTCGTCGGCGATGTCGATGGTGATCTCGTCGTCACGGCGCGAGACCGTGATCGTGATCGTGCCGCGGTCGCCGATCGCTTCGGTGGCATTCTGCAGCAGGTTGAGCAGCACCTGATTGAGGCGCGCGGGACGGCAGCGCACCGTTGGCTGCTCGGCGTAGTCGCGCGCGACGTCGATGCGCCCCTCGATGCGCGGGCCGAGCACGACCAGCGCGTTGTCGATGGCCTGGCACAGCGGTACGTCTTTTTGCGTGGCCTCGTCGAGCGCGACGAAGGACTGCAGGCTGCCCATGATCTGAGTGATGCGGTCGCTGCTGCCTTCGATGGTCTCGCTCGAGCTCTGAGCTACCGTCAACGCGCGGTCGACCCGCTTGGTCGCCGTGCTCGGCTCCTGCCACTGCGCCAGCTTGGCCAAGCTGGCGCGCATGGTCTGCGATGCGGATCGCATGGCGCCCAGCGGCGAGTTGATCTCGTGCACGATGCCAGCGACGAGGCGGCCCAACATCGCCTCCTTCTGCGACTCGATGAGGTGTCCCTGCGCGTTCTTGAGGTACTCGAGGGCGTCGCGCAGCTCGCGCGTGCGCTCGGCCACCTGCACCTCGAGGCCGTCCTTTAGCTCCGCGATCTCGGCGAAGGCTTGCGCGCTGTCGATGGCCATCGCGGCTTGGTTTGCGAGGGTCTCGACCAGCGCCACGTCCTCGTCATCGAGGATCTGATCGTTGACCTTGGGGCCGAGACACAGCACGCCGGCGACGTCGTCGCCACCCGCGCCGCCCACCAGCGGCACCATCGTCTCGAGCCCGAAGCGCGACCAGAACGTCTCGTCTGGTCGCGTCGGCTGCTCGAGGTTGTCGAAGGCGGTCACGATCTCTTTGCTCGTCATGCAGCGCGTGATCGGCTCGTGCTGGCCTGCGACGAGCGCCTCGGGCAGGTCGGTGGGCGCCTGCTTTCGCGTGACGCCGCGCGGTGTGGGCAGTCGCAGCGTCACCAGCGCGTCAGGGCGGCGCGGATGGCGTACCGCCAGAAAGCCATGCGAGAGGCCCATGGCTTCGATCAACGCGCGCGACAGCGTGCTCGCCACGCGGTCGAGCGAGCGCGTGCGCGCCAGCTCGTTGCTCGCTGCGAGCACGGCCTGTTGGTAGATGTGGCGCGAGCGGAAGAAGAAGCGGTCGATGAAGCGCTGCAGGCGCAGCCGCAAAAGCCCCACCACGACCACCAGCGCCGCGACCGCGATGACAGTCTGCGCGGCCGAGCTGGTACGCATGCCGATGGCGCGCAAGCCGAACACGCTGATCAGCAGGTACGCCAGCGCGAGGCCGAAGGAGAGCAGGCCATAGGTCAGGCCCTTGCGCAGCACCACGCGCATGTCGAAGAGACGACGCCGCACGATGGCGATGGTGATCAGCAGCGGAAACAGCGCGAACGTGGCGAGGCTGATGTAGCGCACCCACGCCGCTGTGCCGAAAAGCACCTGCCACAGCACGTGCACCGTCGGGGGGACGAACGACAGCAGGGTGGCTGTCATGAACAGGCGCGCTCGCCGCCGGCGTCCAAGCGGCGTCGATTTGCGCAAGAAAGAGAGGCAGATGCCCGTGCTGACCAGCAGCGTGAGCAGCAGCAGCGCCGCACCCAGCGAGGCGGCGATGGCTTCGCCCGAGAGGCCGGGACGGTCGAGCAGCTGCAGCGAGAACGTCGTCAGCGCCAGCGCGACGCCGGCCAGCAGAAACGCGAGCTGCAGCCTGCGAGCCCAGCTCTGGCGATGGCAGCCGGTGAACGTGCAGGCCAGGTGCAACATGCCTGGCGCTACCAGCGGGAACGCGAGCACCAGCTTGATGCTCGCCACCACGTCGCCGAGGCGGTCGAACGGCGGCACCGCGGCGACGGGCACCGAGATGATGATGCCGAAGGCGAGCAGCGGCGTTGCCGCGGCGTCCTCGGGGCGCCGCAGCCAGACGAACACGCCCAGACCCAGATAGAACAGTCCGAGCAGGTGAAAGAGGTACAGGTCGTGAAAGACGCTGAAGTAGTCCTCGCCGCTCATGCGGCGTGTCGGGTGCTCGACGCGAAGAGCCTTGCCCGCCGTGTCGCGCAGCGACAACACGTTGCGCTCGCCGAGTGGCCGCACGGCGGCGCGCGCGCCCGCCAGGCGCTGGCCGTAGGGCAGCTCGGCTACGGGTCGGCCGTTGATCTCGACGAGGCGCAGCGGTACGCGCAGCGCCGCGACGCTGGCTAACGCCCGCGGCGAGGCCGGCACGGCGAAGACCTCGCCGCCGCTCGCCGTGTGCAGCAGAAAGCCCGGCGCGACACGACCGACAAAGCGCGTCGACGTGAAGAGCGCCCACAGGTGAAACAGCACCACCGCGGCGAGCAAGACCTTGGACCAGCGCGCGCGCATCGACGGCATCGTAGCATCGCGCCCGCACCGCGAGGGCCCGACGACGGTGCTCGAGACCGCGAGAGAATGGTGCTCGGGAGGTAGCCGGCTAGCTCTAGCGACCGACCTCGAAGCGCGCCACCTCGTCTTCGATCTCGCGCTCCTCGAGCGTGCTCTTGGAGCGCTTGGCGCGCTCGAAGATCGCTTCGACCAGATCGGGGTCGGCCTCGCGGCCGCGCTGTTCGAGCCACCACACGACGTTGGAGCGGCCGCTCATCGGGCCGATCTCGATCACCTGGCGCCGGCCGATCAGGCTGGCGGGCACTGACGAGTAGATGCGGTCCGCCAGCCAGTCGTCACCCTTCGCGCGCGCCTTGACGATCGCCGCGGCGTGTACGCCCGTTCCGGTGCGAAAGGCGTCCTTGCCGATCACCGGATAGTTGTCGGGCAGCGTCGCGCCGGTGGTGCGTGCGACGAGCTCGCAGTAGGCGGGCAGCGTGCGCAGGTCCTGCTCGCGCCAGTCGAGCAGCGAGAGGTTGACCAGCAGCAGGTCGAGCGGCGTGTTGCCGACGCGCTCGCCGATGCCGAGCGCGGTGCCGTGCAGTCGATCGACGCCCGCCTCGGCGGCGGCGAGCGCGCAGATGACGGCCATGCCGCGATCGCGGTGGCCGTGCCAGTCGATGCCGATGTCTTCGCCGACCACTTCGCGCACGAAGCGCACCACGCGGCGCGCGCCGTTGGGTGTGGCGTGACCCACGGTGTCGGCGATGCAGACGCGGCTGGCCCCGGCGTCGATGGCGGTGCGGTACAGGCGCCGCAGATCGTCGGGCTGCGCGCGCGTGGTGTCTTCGGTGACGAACATCGCGGGCAGCCCGCTTCCGACGGCGAAGCTGACGGCTCGTTCGGCGAGCGACAGCACGTGGTCGAGGTCCCAGCTCTCGGCGAAGTGTCGGATCGGCGAGGAGCCGACGAAGCAGGCCGCCTCGATGGCGATGCCGGTGCGCTGCGAGATGTCGGCGATGTGCTCGATGTCGCCCTCGACGGTGCGCGCGGCGCAGTTGGGCGTGATCGGCAGGTTCTGGTCGGCGATCTCTCGAGCGAGCCGCTCGACGTCGGCCACCACGTGCGCCCCCGCGCCCGGCAGGCCGAGGTTCACCGCGTCGATGCCGAGCTCGACCATGCAGTGCAGCATCTGGAGCTTCTCGTCGAGCGTTGGCGACTTGACCGACGGCGACTGCAGCCCGTCTCGCAAGGTCTCGTCGAGCACCTCGATGCGGCCGCGCGCGGGTTTGATCTCGCCTACCTGGTTCCAGTCGTAGATCAGGTCCGATTCGCGCAACGACATGGCTACGCCCCGAGCTCGCGCAGAGCGGTCGCGATGGTGATCTGGCACATCTTCTTGCGCCAGCTCATGTGAAAGTCGGTGTTGTCGAGCGGCTTGGCCGGCCGCGCTGCGGCGCGAGCGAAGGCCTCGATGCGCGCGTCGTCGAGCTCGTGGCCGACGAGCTCGCTGGTGTCGACGCGCAGCGGGCGCGAGGCGACGGCGCCGAGCGCCAGCGCCGCCTTCACGACGCGGCCAGCGTCGTCGAGCGTTAGCGAGGCGCCGACGCCGAGCACGGGAAAGTCGAACGCGCCGCGGCGACGCACCTTGTGATACGTCGAGCGCTGACCGGCAGGGTAGGGCGGAAGGTGGATCGCGGCGACGATCTCGTCGCGCCGCTTGGTCAGGTAGGCCATGCCGTCGTCGGCGTAGAGCTCGGCGAGCGGGATGCGGCGCTTGCTATCGGCCGACGCCAGCGTGACCTCGGCGCCGAGCGCCAGCAGCGCCGGCGCGCAGTCGCTCGAGGAGACAGCCCAGCAGCGCGGGCTGCTCGTCGCGACCCAGCAGACGGGCGACGGCTCGGCGACCTTCTCGACGGCTTCGCCGCGCGGCGCCTTCATACAAAAGCCGATCGCCTGGCGCCACTCGTGGTTCTGGTTGTAGTAGTTGCAGCGCGTGTCGAGGCAGAGGTTGCCGCCGAGGGTGCCGACGTTGCGGATGTGCGGCGTGGCGACCTTGCTCGCGGCGAGCATCAGCGCGCGCTGACCTGCGGCGAGCTCGGCGAGCGCTGCAACGCGTGTCAGCGTCAGCCCCGCGCCGATGCTCAGCGTGCCGTCGGCGTCGCGCTCGACGCGTCGCAGCTCGTCGACGCGGCGCAGCGAGATCAGCACCGCGGGCGTCTGCTGGCGCCGCTTCATGTTGGGCACCAGGTCCGTGCCGCCGGCGATGACGCGCGCGGCAGGCCCGTGCTCGCGCAGCAGCTGCGCCGCCTCGTCGAGGCTGCGCGGGGCGTGATAGGCGAAGCTCGGCACGCGCATCATCGCGGCACCTCCTTGCCATCGCCGCCTTCCCACGGAGGCGCCACGTTGACCGGCTCGGGCCAGTCGATCTCGGGGAAGCGCGCGGGCCCGACGCGCGGCGCCTCGCCTTTGTGCTTGGCGGCCAGCGCAGCGACGATCTTCTCGGGCGTGATCGGGGTCTCGTCGATGCGTACGCCGACCGCGTCGAACACCGCGTTGGCCACGGCCGGCATGATCGGCAGCAGCGGGCCCTGGCCCGCCTCTTTGGCGCCGAAAGGACCGCGCGGATCGGGGTCTTCGACGAGGTAGGTCACCACGTCGGGCATCTCGAGCGTCGTCGGGCTCTTGTACTCGAGCATCGAGGGCTGCTTGTGCACTGCCGCCGAGGAGAGCTTCTCGGGCAGGCGGCGGAAGCGCTGCTCTTCCATCAGCGCCTCGCCGAGGCCCATGTAGACCGAGCCCTCGACTTGGCCGCGCACCAGCGTGGGGTTGAGCGCGCGACCGACGTCGTGGCCGATCCAGACCTTGGGCACGGTGATCCAGCCGGTCTCGGGATCGACCTCGACCTCGACGACGGCCGCCGTGTACGAGTACGTCGGCGACGGGCCAACGCCGCCGCCCTTGAAGCGCGCCGGCGAGCGCGGCGGCGTGTAGCTGCCGACGGTGCCGAGCGTGCCGAAGGCGACCTCGGCGAGCACGCACGCCTCGGCGAAGTCGACGCCGCTTTCGGGATCCTCGACGTCGAAGACGCGGCGATCGGCGAAGCTGATACGCGTGGCGGGGATCTCGAGCTTGGCGGCGACGGCCTTGGCGAGCAGCTCGCGCGCGCGTTCGGCGGCCTCGATGGCGGCGTTGCCCATCATCAGCGTCACGCGCGACGAGTAGGAGCCGAGGTCCACTGGCGTGATGTCGGTGGCGCCGGTGACGAGGTGTATGTCGGCGGGCGCGATGCCGAGCACCTCGGCGACGCAGGCGGCGAGCACGTCATCGGAGCCCTGGCCGACCTCGGTGGCGCCGCAGAAGGCGGTCACCGCGCCGAGGCGATCGAGGCGCAGCTGCACGCCCGAGTGCGGCATCTTGTTCCAATAGATCGGCAGCCCGGCGCCGGTGAGATAGCTCGAGCAGGCCAAGCCGAGACCGCGCCCCTCGGGCAGCTTGCCGTAGCGCTCGCGCCAGCCAGAGCCAGCGACGACCTTCTCGATGCACTGGCGCAGGCCGATGGTGCCGATGGTCAGAAAGTTGGCCGTCAGGCTCTCGGCCTTGACGATCTGCTGCAGCCGCAGGTCGGCGGGGTCCTTGCCGAGGGCCTGCGCGATCTTGTCGAGCTGCACCTCCTGGCCGAAGCGCGGCTGCGGCGTGCCGTGACCGCGCTTGGGACCGCAGGCGGGCTTGTTGGTGAACGTGCGGCAGCCGCGAAAGCGATAGCGCGGGATGTCGTAGGTCACCGTCTGCAGCGCCCCGGTGTAGAAGGTCGACGCCACGCCGTAGCTGCCGTAGGCGCCGCCGTCGAGCAGCGTCTCGAGGTCCATGCCGACGATGTAGCCGTCGGCGTCGACGCCGGTGCGAAAGCGCATCAGCACCGGGTGGCGGCCGCGGTGGCAGTAGAAGACCTCTTCGCGGTTGAGGCAGATCTTCACCGGGCGCCCGAGCAGCAGCGCCGCCTTGGCGACGACGATCTCGTGGTTGAAGGGGTCGGTCTTGCCGCCGAAGCCGCCGCCGTTGGGGCAGGCGATGACGCGGATTTCGTGCGCCGGCATGTCGAGCGCGCGCGCGGCGGCGCGGTGTACGTAGTGCGGCGTTTGCGTCGCCGACCACAGCACGAGCTTGCCGTTCTCGTCGACGGCAGCGAGCGCTGCGTGCTGCTCGATGGGCAGGTGTGTGTTGCCTTGAAAGAAGAACACGTCCTCGAAGACGTGCGCGGCGTCTTGCAGCGCGGCGTCGACGTCGCCGAAGGCGAGGGCCACGCGCTTGTGCTGGTTGCCGCACTGGGCGTAGTCGTGGATGCGCGGCGTGTCGATGGCGAGCGCTTCTTCGGGCGAGCTGATGGTGGTCAGCGGCTCGTAGTCGACGTCGATCAACGCCAGCGCGGCGGCGGCCTGCTCCTCGCTGTCGGCGATGACGGCGGCGACGGGATCGCCGACGTGGCGCACCTTGTCGGGCTGAAGCGGGTGCTCGTCCTGGCTGACGGGCAGGATGCCGTAGGCGATGGGGAAGTGCGCGCCGGTGAGGACCAGCTTGACGCCAGGCGCGGCCTCGGCGCGCGCCGTCTGCACCGCGCGGATCGCGGCGTGCGGATGCGGCGAGCGCAGCAGGCGGCAGTGCAGCATGCGCGGCAGGAAGAGATCGTCGGCGAAACGCGTCTGGCCGGTGACCTTGGCGCGCCCGTCGACGCGGCGGCGCGGCTTGCCGATGATGCGTAGGTCGCTCATCGCTCGCCCCCCGCGTCGCGCTCGCGCAGGCGCGCGGCCGCGGCCTCGACGGCCTCGAAGATCTGCAGGTATCCGGTGCAGCGGCAGAGGTTGCCCGAGAGCGCCTCCTTGATCTCGTCGCGCGTCGGCGCCGGATTGCGCTCGACCAACGCCTTGGCGGTGAGCAGGATGCCAGGCGTGCAGTAGCCGCACTGCGCGGCGCCGAGCTCGGCGAAAGCGTCTTGCAGCGGGTGCAGCTGTGGCCCCTCGGCGAGCCCTTCGACGGTCTCGACGCGCGCGCCTTCGCACTCGAGGGCCAAAAGCAGGCAGCTGAGCAGCGGCTCGCCGTCGACGAGCACGGCGCAGGCACCACACTCGCCGAGCTCGCAGCCATGCTTGGTGCCCGTGAGGCCGAGGTCCTCGCGCAGCACGCCGAGCAAGGTCTTGTGTGGCGCGACGGCCACCTGCAGCGACTCCCCATTGACCGTCATCGACAGCAGGACCTTGTCCATGGCCGCGACAATAACACCGCGCTGCGTGCAGCGATCGCGTCGTCGACCTGTCTTGTCCGCATGATGACTAACAGGTCTCGCGCCGCGGCGGTGGCTTTCGCCATCGCCGCGATATCACTGGTGGGCCTCTACGCGTGCGGCGGTGTGCAGCCGGCGTCGGCGCCGCACACGACGCGCGCCGCGGCCAGCACGGGCGCGCTGTTCGGCTCGTCGGCGCGGCTACGTGCCCTGAGCGAGCGCGGCGCGCTGCTTGGCGGCGAGCTGGTTGATGTGCTTGCTGGTCAGCCGCTTGTCGCTGCACAGCCCCGCGGCGGCGGCGAGCATCGCGTCGCCGATCTCGGTGTTGGTGGTGCCGCCGCCGAGTGGCCGCATCAGCGGATAGAGCATCGCGATCAGCACGCGCGTGAAGAAGCCGAAGCGGTTCTCCCCGCGCGTGCTCTTGATCATCGCCGGGCGAAAGTGAAACACATGCGGGAAGCCGAGCTCGTCGAGCGCGTTCTCGGCGCGCCCCTTGACGCGCGACCACATCATGCGCGAGCGGCCGGTCTCGTCGGTTCCCGAGCCGGAGACGAAGCAAAAGCAAAGCGCCGGGCAGCGTGCGCGCAGCACCTTGGCAGCGGCCATCGTGTAGTCGACCGTCACGCGCGCGTAGTCGGCTTCTTTCATGCCCGCCGACGAGACGCCGAGACACCAGAAGCAGGCGTCGAAGCCGGCGAGCTCACCGGCGACGGGCTCGAAGTCCTCGAAGTCGTCGTGCACGAGCTGCTGCAGCTTGTGGTGCTCGAGCGGCAGCGCGCGTCGACCGACGCTGAGGACTCGGTCTACGGCAGGATGGTCGAGGCTCTGAAGCAGAACGCCCTGTCCGATGTAGCCGCTGGCGCCGAAGATGATGACGTTCATGGGGCGACCATATCGCAGCGCTAGATGGCGATCACCACGTTGCCGCGCGCGCGGTGCGTGAGCATGCGTGCCACAGCGGCGGGGGCGTGCTCGAAGGGGTAGACGTCGTCGATGACGGCGTTGACCTTGCCCGAGGCGAGCAGCTCGGCGAGGTCTGTCAGGGTGCGCTGGTTGACCTCGCAGCGCACGAAGCGCACGTCAGTGCCGCCGAGGCGCATCACGGCGGCGCGCAGCACGCGCAAGAGACCGGCGAAGAAGCCGCCGCTGTTGCCGACGCTGTTGGGGATCAGGATCCCATCGGGTTGCAGCGCGCGCGCGACGGCGGTGGGACGGTGGTTCATGACGTTGTCGAGGATCACGTCGTAGCGCTGCCAGCCGCGCGTGAAGTCCTCGTCGGCGTAGTCGATGACGTGGTCGGCGCCGAGCGATCGCACCAGCTCGACGTTGCTCGCACTGCACACGCCGGTGACCTCGGCGCCGAGCGCCTTGGCGATCTGCACGGCGAAGGTGCCTACGCCGCCCGACGCGCCGTTGATCAGCACGCGCGTGCCCGGGCGGACCTCGGCGACGTCGCGCATGGCGATCAGCGCGGTGAGGCCCGACATCACGGATGCGCCGGCCTCCTCGAATGTGAGCGCGGCGGGTTTTCTGATGAGCTGGCTCGCCGGGGCGACCGTCATCTCCGCGAAGGTGCCGGGGCTTCGCGGCGAGCCGTTCCAGGAGGAGCCAAAGACCTCGTCACCCGGCAGCAGCCCCTCTACGCGCTCTCCGATGGCCTCGACGATGCCGGCGATGTCGGTGCCGCGCACCGGTGACGGCGGACGGCGCAGACCGAAGCGCAGCCGCAGGATCCCCGGCACGCCGGTGACGAAGATCCAGTCGGGCGTGTTGACGCTGGTGGCGCACAGGCGCACCAGCACGTCGTCGGGACCGACGGGCGGCGCGGCCACGGCGCCGGTGCTGAGCACCTCTTCGGGTGGGCCATAGCCGCGCTGCACCACCGCGCGGATGGTGCTGGCGGCGGTGATGATGCCGAAGCAGGCGGCGAGCAGCAGCACGTCGGCGAGCGAGATCGACAGGTCGGCGAAGGCTGCGAGGATCGGGAGCGCGACGTTCATCATGATCGCCATGATGAGCAGCGGTCGGCCGCGCCACATCGGCAGGACGGCCCTATTTGCCCCCGCCGAACAGATGATCGGCGTCTCGTACTTTTGGCCGAGCAGCGCCGTCGTAATATCCACTCGTGGACGAAGCGCGAATCGCCACCGTGACGACGCTCGAGCCGCTGCGAACCTTGCGTGGCGTCAAAGAGGGAGACCTCGTCGCCGTCGCTGGCGTCGCGACCGCCAGCGAATACACGCGGGCACCCACCAGCGAGCAGGCGGCGGTGGGCTGGCGGCTGATGGTGGAGCGACAACCCGGCCCGATCACCGGAGGCCTGGGGGCGCCGTGGGAGCTGATCGAGGACAGCAACCACGTGGTGCCGTTCGAGGTGGATCTCGGCGAGTGGCCGGTGCGTGTCGAGCCGCGCGGCAACAGCGCCATCATCGTCGCGCGCCCGCGGCGCTTCGACTACTCGCGGCCGCAGCGCGCGGCACCCGCTTGGGTCACAGGGGTGCTCGCGCCGTACTCGGCGCAGCAGCGCGTGCTGCGCGACCGCTGGTGTTGGCGCGAGGTCGTGATCAAGGCGGGCGAGTGGGTCTTCGTCGTCGGACGGGTCACCTTCGGCGGCGAGATCCCGGCCGATGGCGACGTCTATCGCGGCAGCGTGCGGCGGCAGGTGGTGCTCGAGCCGCCGGTGCCGTTTCCCTTGATCGTCGCCGACCGCTTCGGGCGCCGCCTGGCGCGTGCGCTGCGCAGCCAGCCCGAGCATCACGCGGCGTGGCGTGTGCACGGCTCGCCTCGGCGCGGGCTCAGGGGCCGCTAACGCAGCTCGCGAAGCCGTCGCAATCCGATGCGGCGCGCTGGCAGTCGATGATCGACTTGGAGTTGGCGCGACAGCCCGCGTTGCAGCCGGCGTAGGCCTGCGCGATCGCGCTGTCGCTGCAGTCTTGTGCGCCGAAGGTTTGCCCGTGCTGGGCGTCGCCTTGGCAGAGCGTCACGCCGTTTTCGCAGGCCGCCTTGAACTCGGCGTCGCTCACGGGCAGCGCGCCCGAGTCGTCGCCGCAGGCCAGCAGCCACGGCGCCGCGAAGACACACAACACCACCAACATCCATCGCGCCAGTCTCATCCTTCGCCTCCCACTAGCTCGCGATCGATCGGTACCGCGACGTCAGGTCTCGTCGCTGCGTCGCAGCTCGCGGTCGAGCTGCTCTTCGTACTTGCGCATCTGCTCGGCGTGGCTGCCGTCGAGGCGCGCCACCACGCTGGCGCGCGCGACGCCGGCGTTTGACTCGTTCCAGTAGGGGATCGACTCGAGGAACGCTCGCCCGACCTTCAAGCGTGCCTGCTCGTTGTCGATTCGCGTCGGCCGTACCACCTGCGCCATGATGATGCCGACGACGATCATCGCGAAGCCGATCAGCATGCCGGCGGCGATGACGGCCCCCATGCGCCGCGCGATGAACGGCGTGGCGATCATCACCACGGGGCCGAGCAGGCCGATGATGATCGCGGTGCGACGCCGAGCGCGGTGCGTCGGGCACAGCCCTACGTGCAGCACCGCCTTCTTGCGCACGATCACGGCGACGATGGCGTAGAGCAGGATGCCGATGAGGGCCAACACGTAATAGCCCGCTGGGTGCCAGTAGAGCACGCGCTTGAGGCGGTAGCCCTCGGCGTCGGCGTTGCAGACGACGCAGCGGTCGGGCAGCGGCGGCGACACGTTCTCGACGACGAAGTCTTCGCCTTCGCGCCAGTAGGACGTGCGCCCTTGGCCCGTCGACCCATCCAGACCCGCAGCGCCGGGGGCTCTCGAGTCGAGCGCCCCCGCGGGCGGCGCGTATGGGTTGACCTTCGACACGTTGGTCGAGCCTACCATCGCTCGCCTCGCGGCGAGCGTCTGTATCGCTACGCGCGCGCCGTCTCGTAGGCCCACATCGCCAGCTCGACGCGGTTTCGGGCGCCCAGCTTGCTCATCAGGCTCGCCAGGTGTGTCTTCACCGTGCTCAAGCTGATGTGCAGCTCGTCGGCGATCTCGGCGTTGGTGCGGCCACGCGCGACGGTGACGAGCACCTGCTCCTCGCGCTCCGTGAGCGGCTCGAGCGCGGGCTGCGGCGCGGCCTTGCCGGGGCGCGCGCGCGCGAAGGTCTCGAGCAGGCGCGCGGTGATGCTCGGCGCGATGAGCGCGTCTCCGTTGGCGGCGGCGTGGATCGCCTGCACGAGCAGCTCGGGGCCGGCGTCTTTGAGCAGAAAGCCGCGCGCTCCCGCTTCGAGGGCGCCGTAGACGTATTCGTCGAGGTCGAAGGTGGTGATGACGACGACGGCGATGGGATTGTCGACGTCGGGGCCGGCGAGGCGGCGAGTGGCTTCGATGCCGTCCATCTCGGGCATGCGGATGTCGAAGAGGCACACGTCGGGGCGCAGCTCGCGCGCGAGCCGAATGGCCTGGCGTCCGTCGCGTGCTTGGCCGACAACCTCGATGCCGTCCTGCGCCTCGAGGATCATGGCCAGGCCGGTGCGCACGAGATCTTGGTCGTCGGCGATGAGCACGCGGATCGGCATCGTCGGCTACTCGCTGTGTCTCGGCAGCATCGCGCTGACCGTGAAGTGGCGCTCGGGCGGCTGTGGGCCGGCGCTGAACGTGCCGCCGAGCAACGCGACGCGCTCGGCCATTCCGACCAGACCGTAGCCGTTGCTCTCGGTGGGCTCGCCGACGGGCGCGCCGTTATCTCGCACCGTGAGGCGCACGCAGTCGGCGTCACCCGCGACGCGCACCGTCACGCGCGTCGCGCCGCGAGCGTGTTTGACGGCGTTGGTGATCGACTCCTGCGCCAGCCGATACAGCGCAGCGCCGACAGAAGCAGGCAGGTCGTCGAGATCGCCCTCGGTCTCGACGTCCACGCGCAGCCGCGCCCCGGCGGCGGCGCCGGCGAGCCGTTCGATCGCCTCGATGCCTTGTTGCTGTGGTGCGAGCTCGGCCGCTTCGTCGTCACGGCGCAGGGCGCGCACGATGCCGCGCAGCTCGGCGAGGCTGCGGCCAGCCGCCTCCTCGATGATCTTCAGCGCGTCGAGCGCGGCCTCGGGCTTCTTGTCGCTCAGCGCGCGCGCGGCTTGCGCCTGGATCGCGATGGCCGAGACGTGGTGCGCGACGGTGTCGTGAAGCTCGCGCGCGAGCTGCTCGCGCTCGAGCAGCTTGACGCGCTCGAGCTCGCGCACGCGCCCCGCGGCCCGAAAGCGCACCGCCGCGCCGAGCACCGCGGGAAAGAACATCACGATCGCCGCGGCGACGTACTCGCCAGGATGTTTGGCGTGTCCGCCCACGATCATCATCGCGTAGCCGAACAGCATCGGCAGCATGCCGACGATCGCCTCCCACGCGGCCGCCCAACGAAACAGCGAGTAGGGCAGCAGCAGGAGGCAGGCCATCATGTGCAGGCCTTCCCAACGGTGCCCGGCGAGCGTGGCCGCGAGGTGCGCGACCTGCAGCGGGAGCACCGCGACGAGCGCGGCGAGCAACGGGCGCTCGCGGCGAATCGCGATCGCCAACGCTGCGACCACGCCGAGCACGATGCTCAGTGGGCGCCACATCACATCAGGTCGCAACAGCCCCTCGAGCAGCGCGGCGGGCACCAGCAGCGCGGCCAGCGCCCAGTCCCACCATGCTGCCGTGGTGGGGCGCGGTGGGCGGGGGTCGAGCCACAGGTCGCGTAGCGTTTGGGCGATCACGTCGTCGACAAGTATAGAAAACCAACGAGGCCGCGGGGATCGGCCGAAAGCACGCTTTCGCCTCGTCCGATCGGCCGATGCCTCGCAAATACTGTCCGTCCATTTTGTGTACTGGACCCCACAAGATTCTGGAGGGGGCTTATTCATGATGGATCGTCTTGCAGTATTGACGTGCGGGGTGCTGCTCGCGCTGGGCGCAGCGCGCTGTACCAGCGACAACCCGAGCTTCACGGGTGGGCAGCCGTGCTCGGTGGGAGGAGCTCAGTGTGAAGGTGGCACCGTGTGCGACACGGCCAGTCGGCGCTGCGTCTGTCCAGCCGGCTCCGAGCTGTGCGGCACGCGCTGCGTGGACATCGACACCGACGCGCAGAACTGCGGCGGCTGCGAGCTCGCGTGCCCCGCGGGCGACAGCTGCTCGGCTGGTCGCTGCAGCTCGGGCGCTTGCGCGGGCAGCGCCATCGAGTGCGACGGCGCGTGCATCGATCCGCAGACCAACCCACAGCACTGCGGCGGCTGCCGCGGCGCCGGCGGCCAGCGCTGCGGCGGCGGTCAAGACTGCGTCGCCGGCAGCTGCACGCGGCCGCGCTGCGCGCTCGACCAGACCGACTGCGGCGGACAGTGCGTCGACATCGCGTCGTCACCGCAGCACTGCGGCGGCTGCAACCAACCGTGCGGGGCCAACGCGGTGTGCAGCGAGGGCCGCTGCGTCGCCGGATGCGCTGCCGGCCTGACCCTCTGCGGGCAGTCGTGCGTCGACCTCGCGCGCGATCGCGATCACTGCGGCAAGTGCAACGAAGCGTGCGGCGCCGACGAGGTCTGCGCGCGCGTCGAGAACAAGCCGACCTGTCGCGGCTTTCAGCTCGCGGGCTGCAACCACTGCCCCTGCAAGGGGTGTGGCGAGCGTACGTGCTGCGTGCTCGCCAACGCCAAGGGCGCGCTGGTGGCGGTCTGCATCGAAGGACGCTGCCCCGCGGACGCCGCACCCTAAGCGCGCCGAGCGCGCCGAGCGCGCGGCAGCCGGCACTGCTTGGGACTTACGTCACCACTGGGGGACACGTCCCCCTGAGCTGGCGCGGCGCCGCACAGTTCTCGCCAGCTTGCCCGCGGCCCGAGACTTGCTGTAACGCTTCTCAGGGGAGCGATGAGCAAAAGTCCAAACACGCGCCGCATCGGCGCGATGGTGTTGATGCTGGCGCTGGCGGGCTGTCCCGTGGGCGCCGACGTGACGCGAGACGCTCGCGCGCCGAGCGGCGATGGCGTCGTCGATCGCGGCATCGTCGGCGCCGACGCGCCGCGCGCCGGCGACAGCGACAGCGCGGCGCCGACGGGGGACGGCGCAACGCCGCAGCCCGACGCGACGAGCCCCGACAAGAGCGCGGCGCCACCAGCCACCACCAACTTCGCCGCCGCCGGCCCCTTCAAGTCGGCGAGCGAGGCCAACGTTGGCCCTGGCAATGACTTCAGCGTTACCTACCCCACGCCGCTCGGTCAGGGCGGCGTCAAGCACCCGATCATCACCTGGGGCAACGGCACGGGCACGCCGACGTTCGTCTACGGCGCGCTGCTCGCGCACCTGGCGACGCACGGCTTCGTCGTGGTCGCCACCAACAGCGTGCAGACCGGCTCGGGCAAAGAGATGCTCGACGGCGTCTCGTGGCTCATCAGCGAAGCTTCCAAGCCCACGAGCAAGTACTACGGCAAGCTCGACGCGAGCGCCGTATGCGCCACGGGCCACTCGCAGGGCGGCGGCGGCGCGGTCAACGCAGGCAACGACGCGCGCGTCAAATGCACGGCACCGATCCAGCCTTCGCCGGGCAATGCGCCCGGGCTGAAAGGGCCGATGTTTGTCATCGCCGGCGGCAAGGACACCATCGTCGTGCCGCAGCTCGTCGAAGGTCTGACCTACAATCCTGCCAAGGTGCCGAGCGTCTACGGCGAGCTCATCGCCGCCGATCACTTCACGCCCATCGGCAACGCCGGCGACGAGATCCGCGGCTATCTGACCGCGTGGCTTCGCGCCCAGCTGTACGGCGAAGCGGGCGCCAAGGCGCTCTTCTACGGCGCCAACTGCGGCATCTGCGGCGACGCCAAGTGGCGCGTGAAGCGCAAGAACCTGTAGCGACGTCGCCGCTCGCGCTGCCCTAGCGCGCGCACCCCACAGCGTGTCATCCGCGGCTAAAGGTCAGCCGCGTGCAGCCGTTGATCCCTGCGAAGACAGCAGGCGCGGCGGCTGCGGACGGTTGATATGTGGGCGGATGACCTACCGGTGAAACAACAGCTCGACAGGCTAGCGACACTCCTCGCTGCGCGAGACGGCAGCACGGCCGACGTCAGCGGCTTGCTCGGACCACTCGCCGAGCTGCGCCTGGCGGCGTTCGACGCGGGCGCTAGCGACGAGGTGGCGCGCGTCGAGCAGCTGATGGAGATGGTCGCGGGTGCGGCCGACGAGCCGGCAGCGGCCGCGGCGGTGCAGGCCATCGCGGCGCTGCTGGCCGATCTCGGTGTGAACGTTGTGCTCGCTGCGGACGAGCCCAGCGCGATAGCGGCGGCCGAGCCCGAGCCCGAGCCGGACGCGGACATCGAGACGATCCCACTTCCCGCCGCGCTCGAGGACGAGGAGCTGCTCGTCGAGTTCCTCGTCGAGGCCGACGAGCACCTCACCGCCGCCGACACGCTGCTCCTGCATCTCGAGCGCGACCACGACGACATCGAGTCGCTGCACGCGCTCTTCCGCGGGCTGCACACCATCAAGGGCCTCGCTGGTTTTCTCGAGCTCGAGGCCATCGGCACCCTCGCTCACGCCGCCGAGTCGCTGCTCGACGCCGTGCGCCGCAACGAGCGCGTGCTCGACGGGATCGCCATCGACGCGATCTTCACCGCCGTCGACAAGCTGCGCGCGATGGTGGTCGCCGTCGAGCGCGCGGCAAAGGGCAAGACGCCGCTGCCCGTCGACCGCAGCGCGATCGCGCACGCCGAGCACCTGCGCAAGCTCACCGCCCTCGACAAGAAGGCGCGCCTCGGCGAGATCCTCGTCGCCGCCGGCGCTGTCGACGAACAGACGATCGACGCCAGCATCGAGCAGCAGAAGGCCGGTGACGCGCGCCCGCTCGGCACACTGCTCATCGAAAAGGGCGTCGCGGCCAAGCAGGTGGCGCAGGGCCTGCGCGCGCAGCGGCTCGCCGCCGAAAGAAAGCAGGACGAGCCCGCGCCGAGCAGCTCGACGACGAGCAACACCATTCGCGTCCCGGTGGATCGGCTCGACCTTTTGGTCGACGCCATCGGCGAGCTGGCCATCGCGCAGTCGATGCTCTCCGAGCTGGCGCGCAGCGGCCTCAACGCGCGCTCCTCGCGCTTGCAGCGCACGCTGGCGCACGTCGAACGCACGACGCGAGAGCTTCACAGCCTCGCTTCGTCGATGCGTATGGTCCCGCTGCGCCGCGCGTTCGACAAGCTCGCGCGTGTCGCGCGCGACGCCGCCCGCCGCACCGGCAAAGAGATCGACTTCTGCTGTCACGGCGAGGAGACCGAGCTCGACAAGAAGCTCGTCGAGGCCATCGGCGATCCGCTGCTGCACATCGTGCGCAACGCCGTGGGGCACGGCATCGAGCCCGAGGTCGAGCAGCGTCGCACCGCCGGCAAGCCCGACGCCGGCAAGGTGACGCTCACGGCGTTCCATCGCGGCGGCAGCGTGTTCATCGAGGTCAGCGACGACGGCCGCGGGCTGTCGCGCGAGCGTATCCTCAAGAAGGCACGCAGCCAGGGGATCGTCGACGAGAACGCGAACCTCAGCGAAGACGAGATCTATCAGCTGATCCTGCGTCCAGGTTTCTCCACGGCGCCCAAGGTCACCGACCTCTCCGGGCGCGGCGTGGGGCTCGACGTGGTCAAGCGCACCGTCGACAGCCTCGGCGGCGCGCTGACGATCCGTTCGACCGAGGGCAAGGGCTCGACGTTCTCGCTGCGGCTGCCGCTGACACTGGCCGTGATGGACGGCATGGTGGTGCGCATCGGCAACCAGCGCTACGCGATCCCGCTGCTGTCGATGGTGCGCTCGGTGCGGCCCGCGCGCGAAGACGTGCACCAGGTGGTGGGCTGCGGCGAGCTGGTTTCGATCCGCGGCCAGCTGGTGCCGTTGGTGCGCCTGGCGCAGCTGTTCAATATCCGCGGCGCGGCAGGCCTGCACGAGGGCTTCGTCGTGCAGGTCGAAGACGACGGCCAACAGGCGGGGCTGCTCGTCGACGAGCTGCTCGGCCAGCAACAGATCGTCGTCAAGACGCTCGGCGATGGGCTCGGCTGCATCGACGCCTTCGCCGGCGGCGCGATCCTGCCCGACGGTCGCGTGGGGCTGATCCTCGAGGTCGGCGCGATCATCCGCGCTAGCCGCGGCTACCGCCGCGCGGTCACCAATAGCAACTGCGACACGAGAACCAGCGAGCTGTCCAACTAGGACGGCGACAAAGGGAGGGTCTGTGGAAAGACAAGAGAGCCAACCAGCAGCCGGCGGCGCGCGTGTCGCTGGAGCTGGCAAGTACCTCACTTTCCGCTTGGGCGAGGAGGAGTACGGTCTCGAGATTCTCAAGGTGCGCGAGCTGATCGGCCTGATGGAGATCACGCCCGTGCCGATGACGCCCGAGTACATCCGCGGCGTCATCAACCTGCGAGGCAAGGTCATCCCGGTGGTTGATCTGCGGCTCAAGTTCGGCCTGCAGCCGACGCCAGACAACGACCGCAAGACGATCATCGTCGTCGACGTCAAGAAGCCCAAAGGGCTGGTGCAGATGGGCGTGCTCGTCGACCTCGTCTCGGAGGTCGCGTTCATCGCCGCCGACGATATCGAGGCACCACCGAGCTTCGGCGACGACTACGCCACCAGCTTCATCCTCGGCATGGGCAAGAGCAAAGGCGTGCTCAAGGTGCTGCTCGACATCGACGTCGTGCTCGGTTCGTCCGACGTCATCTCGGCAGCGGTGCACGCGCCCGCACAACCCAACGCGAACGCTGCGGCGAGCAGCCTTCAATAGCGCAACGAACACCCTTCGAATTCGAACGAAACGGAGCCAGCAACAATGACGCGTCTAGTCGATAAGTTTCGCATCAATGAAGGCAATCTCGCCGAGCGCCGCGCTTTCGTGCGCCTGGGCGAAGAGGATCGCTCGCGCCTCGCCGAGCTCGCGGACTGGGCCGAGAGCATCGCGCCGAAGGTGGCCAAAGAGTTCTACGACTGGCAGTTTGCCTGCGAGGGCACGCGTCGCTTCTTCGAGGACTTCGCGGGTAAGCGGGGCATCTCTGTCGGCGAGCTGCGCTCGCACCTCGAGCGCGCGCAAGCGGGCTACTTCGCGGAGGTCTTCACCGGCGCGCGCGAAAACTGGGGCGTGAGCTACTTCGAGCGCCGCCTATCCGTCGGCGCCACGCACGACAGGATCGACCTGCCGTTCAAGTTCTACATCGGCTCCTACACCGAGTACTCCGCGCTGGCGCGCAAGTACCTGCTCGAATACTACGAAGGCGACATCGAGAAGACCTTCGACGCCGTGACGTCCGTGCAGAAGGTCTTCAACTACGACATGCAGGCCATCGGCGACTCGTTCCTGATGCAGACCCTCGAGTCGCTCGGGCTGAGCATCGAGTCGGTCAAGACCATGGGCACGCAGGACGTGACCGAGAACGTCGCGCAGCTCAAGGCGCACCTCGTGCTGCTGCGCAAGCAAGCCGACGCCATCGCGGCCGACCACCTCAACGACGCCGTGCTCTTCCAGCGCGTGCCGGGGGGGCTCGGCGAGGCCTTCGGCAAGGCCGTCAACAACCTGAGCGCGATCAACCTCAAGCTCGAAGCGCTCGCCTGCGGGCAGGTCGAGACCAATGCCTACGTCGACGCCGGCTCTGACGCCGTGCTGCTCGGCAACGTGACGACCACCTCGAACGTGCTGCGCAACCTGATCGCCGAGCTCAACACGTTGATCACGGCCGTGCAGACCGGGCAGCTGACGCAGCGTGCTGACGCGGGGCAGTTCGAGGGCGCCTACGCCGAGATTTGCAGCGGCGTCAACCGCATGCTCGACGAGACGCTGCGCCCCATCGAGGAGGCTGCGTCGGTGCTGCAGCGCTTCGCCAAGCGCGACCTCACCGCGCGCGTGGTGGGCGAGTACGAGGGCGATCACGCAGCGATCAAGAACAACCTCAACGAGGCCGCTGACGGCATCAATCACGTGCTCGTCCAAGTCTCGAGCGCGTCGGCGCAGGTGCAGTCGGCCAGCGGTCAGATCGGCGCTGGCGCTCAGAGCCTGGCGCAGGCGACCAACGAGCAGGCCAGCACGCTCGAAGAGATCTCGTCGACGCTCGAGCAGGTCACCGCCATGACGCAGCAGAACGCCGACAACGCCGGGCAGGCGCGCGGCCTCTCGGAGACGGCGCGCGAGTCGGCCGAGAAGGGCAAGTCGGCGATGGAGCGGCTGGCCTCGGCGATCGAGCGCATCAAGCACTCGTCGGATCAGACGGCCAAGATCATCAAGACCATCGACGAGATCGCCTTCCAGACCAACCTGCTGGCGCTCAACGCGGCAGTCGAGGCGGCGCGCGCCGGCGACGCGGGCAAGGGCTTCGCGGTCGTCGCCGAGGAGGTGCGCAGCCTCGCGCAGCGCAGCGCCGAAGCGGCCAAGTCCACCGCTGAGATGATCGAGAGCTCGGTGTCCAACGCTGGCGATGGCGTGCGGCTCGGTGACGACGTGCAGCGGATGCTCAACGAGATCGCTGACGGCGCGCGCAAGGTCAACGACATCGTCGCCGAGATCGCGGCGGCCTCGGACGAGCAAGCCAAGGGCATCACCGAGATCAACTCGGCGGTGACGCAGATCAGCTCCATGACGCAGCAGAACGCGGCCAACTCGGAGCAGTCGGCGAGCGCCTCGGAGCAGCTGGCGGCACAGGCCTCGGAGCTGGCGCGCATGGTTCAGATGTTCCGCCTCGACGACGGCAGCCAGGCCGAGCAGAGCTTCGGTGGGGCGCCGCGCTTCAACCCAGCCACGCACTTCTCGCCGCCGCCACGCGGGCCAGCGCCAGGGCAGGGCGCCGGCTACGGCTACGGCTACGGCAACGCGGGCGGCCACGGCAATGGCAACGGCAACGGCAACGGCAACGGCAACGGGCAGCACCACGGCGGCGCGGCACGCCGGCCGGAGAGCGTCTTGCCGCTGACGGACGCCGAGCTGGCCGACTTCAACTACTAGCGTTCGAACGCAGAGCCGCAGAGCTCCGGGGCGCCCATCATGAAGAAGACGACCTTCAACGCCATCCGCCAGCTGGTCTACTCGGCGAGCGGCATCTCGTTGGCCGACAGCAAGGAGGCGTTGGTCCAGTCGCGCATCGCCAACCGCACGCGCGAGCTCGACCTCGATGTCGAAGGTTACCTGGCGCTGCTCGGGCGCGACGAGCGAGAGGTCGATGTCCTGATCGATGCGATCTCGACCAACGTGACCAGCTTCTTTCGCGAGAATGCGCACTACCCGCTCTTTCAGGCCTTGATCGAGCAGCGCGTCAAGTCGGGTGCGCCGCGCATCCGCGTCTGGTCAGCGGGCTGCTCCACCGGAGAGGAGCCCTACAGCCTGGTGATGAGCGCGCTGCAGGTGCCCGGCACCGCGAAGGTCGACTTCAAGCTGCTCGGCACCGACATCTGCAGGCCAGCCCTGCAGAAGGCGATGGAGGGCGTCTACGAGAAGCGGCTGCTCGAGAAGGTCCCCAAGGGCACACTCGAGCGCTTCTTCAAGCCGCTCGCCGATGGACGCTGGCAGGCGCGCGACGAGCTGCGCTCGCGCGTGATGTTTCGCTACCTCAACCTCAACGAGCCGATCCCGCTGCGTGGTCCCCTC
Organism: Myxococcales bacterium; assembly: GCA_020431405.1. Taxonomy (GTDB): domain Bacteria; phylum Myxococcota_A; class Polyangia; genus JAGQIK01. Next base: position 24,690 of record JAGQIK010000115.1, read on the forward strand.
GACGCCGTGTTCTGCCGCAACGTGATGATCTATTTCGAGCAGCCGATGCGCCGCCGTCTGGTGCAGTCGTTTCTCGACGCGCTGGCCCCCGATGGGCTGCTGTTCATCGGCCACAGCGAGAGCCTGACGGGGCTGGACGTGGGCGTGCGCGCGGTGGGGCCATCGGCCTACCAGAAGCTCGAGCGCGTCGAGGTCAAGGGAGCTGCCTGATGACTGTCCGGGTTCTGGTCGTCGACGACAGCGCGGTGATCCGCCGCATGCTGTCCAAGGCGCTCGCGACGGCGCCGGGCATCGAGGTCGTCGGCACGGCGCCCGACCCGTTTGTCGCTCGCGACAAGCTCGTGCGGCTCAAGCCTGACGTGATGACCCTCGACATCGAGATGCCGCGCATGGATGGCATCTCCTTTCTGCGGCGCGTGATGGCCTTCAGCCCGATGCCGGTGCTGATCCTGTCGTCGCTGACGCCGGCGGGAAGTGACCTGGCGCTCGAGGCGCTGCAGGCGGGCGCGCTCGAGGTGATCAGCAAGCCCAACGCGGCCTACAGTCTTGGCGAGGTGACGGCCGACCTGATCGAGAAGGTGCGAGCGGCGGCGGGAGCGCGCGTCGACCATCTCGTCAAGAAGGCCAAGTCGCAGGTCACGACAGTGAAGGCCCCGCTGGCGATGACCGCGACGACCAATCAGATCGTCGCCATCGGCGCGTCTACCGGCGGCACCCGCGCACTGGAAGAGATCCTGCCGCTGCTCCCGCCCACCGCGCCAGGCACGCTCGTCGTGCAGCATATGCCTGAAGGCTTCACCCGATCGTTCGCAGAGCGCCTGGACAGCATCAGCCGCGTGCGGGTCAAAGAAGCCGAGACCGGTGACCGTGTCGTGCCCGGGACGGTGCTCATCGCGCCCGGCAACTTCCACATGCGGCTGCGCCGCACCGGCGCCGCCTACCACGTGGTGGTGGACCAGCAGGAGCGCGTCAACCGCCACCGGCCCTCGGTGGACGCACTGTTTCACTCCGTGGCGCAGTACGGCGGTCGCAACGCCGTGGGCGTGATCCTCACCGGCATGGGAGCCGACGGCGCCGAAGGCCTGCTCGCCATGCGCAACGCGGGTGCGCGCACCATCGGTCAGGACGAGGCGTCCTGCATCGTCTACGGCATGCCGCAGGCGGCCGCGCGCCTTGGCGGGGTAGAGCACGTCGTCTCGCTGTCCGACGTGGCGCGGGCCATCGTCGAGCAGGCCGAGCGCGGCCCAGGCGCCGGCACGGCCGCGCCGGGCGCCAAGGAAAGGGCGAGCGCCTGATGCACGCCCTGGTAGTCGACGATGACCCCACCACGCGCACGCAGCTGCGCGCGCTGCTCGGCAGCTGGGGATACGACGTGCTCGAGGCCGGCGACGCCGCGCAGGCCGAGAGCGCGCTCGCGCGGCGCGATGCGCCGCTGCTGATGATCGTCGACTGGGTGATGCCCGAGACCAATGGCGTCGAGCTGCTGCGTAGGGCGCGCTCGCTGCCGGAGGCCTCGCCACTGTACGTGATCATGGTCAGCGGCAAGCACGAGAGCGCGGCGGCGGCCTATGCGCTGGAGTCCGGCGCCGACGACTTTGTCAGCAAGCCGCTCGATCCCGTGGCGCTGCGCGCGCGTGTCGGTGTGGGGGCGCGCATGCTCGCCAAGTCGGAAGCGCTGCAGCGATACGCCGAGGAGATGTCGCGGCTCGCCGAGGCGCGCGCCGCCGAGATTCTGCACGCCGACCGGCTCGCCACCCTGGGGCAGCTCGCTGCCGGTGTCGCGCACGAGATCAACAACCCGACGACGTTTATCGCCGGCAACGCTGAGCTGCTCGAGCGCGTCTGGCCCGACCTCGAGCGCGCGCTGGCGCAGGCCGGCGACGCGCGCTTGGTGGCGATCAGCGCCGAGGTCCCTGCGATGCTCGCCGCCGTTCGCGGCGGCGCGGAGCGCGTGCGCCGCATCGTGGCCGACCTCAAGTCCTACGCGCGCAAGGGCAGCAGCGATCCGAGGGAACGCGAGCTGGCCAACGTCAACGAATCCGTCGAGCGCGCGGCGCGTCTGCTCGGCTCGCGATTCAAGCACGACGTGCGTCTCGAGCTCGATTTAGGCGACATCTCGGCCTGCCGTATCGATCCGCCGACGTTCGAGCAGGCGCTGGTGAACCTGCTCAACAACGCCTGTGACGCCGTGCAGGGCGTCGCGGGCGCGACGGTGGCCGTTCGCAGCAGGCAGCGCGATGACGGCATTGAAGTGGTGGTCGAGGACAACGGAGCGGGCATTCCAGACGCGGTGATGCGCGAGATCTGGAACCCGTTCTTCACGACGAAGCCGCCGGGCAAGGGCACGGGCCTGGGTCTTTGCATCAGCCAGCGCATCATCGCCGAGCACGGCGGCGCGCTGCGCGCGAGCAATCGGCGCGAGGGTGGCGCCCGCTTCGTCATTTCGGGGGTGGGGTCATGACAGCGCACAGCGCGACGATCCTCGTCGTAGACGACGAGGTCGAGATCCAGCAGCTGCTGCGGCGGCATTTCACGTTCGCGGGTCACGTCGTGCACCTAGCGGGCAACGGCATGGAGGCGCTCGAGCTGCTCGGCCGCCATCGTGTCGACGTGGTGGTCAGCGACATCGTGATGCCCGAGATGGGTGGCGTGGAGCTGCTCGAGCACATGCGAGCAGCACACCCGCTGGTGCGCGCTGTGATGATGACGGGCTACGTGACGCAGCAGAACATCCTCGCCTGCATGCGGCTTGGGGCCGACAGCTGCGTCTTCAAGCCCTTCGAGACGCTCGACAAGCTCGACGAGGCGCTCGACCGCTCGTTGCGCATGATCGCGCACTGGCTCGAAGTGCTGCGCCAGCGAACCAACATCCCTGCCCTCGATACAAAGGCGGTGGGCTGACTATGAGCACGCTGGGCGCTATCGATCGCGAGATCCTCGAGGCCTTCATCGACGAGTCGCAGGAGGACCTTTCTGCCTGCGGGCCGCTGTTGGTGACGCTCGAGGAGCGTGCAGATCGCGGCGCCATCGACCGCATCTTTCGCGCCTATCACAGCATCAAGGGCAACGCGTCGTTCTTCGGGCTGATGGTGCTCAGTCACCTCGCGCACAAGCTCGAGGATGTGCTCGACCTGGCACGCCAAGGGCAGCTTTCGCCCGACGGCGCTGTGGTGGACGTGCTGCTGCGCGGAAACGACGTGCTCGAGCTTTTGCTCGCGCGCGCGCGCGCCGGGGCCGAGCCGGACGACGAGCTGGTCGGTCGTGCGCGGGAGCTCGAGCAAGAGCTCGCTGGCGTGGTCGTGCGCGCGGCACCCGACGAGGGGCAGCGTTGGGCGCGTGTCTTCGAAGCGCTCGCGGCCGTCGAGCAGTGCGCTGGCGGTGGCGACGGGGGCGGCGCCGCGCTGGCCGAGCGCGTGGCGCAGCTTCGCGGGCACATCGATGCGGTTTGCCCCGACAACATGCGGCCCGAAGCCAGCGAAGAGGAGCGCTTCGCGTTCGCCATCGAGGCGGTACGCGCGCTGATCGAGCGCGGCCCGTCGGTCGACGCGCGCGAGCTGCAGGCAGCGGTGGAGCAGCTGGCCAAGGTCGGCCCCGAGGCGAGCCGAGAGCTGGCGGCGCGCGCGGCCGCCGAGGTGATCTCCATCGTCTCGCAGGTCGGGGTCGATACGATGCTGATCGAGTCGCTGGCGGGGCAGCTCGATGCGATCGAGTCCGCGTCAACCGCTGTGGCCCCCGCCGATACGCGCTCTGCCGATCTGGCGACGGACGAGGCTCGGGCGCCACGCCGCGAGGCGCGCGCCGCCAGCGGCGAGACGGACGCGGCCGCTGCGGGCGACGGCGGCGGCGACAACCGCACCATGCGCGTTCAGGAGGCGCGCGTCGACGAGTTCCTGGCCTTCGTCGGCGAGCTGATCGTCGTGCGCGAGATGTTCCGCAACCTGGGCAAGAAGCTGCGGACCAAGAAGGTCGGTCGGCTGCAGCGCGAGTTTCAGTGGTCGATGGACGCCTTCGAGACGCTCTCGCACTCGCTGCAGCACAGCATCATGGAGGTGCGTAAGGTCTCGGTGCGCACGCTGCTGTCCAAGTCGCCGCGCATCATTCGCGACGTGGCGCGCGTGGCCGGCAAGGAGGTGCGGGTAGAGACGTCGGGCGATGACCTGCGCATCGACAAGAGCCTCGTCGAGCTGCTCGAGGCGCCGCTGGTGCATCTGGCGCGCAACGCCGCCGACCACGGCATCGAGTCGCCGGGGCAGCGCGAGGCGAGCGGCAAGCCGGCGGCGGGCATGGTGGCGCTGTCGATCTGCGAGACGTCCGACAGCATCGTGGTCGAGGTGCGCGATGACGGCGCCGGCATCGACTGCGAGCGCGTGCGCGCCAAGGCCGTCGCGCGCGGCATCGTCGACGCGGAGACGGCGGCACGGCTGAGCCACGCCGAGACCTACGCGTTGCTGATGCGACCCGGCTTCAGCACCGCCGAGAAGGTCACCGACGTCTCGGGCCGGGGTGTGGGCATGGACGTGGTGCGCAGCGAGGTGGAGCGTATCGGCGGGCGCATCGAGATCGCCAGCCAGCTCGGCGCCGGGACGACGTTCACGCTCTCGATCCCCAAGAGCGTCAGCGTGCAGATCGTCGACGGCTTCGTGGTGCGCGTCGGAGAGGCGCGCTACGTGCTGCCGCTGCTCTCGGTGCGCGAGTCTTTCCGCCCACGCTGCGAAGACATCCAGACCACCCTGGGCGGGCGCAAGCGCTGCGTCGCGCGCCGTGGTCAGGTCATCGAGCTCTTCAGCGTCGCGCAGGTGCTGTCGAGGCGCGCCGAGCACGAGATCTCCCCCGAGGCGATCGTCGTGACGGTCGAGGTGCGCCCGGGAGGCGGCGTGGTCGGCCTGCTGGTCGACGAGGTGGTCGGTGTACAGCAAGTGGTCGTGCGCGACATCGGCGGCCTCGAGGAGTTCGAGACGCCGTTCGCCGGGGGCGCCGTGCTCGGCGACGGGGGGATCGCGATGGTGGTCGAGCTCGACGGCATGCGCGAGCACATCCGCGCCACGTCGTGGCCGCCACTGCCGACCGCGACCGCAACGTGCATGGGAGGGGCGTGATGGAAAAGAGAGCGTTTCTACTTCCTGGCGACATGGTGACCACCGCGCACCCTATGCAGCTGGCGACGTTGCTCGGGTCGTGCGTCTCGGTCTGTCTCTACAACCTGCAGCGCGATCTCGCCGCGATGAATCACTTCATGCTGCCGCTGGCCGAGGGCAACCCCGATGTCGGTCGCTTCGGCGACACGTCCACCGAGAAGATCATCGTCACGCTGCTCGCCCGCGACGGCAACCCGGACCACTACCAGGCCAAGGTCTTTGGCGGTGGCCACGTCGTGGGCGCCATCGGCGGCACGATGCGCATCGGCGAGCGCAATATCGCTGCCGCGCGCTCGATTCTGGGGCGCTACCGCATCCGTGTGGTCGACGAGGACGTGGGCGGCAAGCACGGGCGGCGTGTGGCGTTCGATACGGGCGCGCGCGAGACGGTTTGCGCTCCGATCCCGTCGTCGGCGATGGGCAGCGCCTGCGCTCGACCGGGGAAAACACGCGTGCTGATCGTCGACGACTCGGAGACGGTGAGGCGCCTCCTGCGACACGCGCTCACCGACGTGGAGGGGTTCGAGGTCGCCGGCGAAGCGCGCGACGCTTTCGAGGCGCGCGAGAAGATCCTGAGCCTCGAGCCGGACATGCTCACGCTCGACATCGAGATGCCCAAGCTCGACGGGCTCTCATTTCTGCAACGCCTGACGCAGTACCTGCCGACAAGGGTGGTGGTGATCTCGTCGAAGGCTCGTTCCGACTCGCCGATCCCGGCGCGCGCACGCCAGCTCGGCGCCGCAGACGTGATCGACAAGGCTGACCTCGAGCTTTTTAAGGGGGTGGACAGGTTGCGTGCCTCGCTGTTGCCGCGATTAACGGCAGCGGCGCGCACGGCGGCGCCGGTGCGCAGCTTCTCTGGAGGATGACCATGAAGATCCTGCTCGTCGACGACGACCCCGTTAGCCTCGAGAGGCTGCGCGCGTTGATGCGGCCCTACGGCAGCTGTAGCGCTGCCAAGTGCGTCGAGTGCGCCGTCGACGCATTCACCGCGGCGCTCGAGGATGGCGAGGCGTTCGACCTGGTGAGCCTCGACCTGACGTTGCCCGACGGGCGCGGTGACGAGGCCATCGAGCGGCTGCGCGCTCTCGAGCGGCGCTACGGCCTGCACCCTTCGGACGGGGCGCGGGTGGTGGTGGTCACGGGCAGCAGCCAGGCGCGCGACGTGATGCGCAGCTTCCGCGGCGGTGCGTCGGGGTATCTGGTCAAGCCGGTCACGTCGGACAAGCTCGCCGAGGTAATGCAGGCGATCGAGCGCGACGCTGCTTAATCGAGCCGGCGATCCGCCGAATGGAACAGTGGGGCGCCTGCGAGCGCCTCGCAGGACAAGGACGACCCATGGATGCTATCGACCCGGCCGCGAGACACTGGCTAGATGCCGCCGTTAGCGGCTTCGACGAGCTGGCGGTGAGCATGCTCGAGGCGAACGGGGTGGAAAAGGGGGAGGACACGGAGGCGCTTTCCAACGACCAGTGCGGCGCGGTGATCGCGCTCGTGCCGGAGCAAGGCGATTCCATCGAGCTCGGTCTGTTTTCCAACCGCGAGGGCGTCACGCGCCTGTCGCGCGCGTTGCTCGGCATGGAGGAGGGGGACGAGCTGTCGGAGGACGAAGTCGCCGACTGCGTGGGAGAGCTGATCAACATCGTCGCGGGCAACGCCAAGGGCGCCAACGGAAACAGCACGTACAGGCTCGGCATGCCGGTCTACGTCGCGGGTCCGCTGCGCCCTGGCAGCCGCGCCAAGTTCTCCGGCTGCGGCGTGCGCATGGACGACATCGAGGTGACGTTGTGCGTGCTCAGCCCGTCGTTCGCCTCCACAAAACCACGCCAGGACAGATAGCGCAGGAGTGATGCGATGAGAGTGCTGATCGTCGATGACAGTAAAGCGATGCGCATGATCGTCAAAAGGACGCTGCGGTCGGCCGGTTTTACCGGGCTCGACGTTTCCGAGGCTGGCGACGGCGCGGAGGCTTTGAGCGCGATCCAGAAGAGCCCACCCGATGTGGTGCTGACCGACTGGAACATGCCCAACCTCAACGGCATCGAGCTGGTGCGCAAGCTCAAGGAGCAGAACTCGCCGGTGACCATCGGCGTCGTGACGAGCGAGTCATCCGCGGAGATGCGCGACGAGGCCGTCGCCGCGGGCGCGGCGTTCTTCATCACCAAGCCCTTCACCGCAGAGACCTTCGGCCAGGCCCTCGACGGGCTGCTTGGCCAGGCTGGCGCAGGCAGCAGCGATGGCGCGACCACGCAGGCGCAATCTGCGGTGCCCGACGTGAGCGGCCTGCGCACTGCGCTCGCCAGGCTGGTGCCGCGCAACGTCGACGTGGCGCAGGCCAAGAGCAAGGCGAGCGAGAAGGGCACGGTGGTGGCGCGCTATCACGACGCGGACGGCGCGCTGGGGGCGGTGGCCTTTGCCGACCTGAGCTCTACGGCCTGCTTCGGCGCGGCGCTGACGCTGATCCCTGCCGGCGCGGTCAAGGACGCGGTGCGCGGCGGTGAGCTGCCGCAGAACATGCGCGACAACGCCAACGAGGTCTTCAACGTCATCGGCAGCCTGATGAGCGGCGTGAAGCTCGCGGAGGTGATCTTCGAGGGCGGCGACGTGCAGGGCGACGTGAAGGGCAAGATCTCGAGCGCTGCGCATCGTCTAGACGTGCAGGTGGAGATCACTGGCTATCCGCCCGGCACCCTCTCGATCGTGCGCTGAGCCCCCGCTGAGCCGGCGCCGCCTGCAGCCAACAGGCAGGCCGCGCAGTAACCGGCTTGTTATCGCACCGCTGCAGATATGCAACGTAACGCACAAAAGGCGCCCACGTAGGCGCCTGTGTGTTCCCCACGATTTCGCCAACAACGGGATCGCCGGTTTTCGGCACGCGGCGTGCTTCGCTGGGAGCCGATGCACACCTATCACCAGACGCTCGATGAGCTCGACAATCTCGAGACGATCCCCTTCGCGCCCCTCGACGAGCTAGAGAAGGCGCGGCGCCGCATGCAGTCGCATGCGCCCCGCGCCCTCGGCTGGTTCGTCGCCCGACGACACCGCATCGTCGCGCTGGGGCTGACCCTCGGCGTCGGCGCTGGCATCGGGCTGCCGATGCTGCTCTCGCGCCTGTTCTAACTTTCCCGCTGGGTACCAATCCCCCACACCACGCGCGCTAGGTCTACGCGATCACTTGGCGGCATCGCGGTATGCCGCTTGCTTTGTCAGGTCGCGCGCGATGCGAATACGCCCGCTGACTCTCATTGTCCTGCAGCTCTGCGCGGCCTGCGCGTTCGTGCGCAGCGCCGCCAGCGCCCCTCGCGCCACCGCCGGCGCTGCGCGCGGCGAGCTGATCGTCAAGTTCCGCCGCTCGGCGACGCGCGCCGTCGCCGCGCTGCAGCGCGTGGGCAGAACCCGCGTGGTCGACGAGCGCCTGCTCACCGAGCAGGTGCGCGTGGTGCGCCTCGCCGACGACAGCGACGCCACGATGCAGCGCGCGCTGGCAACGCTTCGCGCGCGCGCCGATGTGATCTACGCCGAGCCCAACCGCCTGCGCCGCGCCTACCTGCAGCCCAACGACGAGCTCTACTGGCTGCAGTGGAACCTGCGCGCCGTCGAGGCCGAGCGCGCCTGGGACATCACCGTCGGCAGCAGCGACATCGTTGTCGCCGTCGTCGACTCGGGCATCAAGCACGGTCACCCCGATCTCGCCGGGCGCCTCGTGCCTGGCTACGACTTCGTCGCCAATGATCTGACCTCGGGTGACGGCGATGGTTGGGATCCCAACCCAGACGATCCGAGCCGCTCGATCTATCACGGCACCCACGTGGCGGGCATCATCGCCGCCAGCGCGCACAATGGTCGCGGCGTCGCCGGCATCGACTGGCGCTGCATGATCCAGCCCGTGCGCGTGCTCGGCACGCTTCGCTCCGGCACCGACGCCGACGTGGCGGCCGGCATCCGCTGGGCCGCAGGTCTTCCCGTCAAGAACGTGCCGCCCAACCCCACGCCCGCCCGCGTGATCAATCTCAGCCTCGGCAACCCCAACTCGAGCACGACGCTCACCGACGCCGTGCGCGCCGCCATCGAGCGCGGCGTGATCGTCATCGCAGCCGCGGGCAATGACGGCATCAGCACCGACAACATCTATCCAGCCAACATCCCCGGCGTGATCACCGTCGGCGCGCTCGAGCACTCGGGCCGTCGCGCCGCGTACTCCAACTGGGGCCGCGCTGTCGACGTGATGGCGCCCGGCGGCAACATCAAGCAGTGGCTGCCCGACTGCGACCAGAGCCAGCACGGCGACTTATGCCGCGCCGGCGTGGTCTCGACGATGTTCATCTACGGCCAGGATGGCGGCTACGCCTACCAGGCGCTCGACGGCACGTCGCAGGCGACGCCGCTGGTGAGCGGTATCGTCAGCCTGATGCTCTCGGTCAATCGTGCGCTGACGCCGCGCGACGCGCTGCTCGTGCTGCGCGGCTCCACCGACTCGCGTGCGCAGTGTCCCGAGGGCTGCGGCTCGGGGCTCATTCGCGCCGACGCCGCCGTGCGCAACGCGCGCTCCTCGAGCTCGCAGTCGGTCGGGCCCGGCAGCACGGTGCCCGGCGCGACGACGACGGTCTATGGCGGCTGCAGCGCAGGCGGCGGCGGCGGCTCGGGCGACGCGATGCCGCTCGGGTGGCTGCTGCTGGCAGTGGCGCTGGGGCTACGCGCTAGTAGTAGAAGTAGCGCACGGGGCGCGGGGGCGGGACCTGGGCCTTGCAGATGTTCTGATACGAGCAGTGGCTGCGCCCGTAGCGGTAGGTGCAGACCTTCTGATAGCAGCTGCGGCGCGGCGGATGGTACGGGCGGCAGATGCGGCGCGTAGAGCAACGCACCTGCTGCTGGCCGACGCTGTAGCAGAAGCGCTGCACGCGGCAGCGCTGTGGACGATAGGGCATGCAGGCTTGGGCGGGGGTGGAGGCGGTGGCCAGGACCAGGAGGGCGAGAGCGCTGGCTGCGGCGAACAGCGAGGTGCGTTTGGTCATGGCGGGCTCCTTCAGCGGGTGATGAGTGGTTCTACGCACCGCGCCGAAGGAAGTTCTGAGAATTTTTCCTCTGTATTGTCAGATGCCTAGGCCGCTGCAGACCCCGAACTGGGGGTCGCAGTTGATGCGGCGGCACTCGCGGCAGCCGAAGGCCTGCGGATCGGCAGCGCACTGCGCCAGGCAGCGCGCCACGGCGCAGCTGATGGCTTCTGCGAAGCAGGAGGCGCACGCGATGCTGAGGCCGAGCTCTTTGCGCACGCAGTCGCGCGCGCAGAATTGGTCTGGATTGCCCAGACAGCCGAGGCCGCAGCTGCCGGCGCGGTTTTCGGCGTCCTCGCGTTTGGCGTCGGTGTCGAGGCGCGAAAAGTCCTGCGGGCTGAGGCACGCGCCCATCAGCCCGCGATCAACCGACACGTCGCGAAGCGGTGCCGCGTCGGGGAAGACGTCGATGTAGACGTCGAGGTAGATGCGCGGCCCGTTGTCCAGCGGCGGCGGGTTCGGCACGATGCCGCCGCCGTCGTCGCGCCAGGCGCCGGACTTGGAGCGCGCTCCGCAGGCTGGGCCGAGCAGCAGCGCCGCGGCGGCGAGCGCGATGATGGTTGTGCTGTGTCGCGCATTTCGTAAAGTCCGCCCCATGTCCGCAGTATACCGCTTTGCCCGAGTGACCTCCCTGATCGTCGTCGCCTCGCTCGCCGCGGGCGGCTGCGTCGGGGACCCCTTCACCAGCGCCGATGGCGCGGCGACGCAGGACGGCGCGCCGCCCGACAGCTACGTGGCGCCCGATCTGTCGGACCTCGGCAGCTCCAGCGGCGACGTCGGTCGCTGCACGGAGGTCATCGATCTCGTCTTCGTGCTCGACGTCTCGAGCTCGATGAGCTTCGTGCTCGATACCCTCGAGCAGGAGATCGACCGCGTCGTCTCTGCCGCCAACAAGCTCAAGCCCGATGCCCATTTCGGCCTCGTCGCCTTCGTCGACAATCACCGCGTGGACAGCACCGGCGCCGAGTCGGGCGGCGTCGTGCACGTGGCGGCGCCCACGCTGCAAGCTGCCTTCCGCAACTACAAGAACGTCTACACCGCGCACAATCGCAACCCTGGCGACGGGCCCAACGGGCCGGACACGCAGAACCCGATCTGCGAGGAGAACGCCCTCGACGCGATCTACGCCGCCGCCGAGGAGTTTCCGTGGCGGCAGCACGCCACGCGCATCATCATCGTCGCCACCGACGACACGTTCCTCGAGCGCCCCGACAACTACGGCGATCGCGACGGCGACGGCAAGACCGACAAGCTCGACTTCCCGCGCGAGGGCGACTACCCCGCCAAGCGCACGCTCGGCGAGACCGTGGCGCTGCTCAAGAAGCAGCAGGTGCGCGTGTTCTCGTTCACGCACCTGGCGCCGCCGGGCCTCTTCGACCTCGGACGCTGCGGCACGGGCCGGCGCTTGCCTTGGAGCGCGGTGTCAGCCGGCTGGAGCACGACCTACAACGGCGCGGCGCCGATCCCCGATCAGAGCGGCGGCAAGAACTTCGACCTCAAGCAGGTGCAGGGCAACCTGATCTCGCTGACCAGCACCATCAACGGCGTGGTGCTCGACAGCCACTGCAAGCCGATCCTCTAGCTTTCGCCGGCTACGGGCGCTGCGGGATCGTGGTCGGCCCAGGCAGCTCGAGCGCGTCACCGAACGAGATGCGGTTGTCTGCGTTGCCCACGAAGCGGTTGCTCGCGTCGATACGTGGCGACGCGCCCTTGCTGAGATAGACCGCCACGCCACTGTCGTGCACCTCGGAGCGCGCCAGCGACCCGCCGGTGCGTACGTAGCCGATGCCGACGAAGGCTGCGTGCTCGATGCGTAGCCGATCGACCTCGAGGCTGCCGGCGCTGCTGGCAGGCTTGCCGCCCTCGAACGACTGATCGTCGGCGCCGACGGCGAGGCCGTAGCGACCGTCCGCTGTCGTGGTGATGTCGCGCACCAGTACCCGTGTCAGCTGCGTCGATGAAGCGCGCGAGACGATACCGATGCCCGCCGCGCCGGCCACGGCGCTGTCCTGCATGATCAGCGTGCCGGGGTGCTCTTCGTTGGGGTAGACGAACACCGCGCGCGCCATGTCGGTGGCTTCGATAGCGCGCACCTCGCTGCCGGTCATCACCAGCCGTGACCCCGACACCTCGATACCGGTGTGCATGCAGCGGCGGACGGTGCTCTCGTCGATTGCCAGCGACGTGTCGTTGTGACCGACGAGGCGCATGCAGTAGCCGGCCTGCGCCGTCGACGCAGCCGTGTCCATGTCCTCGATCGCGCTGCGTCGGATCGTCATGTTGGCGCGCTGGATGTCGACGCCGCTCTGACTGCGAGCCACCAGGGTCTCGTCGAGCTCTACTGACGGCACCAGGTCTTCGGCTCCGTAGGCCGCGAGGGCGATGCCGGCGTAGACGTCAGCGTAGGCCTGCGCGTCGCGCAGCACCGTGCGCGCGATGGACGCGTCGCTGCGCGAGGCGAGGAACGCCTGATAGTGGCCGCCGCTGACGAGGCAGTCCTCGACAACCGCCTTGCTCTTGGTGCGGCCGACGGGGTAGACGCGCACGCCGTTGAGCTCGCTGCCGATCACCGCCGAGCGCGACAGGCGCCCGCGCGCGCCGCGCAGCTCGAAGCCGACGGGGTTGTCGCGCAGCAGGCTGTCGCGCACATCGATGTCGGTCTCAGTCGAGCTGGTCAGGGCGGTCCCCTGGCGCCACGTCTGCACACCGTAGGCCCCCCGATAGCGACCGTTGGGTGCGCGCGTGCCCTCGATCAGCGCGCGCGTCACCGTCACCATGGCGTCGCCCGTGTAGAGGCCGCGGTTGCCGTTGCCGCGCGAGGTGATGTCCACGAGCGTGGAGCGGCCGCCGATCAGCAACAGCCCTTCGCCACTGTACGTGCCGGGCAGCGTGCGGGTGTCGCGCACAACGATCCGCGCGCCGTCGAGCGATCCGAGCACCCACACACCGACTTCGTGGTTGCGCGCGATGACGCTGTCGCGCAGGACGAGCGTGTTGCGCACGCGCCCGCGCGGGTCGCCGGCGTTGATGCCCTGACCGTTGGATCCGTCGACGTGAGGCGCCGTGCCGGCGATGACGACGCGCTCGACGAGCGTCTTGTAGCCCCCGGCGACGAGACCTGCGCCGCGATTGAAGAGCACGCTGCTGTCACGCACCGCGGCCTGCTCGACGAACTGGTCGCGGTTGGCGATGTAGATGCCCCAGCCGTGGTAGCGGTCGACGGCTTGCTCGCGCGTGCCGGAGACGATGCTCTGCTCGAGCAGCAGCTTGCCGTCCTCGAACGCGACGCCTACCGCTCGGTTGCGCGCGATCAAACAGCGCCGCACCGTCAGCGTCGGCGGGCCGCGCTTGTCCCAGGCGAACGCCGCGATGCCCGCGCCCCACTCGCGCGTCGGCAGCTCGGCGCGCGTGTCGCGCACCGTGCAGCGCTCGACGAGCAGGGTGCCGCTGCGCGTGACGAGGCCAAAGCCGCGGTTGCTTCGCAGCAGGCTGTCTCGCACGGTGGCCTCGCCGCGCTGCTCGACAGCGACACCTTCGCCTTCGCAGTCGCGCACCACGATCGCGTGCAGCGCGGCGTGGGCGCGCTCGTGCAGGTGAACGCCGCCCGCTCGGCCGGTGATGGTGACGCCGCTTATTGCCACGTCGCGCGCGCTGATCTCGAACGCCGCCCTGTCGACGGCGGTCCCGACGATGGTGACCTGCGCGGCGCAGCGGCCCTCGATCTGCACGGGGCGATCGATGACGAGCGACTCGGCGTAGCGCCCGGCGGCGACGACGATGTGTCCGCGCCCCGGGCGCGGTGCGGCCTGCAGCGCGCGCGCGATGCTGCGAAAGGGGGCCGCGGCGCTGCCGTCTTCGAGACCGACATGCGCCGCGTCGACGTGGATCGTCTCGCTCGTGACGGACGCGTTGCCCCAGCGGCTGCTGCCGCAGTCACCCACCGGCTGACAGCTGGCGTGACCGATCATCGCCATGGCGGCGGGGCCGCAGTCGGTGGCGTGCGCCGGTGGCTCACACCAGCCGTCGGCGCCTACGCGCCAGCCGGGCAAGCACGGCAGCGGGGCACCGATCGCCTTGCAGCCCCAGTCGGGGGCGGCCTTGATGCCGGGGCCGCCGGCGCTGGTGCTGCACTCGTGGGCGCCGACGCGCGTGCACTTCCAGTCGGGTGGCGCCTCGATGCACGGTAGGCCGGCGTCGTCCTGGCGGACGCGCACGCCGACGCGCTTGCAGCCGCCGCCGGGCAGCGGGACCTCGTCGTCGCCGCTGCAGTCGGAGAAGGTCGGCACGCAGGCGGGCCCCACCGCGTGGAGGTTGGGGCCGCAGCCTTCGAAGTCGAGCGTGGGGGCCGCGTCGGCGCTGCGCGCGTCCGCGTCGCCATCGCCCGGGTGAACGTCGCCGCAGCCGGCGGCGAGCGCCGCGGCGAGCGCGAGCAGCGGCACGACGCGCGAGCCTGGCACGTCGTCGATGCTAGCGTTGGCGCAGGGCGGCGCGCATGAGGTATGTCAGTCTGCGCAGCGCTAGAAGCGTCCGCGCACGCCGAGCGTGGGGATGATGTAGCGAATCTTCTGACCCGGCGCGAGCTCTTCGGGCAGCAACGCGAAGTTGAGCAGGTCGACGTAGAAATCGAGCAGCCAGCCGCGCCACACGGCGCGCTTGTCGACGCGCAGATCGATGCGCAGGTAGCCGTCGCGCCGCGCCGCGTTGTAGCCGCGCGTGGTGGTCGCGGGCTTGCCGCTCTGGTACTGCAGGCGCAGCCCGAGGTCCCAGCGCCGCGGCAGCGCGATGCCGACCACCAGGTTGAGCAGGTGCGTGCGGTCGAAGTCGTAAGCGACCCAGCTGTTGTCGCGCCGGCGCTCGGCGCGCGAGAGGGTGTACGAGAGCCAGCCGTAGACGCCATCTGGCGAGCGGCGGCGGATCAGAAGCTCGAGGCCGTAGGCGCGGCCGGTGCCCGCCTCGGTGAGGCGCTTGACGATGTCCTCGGCGTTGGTGAGCGTGGGATCGATGGCGATCAGCGAGCCGTTGGCTGCGTTGTTGACGTCATCGACGTTGACGGTGAGGTCGAAGAGGGTCGGATCGAGGTACGAGAAGTAGCCCTCGGCGCCGAGCGAGAAGCCCTTGGCGAAGGGGACCTCGACGCCGACGCTCGACTGCACGGCGCGCAGCAGGCCGTACTTGAGCGGCATGGTGTCGAGGCCGGGCAGCGGAATGACGAAGCGCGGCGGTTGATGGTGGATGCCGACGGCGGCCTTGAGCCAGATCGCGCTGTCGTCGCTTTCGCGCGGCACGCCCTCGATGTCGCGCGTGAGCAGCCGAAAGCGAGCGGTGAGGCGCGGGTCGACGCCGACCACGGTGTCTTTGAGGTCGTGCAGCACGTCGACGCGCACGCCGGGCCGCAGCATCCAGCGCGGCGAGGGGCGCCAGATCGCTTCGAGCACGGCAGAGCCGACATAGAGCTGGTCGAGCGTGCCGATGAGGTCGCCGATGTTGAAGTCGGCGGGCGTATCGCCGCTGGCGGGCTCGCCGAGCGAGTAGAACTGGATGCGGTTTTCGATCTGGGCGAGCACCTGCAGCGTGGGCGTCGGCTTGAACACCAGCTGCGCGTTGGGCTTGAGCAGCCAGCTGGTGACGTTGGCTTGTGCGCCGAGGCTGTGGTTGTAGCCCAGCACCACACGGTAGAGGCCTTCGAGGCGCGCGGAGCGATGGTAGGCGCGCGCCTCGATGCGGTGAAAGTGCGCCGTCAGCGCGGGCACCAACGGCGGGTTGGGGTCGCCGGGCAGCGCGTTGGGCGCCACGGTGCGCAGGGCGTCGCGCGCGCCGTAGGCGAAGACGGTGAAGCCGGCGCTGCGATTGCCGCCGTCGACGCGCAGCTGGTAGTCCCAGTAGGAGAGCGAGATCTCGTTGGTGGCGAGGCTCAGCACGAGGCCCGGATAGCCGTAGCGGCCGGCGGCGCTGACGGTGATGCCGGCGTCGGGGAACGGCCAGCGTACGAAGGCGCCGGCCTGCGTCAGGTTGACGTCGATGTCGATGAGCCGGTCGGTGCGGCGCGTGTTGTGCGTGCGGCCGTTGACGATGCCGCCGGTGTAGCCGCCGAAGATCGCCGGCGCGCCGCCCGGGTAGAAGTCGACGCCGTCGATAAATTCGGGGTGGATCACGCTCGGACCGGCGAGCAGATGGTAGAGCAACGGAACGCGCGTGCCGTCGAGCAGGAAGCCGGTAGAGCTCGGGGTGGCGCCGCGCACGACGGGGAAGGGCAGCAGCGAGATCACCGAGGCCGTGCCGGGCAGCGTCTGGATCACGCGGAAGGGATCACCGAAGGTGCCCGCGATCTGCTTGACCTCGCGGCCGCGCAGGCTCACGCGCGAGACCTCCATGCGGCGGCGGTCGCGCACGATGGTCTCGTAGAGGCTGTAGCGCTTGCGCTCGACGTAGTACTTGACCTCGAGCTTCTGTTGCGCGACGAGCTTTTCTTTTTGCACGAAGAGCTTGTGCGCCCAGCTGTGCACGGTGACGCGCGCGCTGCCGGCGGGCAGGCGCAGCAGGAAGCGGCCGGCGCTGTCGGACTTGGTCGAGACGATCTGTTCGCCGACCACCGCCGAGACCGTCGCCCCTTCGAGGGGGCGGCGTGTGCCGAGCTCGAGCAGTCGGCCGGCGAGCTGCGAGTCGCGCGCCGGTTGGCTGGCGGGCGGCGTCTTTTTCGTGGGCGCCGACGCGGGCGGCGGCATGAAGGTCTGCTTGTAGGTGAGGTTCACCGGCACGGCCTTGCCGTTGTAGCGCGCCGGCGTGAAGCGGAAGCGCCGCGCCGCTTCGACGACGGCCTTGTCGAAGGCGGCGATGCCGGGCGCCAGCAGCTCGACCTTGGTCACCTGGCCGCGCGCGTCGACGAAGATCTCGACGCGCACGACGACGGGGTCCTTCTGGCGCGGCGCGCCCTTGGGGTACGGGATCGCCGTCGAGCCGATGGGCTTGGGCGGCACGAGACCGGCGGCCACGGGGCGCGAGGCGGGTTGCGAGGCCGCCGCGCGCGATGTCGGCTGCGATGCGGGCTGCGATGCGGGCTGTGACGCGGGCTGCGACGCGGGCCGTGACGCGGGGCGTGTCGCCGGCGGCGTGCGAGGCTGCGCTGCGGCGATGTCAGCCGACAGCACCACGCAGGCGCCAGGCGACAGCATCACGCAAGCGACGTACAGCAGGCTATGGCCGAAGGCCCGTCGCACTGCGTGCTATCGCCAGACCACGATCCAGGAGAACGACGCGCCGATGTGCGGCCACCACTGGCGGCGAACGATCGGCTCGGCGGTGTCAGGCTCCTCGTTGCCGGTCTCCACCGCGCAGCCGGTCCATTGGCCGGTCAGCTCGACGGCCGGTCCCGTCGACGACTGACGCCCGAGCTGAAAGCGATACTCGGCGCGCACCACGGCGGCCAGACCCACGCCGCTGCAGCGCGACAGCGGCGTGCTGGCGTCGGGGAACGTGTATGACGTGTCGATCTCGTTGGCCAGCGGTGTGGCGTCGGCTCTGCCCGTGCTGGCCTCGACGATGCCGCCAAAGCCGAGGCCGACGGAGAGGCTCAGGCCGCGCCACACGTGCCACGTCGGCTCGAGCGTGCCGCTGTAGCGCAGTCCGGAAAGGCCGCCCGACGAGAGCGCGACCTGATAGTTGAACGAGGCGTAGAGCGACCAGCGCGCGTCGAGGCGCACGCCGATGCGCAGGTTGCCGCCGACGAGGTGGCCGCCAGGGGCGCCGTCGAGGCCGATGAAGCCGCCATAGCTGGCGGCGAGCCCGATGCGCAGGCCGAGCGACTGCCAGTCTTGCTCGCGCGTGGTGGTGGGCAGCGACGCGCGCGCGTGCTCCTTGGCGTCGGCGCGCGCCGCGGGCAGCAGCGCGATGACGAGCGCCAGCGCGGCCGCGGCTATGGTTGCTGGCTGGCGGGGCATGGCCACCACGAGGGCGCGTTCTTGGTGAGGTCCCAATCGGGCACGTCGCAGCTGGCGTCGCGACGACAGCCGCGCAGCGTGTAGTGGATCACGTCGCGACAGGGCTCGCCGGGCGGCGTGGCGACGACGAGCTGCACCTGCGGCAGCGGCTTGGGACCGATGCCGATCCACGGCATCGCGACGCAGGCCCATTGGAGCCCGTCGAGCACGAGCCCGGCGGCCGGGGGCGCGCGATAGCGCGTCTGACCACCCGAGCGCGCGCGGCATCGGATGCCCTGCAGCTGCTCGGGCGGCCGCACGCGCAGTACCACGACCCCTTCGGCGAGGCTCGCCTCGGTGCAGCTCTCGGCCGCTTGCTGCGGCAGCTTGCCCTGCGCCGCGGCGACGAGGGCGTCAGCGGCCGAGAAGCCGCCCGCGCCGAGCAGTGAAAAGCCCGGCGGAGGTGCGGCGCAGCCGTTGCGCGGGTAGTAGGCGGCCGCGTCGTTGAACTTGCCTTCGCGAAAGGCGAGGCGCTGGTCGGGCTCCGTCATCGAGACGAAGCTCGCCGCGTAGACCACGTCGCGCTGCCCTGGCAGGCGCGGCTCGAAGGGGATCTCCGGGCCGTCGACGGCGGGGCCGGCGTCGCTGGGCGTCGCCGTCGCGCTGGCGTCGTCGCCGCCGCTGGGGCTCGTGTCGTCGACGCGGCGCGGCGAGCGATCGAGCGCCAGCGCGCCGTCGCCGTCGCGATCGTCGTAGAGCACCAGCGAGCCGTAGACCACGCGCGAGGTGATGTCGCCGATCATCACGTCCGCCGAGGGCACGGTGAAAAGCTCGATGCGCGCCTCGTCGGTGCTGGTGTCGAGCGCCGCGTTGGCCGCGACCCGCTCGGGCACGAATCGAAACAGGTCAGGGCAGCCGGTGGCGAGCACCTTCGCCGCTTGCTCGGACTCGGGGGGCAGGATGCACAGGGGCGTGGGCACGATCTGCGCGCCCCACAGCAGCGCCACGCGCAGCCGGGGCGGCGTATCGGTCACGTCGGGCCCGATGCGCTGTCGGCCCTCGACCCGCAGGCGGATCACCACCAGCGGCTGGGGCTGCCCCTCGGTGCCGAGCAGCGTGTCGCAGCCGGCGAGCGTCGCGAGCGCGATCAGCGGCGCGGCGCGCTTCATGGTTGCCACGTCACACCGACCGTGGCGGCCCAGCCGATGTTCACGCCGCCGGTGTCGATGTGAAGCGTCGGCCCGCCGGAGAGCCCCACGCCCCAGCCGGCGAACACGCGCAGCAGCACGAGCGCTTGTAGGTCGGCCGCCGGCAGCAAGCGCCAAGCAGTGCGGCTGAGCGCCTCGCCGGGCAGCTGCGCCTTCTCGCCTTGGCTCAGCTCCCCGTGCTCGTGAACGAGCGTCGCGCCGAGACCGAGCGCGAGGCCGAGGCTGCCGCGGCCAAGGCGCGCGATCAGCGCGCCCACGGCGCGCAGCCGCAGGTCGTCGTTTCGCACGGTGTCGCGGGAGTTGAACTCGGTGTTGGCCGACCACGACGCCTGCACGCCCCAGACGAGCGCGCGGCGACCGCGCAGAAAGCCGAGCGCGATGCCGGTGCTGGTGCCGGGCTGCGCGACGTTGGCGGGGCGCGCGAGCAGCAGGCCGCCAGACAGCAGCCACGGCGAGGTCTGCGGGGCGCGCTCGAGCGTAGGGCTGGCGTGCGCCTCGAATCCCCAGAGGCCGGTCGCCAGCGCGGCGAGAGCTAGTGCTCGGACCAGCAAATTCCGAACGCCCTCGCTCGCCCTCGCGCCCGCTCGCGTCGTTGCTCGTCGGCGCCGTACAACCAGTATGGCTTCTCCTCGCGCCTAGCGAGCGAACGCGATCGCTTCGCGATCATCGTTCGCAATTTCCCGGTCCGAGCACTAGTAGAGACGCTCGCCGAAACATCGCCGTTAGTGTAGCCGCCGGCGGCGAGCGACGCCGCTAGTGCGCCTTCTTGAGGACGATCTCGACGCGGCGGTTGTTGGCGCGGCCCTCGGCGGTGCGGTTGGTCGCCACCGGCTCGCTCGCGCCTTTGCCGACGGCGGTGATGCGGTTAGCGTCAAGCCCCTGCTCGATGAGGAAGTCGCGCACGGCTTCGGCGCGCAGGCGCGACAGCTCGCGGTTGCGTGACTTCGAGCCGCGCGAGTCGGTGTGGCCCTTGATCAACATCTTACGGCTCTTCTGCTGCGCCTTGAGCGCGATGACCACTTGCTTGAGCTTCTGGCGCGCGACGGGCAGCAGCGCCGACTTGCCGCTGGTAAACAGCACCGAGCCGGAGAGCGTGATGATCGTCTCTTCCTGCGCTTCTTTGATCTTGGCGATCTCCTGCAGCTTGCCGAGCGCCGCGGCGGCCTTCTGCTCGGCAGCCTGGCGCGCCTTGCGCTCGGCCTCGAGCGACTTCTGCAGGTTGGCCTTCTTCTTCTCGAGCTCCTCGCGCAGCTTGGCGAGCTTCTTGTTGTTGCCCTTGGCGGCCTTGAGGCGCGACTCGAGATCCTCGAGCTCCTTGCGGCGCCGCCGAAGCTCCGCCTTCTGCTGGCGGCGCGCGGCGTCTTGGCTGTCCATGTACGACGACAGCGCGTTCTCTTGCATCTTGCGGGCGGCGCGCAGCGAGGCGTGCGCCTCGGCCAGCTCGGCGAGGCGCATCGCCAGGTAGGCGCTGTGCTTCTCCTTCTTCGAGCCGGGCTCGTCCTTGAAGGCTTGCTCGGCCTCTTCGAGCTTCTTTTCGGCGGTCAGCACGCGCGCTGGCGCGAGCTTGTTGGCCTTGCCGGACTTGGCGCGCTGGATCGCCGCGCGCGCGTCGACGAGCGCCTGCGTCGGTTTGGGGGTAGCGCAGGCGGGCAGCAGGGCGAGAAGGGCAAAGGTGAGGGCGCGTCGCATGGCTACATCCCTTTCTTGAGGCGCTCGACGCGCTTCATCGCACGCTTGGCCTTGGCGCGCTCTTGCGCCGCTTGCGAGAGCACCATCGCGACCTCGGCGTCGACGGCGGCGCGCTCTGCCAGACGCTGCGCGTCCTCTTTGTCGCCTTCGGCGATCTTCTTCTTGGCCTCGGCGATCTGGTCAGTGGCGCGCTTGAGATAGAGCTCGGCCTTGGGATTGTCTTTTGCGCCCGCGGTCTCGGCGGCGCGCACGTTCGCCATCGCGGTGGTCAGCGTGTCGCGTGGGTTGACCGCTGCGCCACAGCTCGCGGTGAGCAGGGCTAGCGCTGCTGTCAGAAAAAGGAATCGCTTCATCATCGCAACCTCCGCGGCCATCCTAGCGCAGAGCGCGAGTCTTTAGCAGCCCTCGGAGACGTCGTGATACCGTGAGCTTGCAGGCCTATGGAGATCGGCTCGCGAGACACAGGCGGCTCCGACGCGTTGCTCGGCGAGGTCTTCGCCGGCTGCTATCGGGTGCGACGAAAGCTCGGCCGCGGCGGCATGGGCGAGGTCTATCTCGCCGAGAAAACCACCGCCGAAGGCCGTCTGGTGGCGCTCAAGCTGCTGCACCGCGAGCTGCTCGCCGATCTCAAGATGATGGCGCGCTTTCAGCGCGAGGCGCGCGCGGCTGCGCGCATCGTGCACGACAACGTCACGGCGCTGATCGACTTCGGCCACTCCGAGCTCGGTGTGCCCTATCTGGCGATGGAGTACGTGGAGGGCGAGACGCTCTCGCAGGTCATCGAGCGCGAGGGCGGGCCGCTGCCCGAGCGGCGCGCGCTGCGCGTGCTGGCGCAGATCGCGGCCGGCCTCGCGGCGGCGCACGATGTGGGCGTAGTGCACCGCGATCTCAAGCCGAGCAACGTGATGCTGTGCGCGGGCGGCGACGACGTGGTGAAGATCCTCGACTTTGGCCTGGCCAAGATCCTGCCCGAAGCGTCGATGATGCTCTCGACGGTGGGCTCGGTGCTCGGCACGCCAGGGTATATGTCACCCGAGCAGCTGGTCGGTGATGCGCTCGACGCGCGCTCCGATCTCTACAGCTTCGGGCTGCTGGCACTCTATCTGCTGACCGCGCGCGCACCCTACGAGGGCGCGTCACTCGAGCGCGTCGCGCGACAGCTCGAGACGGCGCCGGCGTCGCTGCAATGGTTGCCCGAGGGCACCGACGCGGTCCTGCGCGGGCTCGTCGAGGACTGCCTGCAGCGAAGCCCCGCCGACCGGCCGAACGACGCGCACGCCGTGGTGTCGCGTCTGCGCGCGCTGGGCGCCGCCTGACGGCGAAGGGAGGATGCGACGTCGCGCGACGGTCGCGCGACAGCATGCGACGGCGGCTCTTTTGGGGGGCGTGTTGGTGCGACGATCCGCGCGGATGGCCGTGGCACGCGGCGTGCTTTAGCCCTCGACGGACTTCGAGACCGCGACCGCTGGAGGCGTGATGCAGGGCAGGGCACAAACGCGCGCGATAACAGCATTGGCGCTGCTGTTGGCGGCGACCGGTGTCTCGTGTAGCGATGATGTCGATCCGACCTGCTCGGCGCCCCTCGCCGACGGAACCTGTGTCGGAGTGACCCGTGCTGTTGTTTGCGACGGCTCCTACTGCCTCGGCGACGCCGCCTGCGCCACGACTTACTTCGTGCGTGCTGGCAGCAGCGGCGATGGCAGCCAGGCCTCGCCGTTCGGCCGCCTCGACGACGCGGCAAAGCGCGCTACGGCGGGCGACTGCATCGCGCTGGCCGCGGGCAGCTACGAGGGCGGCGTCATCCCCGCCGGAGTGAGCCTGCTTGGCGCTGGTGCTGACCACGTCACGATCAGCGGCGGCGCGTCCGGGGCGGCCCTCTCCGAAAGCGGTGGCAGTGGTGCTCTGCTGCGCGGCTTCACCGTGCAGTCGGCGGTGGCGGGTATCGCGCTGGACAACACGCAGGACACGCGCGTCGAGCAGGTCACCATCGCCGCGGCCAAGGGCGTTGGCATCGACGCGCGCGGCGCGAGCAGGCTCGTGCTGCGCAATGTCAGCATCGCCAACGTCGAGCTCGGTGCGGGGGCCTCGGCGACGCACGGCATCGCGCTGCTCGTCGGCGCGGGGAGCACGGCAACCATCGAGGCCTGCGACATCGACGGTGCGAAGACGCAGGGGCTCTTGGTTCATGGATCGAGCGCGACGATCTCGCGCGTTCGCGTGCGGCACAGCGGCGTCTACGGCGTCGTCATCGACTGCCACGAAGGTTGTCCCGCTGGCGGGTCGCGCGTCGAAAGGAGCCACATCGTCGACAACGACGCCATCGGTCTGCTCGCAATCGATGGCGAGGTCGTGCTCGCAGACAACGAGATCGCCGGCACACGCTACGGCAGCGGCTTCGCGCGCAACGTCCAGCTGCAGGGCGTCAAGCTCGACGTGCGTGGCAACACGGTGCGTGACAGCCTCGGGCAGGGCATCGTCGTGCACCAGTGCAGCGGCACGATCGACAAGAACAAGGTGACCGCCAATCAGGATCGCGGCATGGTCGTGCAGCGCGTCACCGCCGAGCTGCTGCTCAGCGACAACCGCATCGAGCGCAACGAGCGCTCGGGCCTCACGCTCATCGAGAGCGCCGCCGTGAAGATCAAAGGCGGCATTATCGCGGAGACCAAGAAGCGGCTGGTGCTGGTCGGCAGCAAGGGCGTGCAGGTTGGTGACGGCGTGCAGCTTCTTCGCAGCAGCGACACGCTGATCGACGGGGTGACCTTGCGCGACAACGAGCGCGTGGCGGTGCTGGCCGATGACTCGACATTCAACGCGCTCCACAACACCTTCGAGGGCGGCGAGGCGCAGCTGGTCGTACAGAGCGGAGCGACTGGCACCTACTCCGGCAACAAGGACGACAGCGGCAAGCCCGTCGCGTCCAACACACCGGTGATGCCCTTCGAGAACGATCCCAGCGAGCTGATCAGCACGCTGCCGCTGCCGATTCCCTGAGCAGCGCCATCACGCGCGCGTTGTGCGGCACGCGCTCGACGAAGCTTCGCCGCAGCTGCGTGTCGCTGATCTTCTTGGCGCGGCGCTGCACGCAAGCGCCGGCGCGCGACAGCAGGGCGGCGGCCGCTTCGGCGTCGCCGGCGAGCGCGAGCGCCTGGCGAGCCACGAGCAGGATCTCGATCTCGTAGCGCTCCTGTCCGCCGATCTGGTCGAGCAGCTCCACCGCGGCGCTGGCGTGGTCGAGCGCGCGTGTGATGTCGTGCTCGGCGAGCCGAACTTCGGCCTGCGCCAGTCGCGCTTCGGCGAGCGA
This sequence comes from Myxococcales bacterium, assembly GCA_020431405.1. Classification (GTDB taxonomy): domain Bacteria; phylum Myxococcota_A; class Polyangia; genus JAGQIK01. The sequence goes on from JAGQIK010000115.1 coordinate 48,990, forward strand.
CGGCGGCGCGTGCGAGCCGGCGAGCTCGGCCGCGCGATCGGCGGCGGCGCCGGCACGCGCGAGGTCGCGCGCCTCGCCGGGCAGCGCCAGCGCGCGTGCTTCACCCGAGAGCGTGCCGACCAGCGTTCGATGGCTGTCGATGCGCTCGGCGAGCGCTGTGCCGTGCCGGTAGCGCGTGATCGCCTCGCTTTGTTGTCCGCACAACATCATCAGCCGCGCGCGTCCGGCTTCGACTGTCGCTTGGTGATAGGTCGTCTTGAGCCGTTCGGCGAGCTTCGCGGCATGCTCGAGCGCCGCCTGCGCCTCGTCATAGAGACCGACGAGCTCCTGCAGCGACGCGAGCAGCACCAGGCAGTCGACCTCGCGATAGAGGTGCCCGATAGCGCGCGCGTGTTCGGCAGCTTCGGCGGAGAGACTCACCGAGGCGGATAGATCGCCGCTCACCGTGTGCGCGTACGACTCGGCGAGCTTGGCCGAGCAGAGCTGGTCTTCGCGCTTCGAGGCGTTGGCCTGAGCCACCATCTCGCGCGCCACGCGCGCCGCGTCGTCATAGCGGCCTTGCGCCCAGATCACCGAAAAGAGCGTGTGTCGCGCCAAAAACGACGTGTCACTGCCGGCGAGGGCCGCTAGCGCGCCTTCGAGCGTCTCTTCGGCACCAGCGTAGTCACCGCGCCCGAAGCGGATGCGCCCGCGAAGAAAGAGCAGCTCGCCTTCGCCTGCGCGGTCGTGTGGCTGGGCGTGATCGAGCGCCATGCTTGCCTGGCCGTAGTCGCCGAGCAGGATGCACGCGCGCGCCAGGCCCATGGTGCGGCGCGTTTGCTCGACGCTCGACAGCCGCTCGCTGGCCAGCGAGAGCGAAGCCAAGAAGTGCTCGACGGCCTGGTCGAGGTCGCCGCCGCGCAGCGCGCGCTCGCCTGCGGCCTCGCGGTAATGCGCCGCGCGCGCGCCGTCGCCGCCGCGTTCGAAGTGATGGGCGAGCACCACAGGGTCGCTCTCGCCGGCAGCCTCGAGCCAGCTCCCAGCGGCGGCGTGCAGCAGCAGCCGCTGCGGAGCAGGGTTCATGCCGGCGGCAACTTGGTGCACGAAGGCGTGGCGATAGGTCCACTCGCCGCTGCCCGCGAAGCGCGAGCGCGGCCGTCTCACGACCAGCTGGCGCGCCTCGAGCGCGCGCAGCTGCTCGTCGGCTTGCTCGAAGCCGAGCGCGTGGCAGGCAGCCGTCCAGAAGACCTCGCCGAAGACTGCCACCGAGCGCAGCAGCTCCTTGTCACGCCGGTCGAGCTGGTCGAGGCGCGCCTGGACCGCCGCCTCGACGCTGGTCGGGAGCTCGAGCTCGGTAGGGGTGATGTCGAGCCGCCACGACTCGCCGTGACGCACCAGCGCGGCGCGGCTGGCGAGCCAAGCGAGCAGCTCCTCGGCGAAGTAGGGCGAGCCATCGCTCCAGTCGGCGACCAGCGCGTCGAGCTCGGGGGAGGGATCGACACGCGCTGCGCGCAGCAGGCGGCGCAGCGCGCGGCGCGAGAGCGGCGCTAGGCCGATGGTGGTTGGCTCGGCCGCCCGCAGCGTCTCGCGCGCCTCGTCGCCGAGGCTCGGTCGCGCGGCGAGCAGCACGAGCAGCGGCGTGCGCGGAAGCCGCGCTGGAAGGGCGGCGAGCAGGTGAACGCTCTCCATGTCGGCCCACTGCAGGTCGTCAACAAGCAGCAGCAGCGGGCTCTGCTCGCCCGCCGCCTCGAGCAGCTCGGCGAGCGCGCTGAGCGTGCGCTCGCGCATCACTTCGCGCGCCTGGCGTGCCACCTGCAACGCGGCATCGTGCTCGGCCCGCGCGTCTGTGACGCCGAGAAGCTCGTGCAGAAATAGCAGGGAGATGTCAGAAATCGTGCGCGTACAGCACGATGCCAGAAACGCGTCGAGGGCGGCGCGCTTATGCTCGGCGGTGGTGGCGGCGTCGCTGCCGCAGGCGCGTCCGAGCAGCCGCCGCAGCGTGGCGTAGGGAGCGTGCGCCTGCAGCGCCTCGGCGCCGCCCTCGAGCAGCACGCGCAGCCGCTCTGACGTGGCACTGGCGAGCTCCTGGCAGAGGCGGCTCTTTCCAATGCCGGCGGCGCCTTCGACGAGCACGAGCTCGGGCTCGCCATACTCCATCGCGCGGTCGACGGCCGCGTTGAGGGACGCGAGCTCCGTCTCGCGGCCGACGAGCGGTGTCTCGACGCCGAGCAGCTCGCGACGGTTGCGGGTGTGCAGCGCCTGCACGACGTCGCGGCCCGAGAGACGCGCGATCTCGAGCTGCGAGCCGAGCAGCTCGCGCGTGGCGCGGTCGCAGCAGAGCTGGCCGGCGGGGAGCGAGCGCATGTCTCCGATGCTGCGCTCGAGCGCCTGCGCGTCGAAGCGGGTGTCGTCGCCGATGCTGATGTGTAGGCCAGCGACGAGCAGTTGCGCCCTCTGCGAGGCGTGCTCGCGCAGGCGCAGCCCGGCGCCTACGGCGCGCCGCGCTTCGTCTCCGGCAGAGCTTTCCGCGCCAAAGAGCCCCACGGTCTGCGAGCCGAGCAGCTCGACGCAGGTGCCGCCGGCTTCGATGATTTGCTGGCGTGCCAGCTCGGCGAGCGCGCTATCGCGGGCGTCGGTGGCGCGCGCGCAGAGCAGCCACACGAGGCGCGTCTCCACCGAGCTCGAGCTCTGGGCGGGGTCGGCTTCGGTGTTCGCCGCGTCGCTCTCGTCGTGGTGGGTGGCTGTTGACGTGCGCGCGCCGAGCTCGAGGGCGTCGAGCATCTCGTTGGCGCTGGCGAAGCGGGCCTCGCGTTCGCGTGCCATCGCGCGCATCACGAGCTGGTCGAGCCACGCTGGCAGGTCGCGTCGCAGCGCCCTTAGTCGCGGCGGCCGCTCGGTGACGATGCGCAGCAGCAGCGCGGCGGGGCCTTCCCCCGAGAACGGCAGCTGTCCCGAGCACAGCTCGTAGAGCACGACGCCGAGGGCGTAAATGTCCGCGCGCCCATCGATGTCGCGCTGCCCGTGGGCCTGCTCGGGCGCCAGATAGTGCAGCGTGCCGACGATAGCGCCGGTGGTGGTGAGGTGGGCGCTCTCGTCGTCGAGGCGTCGCGCGAGGCCAAAGTCGAGCACCTTGACGCGCACGCCCGCGTCGCGCAGCAGAAACAGATTGGCCGGCTTGATGTCCCGGTGCACGAGCCCTGCCTCGTGGCAGGCGGCCAGGCCGCGCAGCGTCTGGCGCGCCACCTCGACGATCTCGTCGACGCTAAGCGGGGCGCGGCGGCGCCGCCGCGCCAGGTCCTCGCCGTCGAGCCATTCGAGCACCAGGTAGGGCTGCTCGTCGTGGTCGATCCCCGCATCGAGGCAGCGCACGATGTTGTCGTGGGCTAGCGCCTCGAAGGCGCGCACCTCGCGCAGCAGGCGCTGGCGCAGCGTCAGCGGCAGCGAGCGGGCGCCCTCGTAGCGTATGCGCTTGACAGCCACCACCGTGCCGTCGCGCGTGTCGCGAGCACGCCAGATCTCGCCCATTCCGCCGCGCGCGACTTGCGCTTCGAGGCGGTAGGGGCCCAGCTGCTGAGGCTCGCTCGTCATCGCGGGGGCGATTCTACTGTGCTAGTCGGGTCAGCACGACCCGCTCCGTAATGGGCGGAATCGGCTAGCATGGTGCCGATGAGCGACGCGCGGACGCGGCGGGTTGAGCGACGTGAAGCGGCGAGGGCGCGGCAGCACCCGCCGACGCTGGTGCGCTGCTATCCGCTCGGCGAGCCGCCGCGGATGGAGCTGCTGCCGCTTCGGCCCGGTAGCGAGACGACAATTGGTCGCGGCGATGGGTGCTCGCTGCACATCGAGGACGAGGCCATGTCGCGGCTGCACGCGCGGCTGCTCTGCGCGGTGGACGGGAGCGCCGTGACGTTTGTCGACTGCGAGAGCGCCAATGGCAGCTTCGTCGACGGCGTCCGCGTGGCGCGCGCCGAGTTGCGCGGTGGCGAGATGGTCCGCTGCGGCATGACCTTGCTGCGTGTCATCGCGCCGGGGCTCGGCGCCGAGCGACAGAACGTGACGGCCATCGATCGCGGCGGCGTCGGGGGACCGGCGCTGCGCCGTGTCTACGAGCTGCTCGAGCGCGCCACGTTGAGCTCACTGGCCGTGCTGATCGAGGGCGAGAGCGGCACGGGTAAGGAGCTCGCTGCGCGGTTCTTGCACGACGCGATCGACCGCCCCGCCGGTGCACCTTTCGTCGCGGTAAACTGCGCGGCGATCCCGCGCGAGCTGGTGGAGAGCGAGCTGTTCGGCCACGTACGCGGCGCCTTCACGGGAGCGACCACGGCACAGGAGGGCATGATCCGCCGTGCCGACGGCGGCACGCTCTTTCTCGACGAGATCGGCGAGCTGCCGCTCGAGGCGCAGGCCAAGCTGCTGCGCGTGCTGCAGGAGCATCGCGTGCGACCCGTGGGCAGCGACGAGAGCATCGCCGTCGACCTGCGTGTCGTCTCGGCGACCAATCGAGACCTCGGCCAAGCCGTCGTGGCGGGCAGCTTCAGGCCCGATCTATACGCACGCGTGGGCGGCCTGCGCGTGGTGTTGCCTCCGCTGCGCGAGCGGCGCGAGGACATCCCGCTGCTCGTCGAGCACTTCGTGCGCGCGCACGGTGGCGATCAGCAGCGTGTGACTGTCGACGCGCTGGAACAGTTGTGCTGTTGGCCTTGGCCGCTGAACATCCGCCAGCTGGAGAGCGCCGTGCAGCGCGCGCTGCTGCTGGCCGATGGTGCCGACGAGCTCGACCCGAGCTGCTTTCCGCGCGACGCCGCCGACGCCCTCGCCGAAGAGGGGGCCGCCTCGGCCGATGCGTCAGCGGTGCACGAGCCGCACGCCGATGGGCGGGCGGCCGCGCCGCCAACGTCCGAGCCGCGTCAAGCGCAGCGGCTGCGCGAGGCGCTCGAGCGGCACCAAGGCGACATCAATGCGGTCGCTGACGAGCTCGGTATCAGTCGCAGCCAGCTCTATCGGCGTGCGAAGAGCTACGGCATCCGCATCGCCGACTATCGGTCCTAGGCTACTGGCGAGACTGAGCTGCTACTGGGGCAGCGGTCCGACGGCGTTGTGTGCGGCGTTCTTGAGCGCCCCCACAGTGCCCACGCCCATGACCGTCATTCCGGCGGCCGACTGCAGCGCCGACGACGGATTGGCCTGCACGATCTCGTAGCCCTTGCCGGCGAGCCCGGCGCCGAGCGTCGACCACGCCGTACGTCGCAAGCCGAACTTCATGCGCTCGGGCGTGCTGGCGGTCGCGCCGTTGACGATCAGGTTCGAGCCGAGGGCGATCTGCGACATGGTCAAGGTCGGGTCGCCGCCTTGTGCTGCTTGCATCACGCCGTGCAGCACGAGGGTGCTGCCGCCCACCATCTGCGCCGTGCGGCCGAGCTTGGTGGCGCCGAATCGCGCGACCGGATCGACAACCCGCCCGACGAAGCGCTGCGCACGGGCGATGTGTTTGCTCAACGCGGCGCGCACGCCAGGGCGCGGCCGCATCTTTCGTTTGAGCGCCTGCTGCGGCGCGGCCTCGGCGGAGGCGCACAGCGATAGCGCGAGAGCGCCGACGGTTATGGTGCTGCTGACGATCGTGAACATGCGTTTCATCGGTGGACCTCCCAGTCTTGCACGCCGCCGGAGCAGCGCCCGTGCCAGGTACGTCGCGCGTGCAAAGACGTGAGGTTCGCGTGCGCTGCAAACGGCCGTCGGCTTCGAGTCGGCACAAGGCGCGCAGCGTTTTCGATGCGGATCGTCGTGGGCGGCGAAGGGCGCTCGCTGCAGGCGCCACTGCCCACGCCCGGTTGCACACCGGCCGCCCGCTCGCGGCGCGGCGGCGGCGCAAGCACGCGATCCCAAAGGACGGGCGGTGATGGCACTGGCCCTGCATCGTCGCGACGCCGATGAAACACGCAGCACTGTTTGCCGCCGTCGCGCTGGCGGCCTGTTCACCCGCACCGCAGGTCACCGTGACGCCCGCGCGCAGCGCGCTCTTCGGTCAGGTGCGGGTCAAGCTTCACGCTGCCGACGTCGACCTCGCGGAGCTGGTGCGCGCCGGCGATCTGACGCTGCGTTTTGGCGACGCGGCGGCCGTGGAGCTCGCTGTCGACGATGACGACGGCGGCGTCTGGGCTTCGGTGCAGGGGCAGGCACGACCCGGCCGCGTCGATATCGTCGCGCGCTGGAGCGGCGGCGAACGACGCTGGCAGCAAGCCTTCGAGCTCGAGGCGCGCGGCGCCTTCGCGCGCGCGCGCTGGATGGCCATCGGCGCCAGCTGGACGCAGGGCGTGCAGGCCAACGGCATCTCGCCCGCCTCGCAGCGCATGGGGCCCGCGGCGCAGATCGCGCGCGCCGCGGGGGCATACATCGGCCTGCCGCTGATCTCACCCACGCTGCTGCGCGTGCTCGGCCCCGACGACGTCGCGGATGACTGCTCGCTGCCTGGCCCGAAGCTCGACCCGAGCATCCTCGAAGGCCTCATCGATCCCAAGACCAACACCATCGAGCTCGCTCGTGCGCGCCTCGATCCCGACATGACGCCGCAGAATGTCGCCGTCGGCGGCTTTCACCTGCACGACCTAGTCTATGGGCCCGACGGCTTCCTCGTGGTGATGGCCAACCTCGTCTCGCACCCGCGCGCCGCCGGCCCCCAGATCCTCCAGTCGCCGCCCGACACGCAGATCGACCTCGTCGAGCAGAACAAGCCCGACATCGTCGTCTCCACCGACTTGTTCCTCAACGACATCGGTCGCGCGGTCATCGGCGCGGCAGACGACCTCGACTTCGACGCGCTGCCCAAGCTGCAAGACTTCGAACGCGACGCCGGCGCGCTCGCCAAGCGCCTCTCCGTCGCCGCTGGTCACGTCTTCATCGGCAACGCGCCCAGCGTAGACGCGTTGCCCGCCCTGGCGCAGCTGCGCCAGCGCCGCATCGCCAAGGGCGAGGCGCCCGCCGACTTCGACGCCAAGGTCGTGCGCTTCAACCAGCGCATCGCCGAGCTCAACGCCGCCATGCAGCGCGCCGCCGGCGCGTACGCCAACATCCACATCGTCGACCTCGCCAGCGAAGTCGAGAAGGTCCGACGCGAGGGCAAGCAGGTCGGCGACAGCAAGCTCGGCGTCGCGCCCTACGGCGGCCTCTTCGGACTCGACCAGCTGCACCTCAGCAACACCGGTTACGCGTTGATCGCCAACGTCTTCATCGACGCCATCAATGCCGAGCTCGCTGCCACCTACGGCGAGAAGCTCCCCAGCGTCGATCTCGCCACCGTCAACGCCGACGACCCAGAGTCCCCGCGCGCTTTGCGCGAGCACGCGCGCACGAAGGGCTGTGTGCCCGCGGAGCTGTAGACGAGCGGTGTTCTAGAACAGAAGCTCAGACGCCCGCGCGCATATACAAGGACATCATCTCGGCGTCGGCGCCGGCGCTGCTGCGCAGCGAGCGCAAGAGCTCGATCAGCGCTTCGCGCGCCGCGTTTGCCGCCAGCACGGCACTGTCGAGCTCGTGGCGGTGCGTCTCCGTGCGGCGCGCGATGTCTTCGAGGCGGGCGTCGCGCAGGGAGGCGATGGTGCGCAGCTTCTCGATGGCGCGCTCGGCGCCGCCGGGTTGACCGCGCGCGCCACGGTCAGTGCGCTGCTGGCCGATGGCAGGGCGCAGGCGCGCTTCGCGCTCGCGCGAGCGCTGCTCGTGGTGGTCGGCGAGGACCTCGAGCAGGTCGAGCTCGGCCTCGAGACGCAGCACTTCGTCTTCGGCGTCGAGCTTGGCGGCAAAGCGCTCGACGAGGTCGTCGCCGCCGAGGCCGCGCTCGGCGAGGGCGACGGCGAGCTCGTCGAGGGCGCGGCGCCGGGCGTGGCGGCTCGCGGCTTTTTGGCGCTGCTCTTCGATGGTCGCCGCCATGGTTGGCTTGTGGTCGGCGTCGCCGTCGCCTGTGCCTTCGTCTGGCACGGTGAGCGGCAGCGATGTTTTTGGCGCGCGCGTCAGCTGGGCGCCCACCAGCGCGCTGAGCTCGCGCAGCTCGCGCGTGAGCTTGACGGCGTGACCGCGCGCGTCGGGGTCCTTGGAGAGGCAGCGCAGCAGCAGCGGATCGATGGGCGACGAGACACCACGCGTGGTCGCCGGCGGCGGCGGATCGCTGTTCTGGTGGTGATAGAGCAGCTGCGCGGGTGCGGCGTTGAACGGCAGCACACCGCACGTCATCTCGTAGGCGATGATGCCGAAGCTGTAGACGTCTCCGGGAGGCCCCACCGGCTTGCAGGCGCACTGCTCGGGAGACATGTACGCCGGCGTGCCGTAGAAGTCGCCCTCGAGCAGCGACGCGCTGTCCGCGGCGTCGACCAGGCGTGCGAGACCGAAGTCGAGCACCTTGACGAAGTCGTCGCGCCCGCGGTGGCGCGTCAGCAGCACGTTCTCGGGCTTGAGGTCGCGGTGCACCACGCCGGCGCCGTGCGCGGCGAGCATCGCTTCGGCGAGCTGCAGCAAGATCGGCAGCGCCCGCGCGAGGCCCATCGGCTCGGTGGCGCCGCCGCGCATCAGCTGCCCGACGAGGCTGCGCCCCACCACGTGCTCCATGGCGATGAAGGGCCGTCCGAGCTCGTCGTGCCCGAAGTCGTAGATCGCCGTCACGTTGGGGTGGTCGACACGCGTCGCGGCGCGCGCCTCGCGCCGAAAGAGCTTGAGCATCTTGTCGGCGGCCAGCGCGCGCGAGCTGACGAGCTTGATCGCCACGTCGCGGTCGAGCACCTCGTGCCGCGCCTTGTAGACGCTGCCCATGCCGCCTTGACCGAGCAGACACTCGATGCGGTAGCGGCCGGCCAGCAGTGTTCCGATCAGGGGGTCGTGTTCGCTCATGCGATCACATCGTAACCCGTGCCCACGAGTCGTCCATGATCAGCCTGTAGCGCAGGGTCACGCCGATGGTGCCCTCCGTCACGGGCCGTTTTGGCAGCTGACCGCTGGCTTGGATCACGATGCGGACGAAGCACGTCAGCAGCTTTGGCGTGAGTGGGATCGTGCGCGCTGGCGTGATGCGTACTCTGCGGCGTATTGCCGCTGGGCTCGACGCCACGCGCCCGAAGGGGTCGACGCGGAAGCGCAGGCTGCCGGCGACGCGGTTGCTGCGCACGTGGCCAAACGGGCGCTTGTCGCGCCACATCTCGTGCTCGAGGCAGTAGCGAATGCGGTGGATAAAGCGCGCGCGCACCTGCGTGCGAAAGCTCTTGTCGCACTTGCAGCTGATCGTCGGTTCGGGCAGCAGCCGCTGCATGAGGTTGGATGGGGGATCGGCGTCGGTGGGCAGCGAGTTGCTCTTCGTGTCCGCGGTGGAGGGCGAGGCCGGCCGCTTCTTTGTCTCGCCTCGCGGCATGAAGATTCTCGGTACCTTCAGGCCCGGCGTGCCCTTGGCCTTGCGCGCGAAGGGGTTGGCGAGCTTTCGCAGCCGCAGGCCCTTGTTCTTGGCGGGCGCGGGATCCGACGGCGCGTGTCGTTCGGGCTCGTCGCGTACGCCGCCAGACCCCGCAGAGGCGCTGTCCACGCGCGCCCGCGCGGCGTCTGCGGGCGCGGCAGCAGCCGTGGAAAGCGCGCTACCAAGCCCCTGCGTGTCGTCGGCGCCCACGCGCGCCCGCGTCAGCACCAACGTCACCGCGACGGCCGTCGCCGCGATGGCGGCGCCGACTGCGAGCAACCCACCGCGGCCAAGCCCCGACCCTCGCGCGGGCGCAGTCGATGCGCTGGCCGCGCGTCCAGACTGCTCGCGCGTGACGGCCAGGGCGCGCTCCGAGATCGCCACCGCTTGCTCGGTGCGCCCGTCCACCGCCGCCGCGAAGGCGTCGTAGAACGCGCGTGCCGACTGCGGCCGCGCCGCCGGCGCTTTTGCCAAGCAGGCATCGACCAGCTTGCAGATTCCCACCGGCAGCGTCGGCGCTCGCTCGGAGAGCGGCACGGGCGCGCTGCGCGCAGTCATGATCATGATCGCCAGCGGATTGGCCGCCTCGTCGACATCGAAGGGCAGCGCGCCGCTGAGCATGCGGTAGACCGTCACGCCGAGCGCGTAGATGTCGGTGTGTGGGCCAACCTCGAAGGGCGATTCGTGATCGATCTGCTCGGGCGCTGCGAACAGCGGGCTGCCCACCGCACCGACGGTCACGCCGCTGTCTGCGGCGGCGAGGTGTTTTGCGATGCCGAAGTCGATGAGCTTGACGCGCGGCGCGCCGGCGACGTCCGGCTCGCGCGCCACGAACACGTTCGCAGGCTTGAGGTCGCGATGAACCACACCGGCCTGGTGTGCCGTATGCAGCGCCGCGCTGACCTGATCGAGGTACGGCAGCGCCTCGGCGGGCGTCATCGTCCCGCGTCGCGCCAGCACGTCGGCGAGGTCTTCGCCGTCGAGGTGCTCCATCACGTAGTACAGCGCGCCGCCGTCGAGCTGGCCGAAATCGTAGACCCGCACGATGTGCGGGCTGTCGATGTTGACCAGCAGCTTGGCCTCGTTGATGAAGCGCGCCACCGAGCGCTCGGCGCGCGTCGCATCGCCCGGGTCCCCGCGACGCAGCACCTTGACGGCTACCGGGTGTCCCAGCACGACATGCTCGCCGCGATAGACCTCACCCATGCCACCCGCTCCGATGAGCTCGGTGACCTTGAAGTTGCCGATCTGTGTTCCGATGATCTTGGGCGGCGTCAACGAATGTCGATTGTATCTGCCGCCCGGGTCGTGCTGCAAAGCCGTGATACGATGGCGCGCGATGAGCGCCGAGGCCGCCAAGCGAGCACTCGATGACGGCGACACAGACCAGGCGCTCGCAGCAGCGCTCGCCGCGTGGCGCGAGACGCGCTCTGCCGTCATCGCCGAGGTGATCGAGGCCGTCGACAGCGCCGACCCGGCGCCGCAGCCCAAGGGGCGCACCAAAGAGGATTTTCAGCGTGCATGGATCGCGCTGGCGCGCTCCGAGCAGTGCACGCCGCGCGAGGTCGGCGCGCTGGCGCGTGCGCTGCGCAAGAAGGTACCGATCGCAGCCGACTACTTCGGCATCCTGCGACCCGAATACACCCGCGAGAAGTACGCCGCGCCGCTCGCCCGGCTCGAGGCGTTGGCGCAGCTCGGCCCCGATCCGCGCCTCGCCGCCGCCGTCGCTGAGCTGCTGCGAGCCGCGCCGTTCAGCGCCTACGACGCCGCTGGCGCGGAGACGGTCTACGGCACCATGCTGCGTGCGCTCGTGGCACTAGGCGATCCGCGCCAGCTCGTCGCCATGCGGGAGCTCGCCGCCTCTCCGCGCGCGCGCCGCGCCACCGTTCGCGACTACCTCGCGCGCGCCCTGCCCAACGCCATCGCGCAGCTCGAAGCCGTCAGCGTCTCGTCTATCGACGACGAGCAACGGTGGCGCGCGCTGCTGCCGGCGCGCGATGACGCCGCGCGCGATGGGCGCAGCGCCAGCGAGCTGCTGGCGGCGATCTATCAAGACCCCGACGACGATGACTCGCGCCGGGTTTACGCCGACCTGCTGCAGGAGGCCGGCGACCCGCGCGGCGAGCTGATCGGCCTGCAGCTGCAGCAAGCGCGCGGCGCGGCGAGCAGCAAAGAGGAGCGCCGCGTTCGCGCGCTGCTGCGCGCTCATCGCGGCCAGTGGATCGGTGAAGATCTGGAACGCGTGCTCAACAAGGTCGTCTTCGAACGGGGCTTTCTGTTCGCTGCCGAGCTGGCGCAGAACGCGGTGGCCACCGACGAGATCTGGCAGCGCGCCGCCGCGGACGAGCGGCTCGCCACGTTGCGCGAGCTGCACAAGGGGCGCGGCAGCGCGCGCCGACTGCAGCTCTTCGTCGAGGGCGCCGCGCGCAACCTGACGTCGCTCGAGGTGCCCAGCAACACGATCCTCGACGTGCTGGTGGGCTTGCCGGGACCACGCGCGCTGCAGGCGCTCTCGCTGCCGCGGCCGCCGAGCCGAAAGAAGCTCGCGGCGATGGTCGAGGCGAGCTCGCTCGCCAACCTGCGGCGGCTAACGCTGACTATCGATCCCGGCGACATCGAGCGCGTGCTCGGTGATCTACGCCGCTACCGCCTGCTCGAGCGGCTGCAAGCGCTCACGCTGCAGCCGAGCGGCTATCAGGTCGAAGACGGCCCCGCGGTGATGCGGCTGTGGGCCGAGCTGCCCGTCAAGCTGAGCTACCTGGCTTACGGCCACGAGCACGCGCGCTTCGTTATCGAGCGGCGCGCCGACGGCCGATGTATCGCGCGCTGCGTGGGCTGGGCGGCAGACTTTGCAGCGGCCTTCGCCTCCGCGCTGCCCGGCGAGGTGCGCGAGCTGGTCTTCACGCCGTGCAAGCACGGGGGGCCGACCCCCGAAAAGCAGGCCATCGCCGCCGCCACGCGCGGCCGCGTCGAGCCCCTGGAAGTGCGCTTCGAGGGCTACTAGAGCCTCTAGCGCGAAAGTCCTGCGGCTTTCATTTTGGCCGTCTGGTAGGAGTCGGCTCGCTCCGCCGGCGCGCGTCGCTTCTGCGCGGTCATCGCCACTTTGCCCTCGATCGCGAGCTCGCGCTGACTGCCGCGCACCTTGGCGCGAAAGACCTTCGAGCCGCCTTTGTCGGCCACCGAGCACTCGCCGGGCACGATTTTCAGCTCATCGCGAAACATCGAACGCTTCCACAGCGCGCACTTTCCGGCCCGCAGCGTGAAGGTCTGACCGCCCAGGCAGGCGACCCAGGCGCCGTCGGTGCCGGCGATCGCTGCGCCGCCGAGCCCAGCGTAGAGCGTGTCGCCATCGAAGGCCACCACCGTGATCGTGCTCGTGGTGCCGCCGCCGAGCTGGCGAGAGAGCTTGATCGCGCAGGGCGAGAGCACGCTCAGCTCGAAGCGCTTCTCTCTCGCACCATCGTAAACAGCCACCGAGCGCCCGCGCACGTTCCACGCGTGAGCTCGCGCGAGGGTCGCGCCGCGTACGAGCCACGCACCTTGCAGCCGCGCGAGCAGCTTCTCCATGCCGAAGCCCGAGAAGCCGGCGGGCACCACGACCTCGAGGTCGGCGGCAGACGCCGTCGCCGCGCCACTCGCCTTGGCGCCACCAGAGCCTGCGCCGCTGCCGCCTTTGTTCGTCGCCTGCGCCGCCGAGCCTGCGCCGGCGCTGCTCCCGGCGGCGCCGCCGCTCGACTGCTTCTTCGAACAAGCCGCCAGCGAGAGCCCCGCTGCCAGCACCAGCGCGCTGCAGATCACCGTGGTGCGCATCTGTCGACGGTAGCACGCGCCGCGTGCGCTGGCGGCGCGCTTGCCGCATCCTATCGGTGCAATGCCCCGCCGCCACCCGCTCTCGGTCGCCGCCGTACTGATCCTCGCCTTCGCGCCGTGCGCCTGTAGCAGCGCCAGCGAGCCGTTGCCCGAGCTGCCGGCCGTCTCCGAGTTGCCGCGGCGCGACGAGCTGCCCGACGCGCTGACCACGTTCATTGGCGCGCGCAGCATCGACAGCCCCGACGCGTGGCGCGACGTGCGAGCTCCCGAGCTGCGCCGACTCTTTCAGCACTACGTCTACGGTTTTTGGCCGACCACAGCCGAGGTGCGCTCCGAGGTGATCAAGGACGTCACCATCGCCGGCGGCAAGGTGCGGTACAAGCACGTGCGTTTGACCCACGGCGACGGCAGCGCGCCGCCGATCAACGTCGCGTTGTTTCTGCCGCCCGCGGCCACGCGTGCGCCGCCCGTCTTCCTCGCGCTCGACCCGTGCGGCAACCACACGTTGATCGCCGACCCCGAGGTGGCGCTCTCGAGCGCGTGGGTCGACGGGCTGTGTCCGGGCGCCGTCGATAACAAGGCCACCGAGGCGGGCCGCGGCGGGCGCGCGGAGCGCTGGCCCATCGCGCTGATCGTCGAGCGCGGCTTCGCGCTCGCCGCGGTTCACGAGAGCGACATCGATCCCGACAACCGCGACGACACCAGCTTCGCCGATGGTGTGCACCCGCACTACCAGGTCGACGTTGCCCCGGCGCAGCGCTGGGGCACGATCGCCGCCTGGACCTTCGGCGTGCAACGCGTCGTCGACCATCTCGTCGCCGACTCCGACGTCGACGGCAAGCGCATCATCACCGTCGGGCACTCGCGCCGCGGCAAGGTCGCGCTGCTCGCGGCCGCCTTCGACGAGCGCATCGCGATGGCGATCCCGCACCAGTCGGGCACCGGCGGCGCGACGCTCAGCCGCAGCAGCCTGGGCGAATCGCTGTTTGCCATCAATGGCCTCTTTCCACACTGGTTCAACGACACCTTCCCGCTGTTCAACAACAAGGAGGTCTTTTTGCCGGTGGACCAGCACCTGCTGATCGCGCTGGTTGCGCCGCGGCCGCTGCTCGCGACCAACGGCGACGACGACAGCTGGGCCGATCCGCCCGGCGCGCTGCGCGCTGTCGAAGCCGCCTCGCCGGTCTACGAGCTGCTCGGAAGCTCCGGTCTGCAGAAGAACGGCAACGACGTCCTGCTCGAAGCCGACCTTTCGTGGCACAGCCGACCCGGCGGCCACAGCCTCGGGCTCGAGGACTGGCAGACCTTCCTGCGATTCGCGGAGCACCATTTCGGCGCGCAGTAGGTCCTGATGCACGTGCCGGAACATCGGCTGCGCGCCGGTGTCGGCAAGCTATGTGTTGTTGACCAGCCTCGCGCTCGCCATCCCCACCGCCGCGCTGCTGACCTACCGCCTGCTCTGGCGCCGCCGCTACGCAGGGCCGCGCGTGCGCGGCGAGCACCGCTGCGTGCGCGGCCGCGTGGTGGGGCCCGGTGACGCGGGCGCCACTGTGCTCGCGGCGCGCCGCGGCTGCGTGCTCGCGGAAGCCTGGTTCGACATCGAGCGCGACGTCGATGCCGCGGCCGCCGCGGCCGCCGACCGACCCACGCGTCAAACCGTGCACGTCGGCGGAGGCTACGTCGTCGCGCGCCTGTCGACGCTGTGCGTCGGCGATCGCGTCACGCTGCACGCCGTCGACCTGCCGTTGCTCGCCGACAACCACTACCGGGCGCTGCCGCTGCGCTGGGGGCTGTCGGCGCTGCACGTGGCGCGCGGGGCGTGGCCTCGGCTGCGCTGGCTCGACCCGCTGCTGTGGCTGCTCTTCGCCGCCACGCTCTACAGCGCCGGACGCGCGGGCTACGAGCTGCACAAACGCGGCGGCTGCCCCGCTGGCACGTGGCAACGCGGCAGCCGCGCAGAGCTCGCGATCTGGTGCGTGCGCGCCAACAGCAAGGTGCAACACGGCCCCTATCGCTGGTGGCACAGCAGCGGGAGGCTCGCCGAGCAGGGGCAGTACGTTGCAGGCCACCCAGTGGGCCACCGCGTGATGTACACGGCTCACGGCAGCCTGCGCGAGCTTCGCTTCTTCGACGGGCGTGGTCGCAAGCGCTGGAGCGTGCGCTTCACCTTCGAAGGCGCGCAGGAGCACAGCTCGTGGGACGAGAGCGGTCTACAGCACGGCGACTGGACGCTGCAGAACGCCCGCGGGCAGCTCGAGAAGCTCGCGCAGTACGTTCACGGCGAGCTTCACGGCAAGAGCGTGAGCTTCGACCACGAGGGCCGCATCACGGACCTTTCGTACTGGCGCCGCAACCAGGAGCACGGGCTGTCGCGCGATTGGTTTCGCGGAGTGCTCGTCGAGCGCACCCAGTATCGTCGCGGCAAGCGCCACGGGCTTTCGACCAAGTGGTACTTCAACGGCTTGATCAAGGAGCACGGCCACTACCGCGACGACGAGCGCGATGGCCAGTGGGTCTTTTGGTTCTTAGACGGCGGCCCGCGCGCTCGCGGCCGCTACGAGCGCGGGCTGATGGAGGGGTCGTGGAGCTTCTGGCAGCCAGGCGGGGGGTTCTCGCGTCGCGCACGCTACGCCGGGGGACGGCGCGTCAAGACCATCGAGTCTGTCAGCGGCGCACGGCGGTAAACGGCAAGCGCAGCTCGACCGTGATGCCCGCCGCGGCGCCGGCGTTGCCGCCTTGGCCGAGCACGGCGCAGCCGCCGGCGAGGCCGGTGACGATCTCGCCCGAGAGGTTGGTGCCGATGGGCACGCCGGCGGCGTTGGTCGAGCTCGACGTGATGCTGCCGGTGGCATAGGAGACCGACAGCAGGCCGCACACGCCGGCCGCTGCGGCGCCGACGCCGAGGGCGATGGAGAAGTCGTGGTCGCTGTCGACGTTGCCGAGCAGCGTCGCCTTTTCGTAATCCGACAGCGCGCCCTTGGGGTTGAACGTCACGGCCAGCAGATGCATGTCGGCGCCGGGCTGCGTCATGGTGACCTGGTTTGGAAACACGTCCTGCGGACAGGTCACGTCCCCGCGCTCGCACATCGCCTTGAGGTCGACCTGGATGCCGTCGATGTCGATCGGCCCGCCCACGCCCGTGGCGTAGGTCTGCGTCGCCACGACGACGCCACCGCTCTTGACGATGACGGTGAGGTCCGTGCCATAGCTCACGTCCCAGTCAGCGCCGGCCACGCCGCCGACATCGATGCCGGGCTCGCCCGGACGGTTATCGAGGCCGCTTCCGCAGCCGCGCTGGTCGCCAGCGGCGGCGGTGAGCAGCGGGAAGGCGAGGGCGAGACAAGCGATGGCTAGGCGATATCTCATGCGGCGCTCCTTGGTTGCCAGTCTACAAAGCAACGCGTGCGCCAGAAGCAGCGCAGCTCACAAACACAGCCGATTCCAGCCGAGCCTGTGCAGCGGATCACGGGCGCGCTGGCGCCGACTTTCACGACCCTTGACTGCTGTCTATGGAGCGCGGTCCGACGCCTCGAGCGCGTCGGCGAGGCGTCTGACCTCGGGGATGTCACGCGTGATCGAGCCCGTCGCCGTGAACCCGCGCAGCGAGCGCAGCGTGCGGATCACCGAGCGATACGCGCGGTACTCCGGGTGGCGCTTGGTCGCCTTCGACACGTGCAGATACGTGCCATAGGACCGCTCGCGACTCTTGATGAAGTCGCGGATCTGCTGCTTGCTCGCGCCGACCTGGCGCAGCAGGCCGATGGCCATGTTGTTGGCCTGAAGCTCGCCGACGGCCGCCTCGACGAAGCGCATCGGGTGGTGCGCATCGAGCCGTCCGCGCCGCGGTCGCGGGCGGAACTGTCCGCGCTGCTGCGCATACAGCCCGTGACCGAGCTCGTGCAGCAGCGACGACCCGGCGTGATTGGCGCCGCCGGGGCGCCACCACGTGCGCAGCTTGCCTTTCGCCACCGACAGCACGTTGCCGAGGATGTTGCTGCCCGCCGGATCGCGCGGCAGCGTCTTGGCGTGCGAGGGGTGGCGCAACATGCGCGGGTCGCGCGGCTGGATGCGGCGGATGACAAACCCGCGCGCTTTCGCTTCGCGCACCACGCGGCGCAGCACGCGGATATCGGCGGCTCGCAGCGGCGGCGCGCCAACCGCGGGCTGCGCGCTGCTCGACAGCACGACCAGCGCGACGGGCAGAGCGGCAAGCGTGAAGCGAGGCGAGCGCACAGCGGCGAACGTTGCATCGCCCGTGCCCGCCCCGAGGGTCACTCTACGCCCTCCAACCCCGCGGAACCAAAGGCCCTACAGCCCACAATGACAAAACCAAACGTGCGGATACCGCACGTCGGGTTTTGTCATTGTGGGTTATTCGTCCTTTGAATCCAGGGGCTTGCGGAGCAGAGAGTGACCCCGGTGGGTGGCGGCTTTTGTCCCGGCTAGAGGCGGAAGGTCGCCGTCAGCGTGGGTGCGATCCAGAAGAACGTGTCGGCGTTCTTGATGCGCGTCTGCTGTACGTCGGGCGAGCCGACGCCGCCTTCGAAGTCGACGATCTGCAGGCGCGGCCAGTAGCCCATGTCCACGCTCGCGGCGATGGTCAGCCAGCGTGTGGGCGAGTACGACGCGTCGACGCGCGCGCTGAGCGCGGGCTGCACGCCGGTCTCGGCGACGCCGTCGATGCGCTCGGCACCGAGCCCGAGCGCGACCTGTCCCTGCAGCGCGAGGCCGAGCCGCGGCAGCTCTTTGAGCACGCGCGCCAGCGCCATGTGCATGTTGAACGCGGTCGGGCTCCAGTACGACGGGTCCGTCTTGGTCCAGCCGAGCCAGCGGCCGTAGTAGCCCACCGACAGCAGCGACCAGATCGGCACGACCACGCTGCCGCTGACATCCACAGCGCGGTTGGAGGGATCGAGAAAGCGCAGCGTCGCCTCGCCGCTCGCCACGATGCGATAGGGCAGCGTCAGCTGCGCCGACGCCGACGCGCTGTGTCCGCGCGCGCGCGCCGACAGCGAGCCGGGCTGGTAGAACACCTGATACAGGTCGTCGTAGCTGTAGGCCGCGCCGAGCCGCAGCCAGGCCGTCGGCCGCAGCGTGACGTCGACGTTGGCGCCCAGCTCGGCGTCGTAGATCTGATAGGTGCGCGGCCCGAGGGCGGCGCGGATCTCGGCGTTGTTTGTCGGGCGCAGCCGCAGGCCGAAGTCGAAGCGCTGCGTCCACAGCCCCTCGCGCACGTGCGAGATGCGCCACGCGCTGACGTCGGCGTAGAGGCTCATGCGCGGGTGCAGGTAGGCCTCCGCGACGAGCCCCGCCTTGACGAGCAGGTTGCCCTGCGTGTCGCGATAGGCGAAGAAGCTCGGCACCACGCGCGGCTCGCTGGCGGCGTTCTTGACGTTGCGCAGCACCAGCATCGCGTCGGCGTCTTTGGGGTTTTCGCCGACCACCTGCTCGGCGATGGCGATCGCGCGCATCTTGCGCCCGCTGGCCGCGTACAGCTGCGCGCGCTCGAGCCGCACCATGCGCGCCAGCTTGGGCTGCTTCTTGGCGTCGACGCGGTGCGCCAGCCGGTCGAGGGCCGTCTCGGCGCGCGTCATCTCGCCCTGCATGCGCATCACCTTGGCGAAGATCAGCTGCGCGCTCGGCTTGTCACGCTTGTCCTTGGAGAGCTTCTCGAGCTGGTCCTTGGCGGCGCGCAGGTCGCCCGACTCGGCCAGCACGTGGGCCAAGAGCTCGCGCAGCTCGTCATCGCCGGGGTTGCTCGACAGGCAGCGGCGAAACTCGGCGACGGCCCGCTTGTACTGGCCCATCCAGTAGCGCAGCCGCCCCAGCTTGACGCGCGTCTGACAGTCCTGCGGGTTGTCGAGCAGGTAGCGCTTGTAGAGCAGCGCCGCGTGCTCGCGCTTGGCCTTGCTCGCCTGCCAACCGAGCACGGCGGCCATCTCGAGCAGCGCCTTGGGGTCCTTGGGTCGCGCGCGCAGATAGGCGCGATAAGCCGCCACCGACTCGTCGTAGCGCCGCGCCCACGACAGCACGCGCGCGCGCTTGAGCTGCACCGCGAGATCGCCGGGGTGCAGCCGCAGGTGGATGTCGAACAGCCGCACCGACATGTCGAGCGACGCCCGCTCGCGACTCCACGACAGCACCGTCGCCGCGTCGAGCTGCGCCTTCTTGGTGCGGCCCGATTCGCTGACGTAGCGGCGGCAGTCCTCGATGGCCTCTTTGGTGCGACCCATCAGCGTGTAGACACGGCAGCGCGAGAGCAAGCTCTGCAGGTCGCGCGGGTTGCTCGCCAGGCGCTTGTTGTAGAGCGCCAGAGAGAGCGCGAGCGACTTCTTGTCTTTGAGCGTCGCCAACGCGCGGGCCATCTCGTCGCGCACCTTGCTGTCGCCCGGGTGTTTGGCCAGGTACGCGCGAAAGTCTTCGATCGCCTGCTGGCCTTCGCCGAGGCGCATCAGGGCGCGCCCGCGCCGCAGCCTGGCCGCCACGTCCTTGGGGTTTTGCGCCAGGTAGGCGCCGATGAGCATCACGCCGCGCTTGACGCTGGCCAGCGCCGCCTCTTCGACCAGCAGCTGGCCCAGCGCGCCTTTGGCCGACACGTCGTTGGGGCGCGCCTTGAGATAGGCCTCGTAGTCGGCGACGGCGCCGGCGCGCTGTCCTGCCCAGTAGCGCACGCGCGCGCGACGCAGGCGCAGGCCGACGTCGTTGGGGCGCCAGGCGATGTGGTGGTCGTAGATCTTGAGCGCCTCGAGCTGGTCCGCGCGCCGCTTGCTCCACGACAGCAGCTGCGCAAGCCCGAGGTGTGTCGTGTCGTCGCCCGGGCGCAGCTTCATGTACGCGCGGTACCACTTGATCGCCGCGTCATTCTGCTTGGCCCAGCTCGCCACCTGACCGAGCTGCTTGAGCGTGGCCGCGTTCTTGTGGCCTTCGCGGCGCGCCTTCGCTTCGAGCAGCTTCAGCGCGCGTGCGTAGTCCTTGGCCGCCAGCGCTTGTTGCACAGCGCCGCCGCCTGCCTGCCCCCCCGCGGGTGCCGGTGCTTTGCCTTGCGCCAGCGCGCCGAGCGGCAACCCCAACAGCGCCGCCACGATTGCTAGACGCGCGATCATGGGGGCGCCCCCTCGCTGATCCAGCGCTTGAACAGCTCGAGCTGCGCGTCGGAAAGCGGCGAGAGCTCGAGCGGCATGCGCCGGCCCGAGCGCCCGAGCAGCTTGTCGATCAAGAAGCTGGCGTCGGGATCGCCGCGCACCACGCCGCACTTGCCGGCAAAGCGCGCCTGCGAGCCGGGCGACAGCAGCTCGGCGACGGTGGTCGCCGAGTAGCCCGAGGCGCCGCGCCCGCTCGGATGACACGACGCCGTCGCGCAGCCGGCCGCCGTGCTGTCGAGGATCGGCTTGATGTCGCTGGCGAAGCTCGTCGTCGCGGTCGGGTACGCTGCCGCGTCGTAGGGCGTGTCGCAGTCGAGCGCGCTTCCCTGTGCGAGGCTCGGCCAGCTGCCGCTCGAGAGCGACTCGAACTTGAACGACAGACCGCCGTCCACGCCCATGCAGCTGTAGTAGCGCTGGTAGCGCTTCTTACGCTCGGCGTCCTGGCGCTCGAGCTCTTTCCAGTACACGCGCGCGTCGCGCAGGTAGGTGATGATCTCGCCGAGGAAGTCGCGTGTGATGCGCTGCGTGTCGTGAAAGAGGATCACGCCGCCGCCGGTGCGGCGCGTGGCGAACTGCACCCAGCCGACGTAGTCATCGACGAACGGATTTTCGTCGATGCCGCACTTGCCCGCCTCGCGCGTGATGCGCGTGCTGGCGATGATCTCGGGGTAGCCGCGGCCGAAGTCGAAGTCGGCGCTGTCGATGTTCCAGCCCACCGACTGGTAGCGGCCGCCCTTGGAGAACGGCGTCGCGGCGAGCCACGCCAGATGCTCGTCGTCGGCCTCGCCGTAGGGGAAGCGATAGTAGAGCCGCGCCCCGTCGGCGTCGCCGATGTTCTGCTTGGTGGCGCGCAGACGAAAGACGAACTCGTCGCGATCGAGCAGCACCTGGCGGTGGTGATAGAACGAGTGATTGGCCACCTGATGGCCTTGGTCGTGGGCGTACTGCACCACCTCGCGGTTGCCCTCGATGCGCGAGCCGAGCCAGAAGAACGTCGCGGGGATGCGGTAGGCGGTCAGCGTGTCGATGATGCCGCGCGAAAAGGACGCGGCGGGCCCGTCCTCGAAGGTCAGCGCGAGGGTGCCGACGCCGTTTTCGATCTGCGGGATCGGATCGAGCAGCACCGCGCCGCGTCGCGGCACGTCCGCCAGCTGGTCGGGATCGACGACCTCGTTGGAGCCCACGCAGCCGAACAGCAGCGCGGCCGCGAGCACGGTCGTGGTGCAGCGTTTCACTCCGGCGTCCCTTCGGCGACCCAGCGTGCCAGCGTGCGCCGGCTGCACTCGTCGATCGGTCGTTCGTAGACCGCCGGCGGCATCACCGGGTTGGCGTTGGGCTGCACGGCTTCGAGCATCTTGGGTGCGAGGTTGACCTCGCGCTCCAGCGTACAGCTCGTCACGCCGCGAAGGCAGTCCGAATAGGCCTCCGCCGTGTTGACCGTGTTGGCCGGGAAGACCGGCGAGCGCGTGATCAACGCGTAGGTGTTGTAGTTGTGATCGAACACGGCGCTCTGGCGCTCGGCCGTGGTGACCTTCGCCGCGTCGTGACACTCCACGCAGTAGCGGTGAATGATCGGCTGCACGTGCGCGCGGTAGGTCACTTGCGGCAGATCAGCCGCGCAGACGTCGCTGTCATTCTCGTCGCCGCCGCAGCCCTGCGTGGCGACCACGAGCGTCAGCGCCAGACCCAGGCCAGGCAGCGCGCCGAGCCGCCGCGCGCTATGGCGTCGAAGCGCCCACATCGATCGTCTTCTCCACGCTCGCCATCTCGATGATCAGGTTGCGGTCGACCATCGCCTCGGTGACCAGGTGCGGGTTGCGCTGCGCCAGCGTGCGCAGGAACAACGGCGGGAACTGGCGCCCGCGCAGCCGCACGCGTACGCGAACGGTGCCCGAGACGTTCTTGCCGGCCAGCGGCACGTCGTAGCGAATGGTCTTCGTCTTGAATGGCGGCAGCGAGTGGCTGTTGTCGACGGTGTCGGCGAGGTGCGCCGAGTGCACCTCGTGATAGCCGCCCTTGTCGTCCTTCTTTTGCAGAAACAGGTTCTGAAAGTTGACCAGGCCGAGGTTGGGGCCGTGTGTGGGGTTGATCGGGTCCACGCCTTCGCGCTGGTTGAGGTCGTCGCCGACCTCGTCTTGGGACTTGAAGGTCGTCGGGTCGACGTTGACCTTGAAGTTGTTGAGGTCCTCGTCGTGCAGGCGGCCGTCGGGGCGATCTTCGCCGGTCTGCGGGTGCGCGCGGTCGACGAGGTAGCCCGAGCGATAGATGCAGCTCGCCTTGGGGCTTCCGCCCTGGCAGTCGGAAAACGCCGCGTCGCCGGAGACGACGAAGACCTCGAGCCACATCTGGCGCTCTTGCGAGAAGCCAGACGGCACGTTGTGTCCGGCGCCGACGTTGGTGGCGTCGAGGACGATCGGCAACGTGGTGGCGTTGGCCGTCACGCTGGCGCCGGTCTGCCCCAGCGAAAGCTGCACGGCCGCGCCGAGGATCGCGTTGCGTCGTGACTGCTGGTCGGTGGGGATGCTGACGCGCTCGCCGCTGTCGAGCTTGTAGCTCAGCGTCGGCGGCGACGCGGCCGTGGCGAACTGGTTGGGGAAGTTGTCGATCAGCGCGATGGAGATCGCGCTGAAGAAGTGCGGCGAGATCTTGCGCGGCTGCAGGTCGACCAGCTCGCCGTCGGTGGCGGCGAAGCCGATGGGAAAGACCGTCGGCGCCTTCCACGGGTAGAGCGACATGTGGCAGTCCTGACAGCGCACGGTCTTGCCGGTCAGGTCGGTGCCGTACTTCTGCTTGTAGAACGCCACCAGCTTGGGGCGCTCGGCGTGGTTGAGGTCGTTGTAGGGGCCGGTCTGCCACTCGGTGAAGAGGTTCTCGAGCCGCTGGAAGCCCTCGTTGGTGCGCGCGTCGGGCCGCACCGGGCGTACGTCGTGGCAGCCGCCGCACAGCTCGGGCTTGCTGATGAAGTCGTTCTTCTCGAGCATGTGGCGGCTGCTGCCGACCGTCTTGCCGAGGGGGCCGACGAAGACCTCGCCGTCGCGCCAGACCAACGACGCGTTGGCGATGCCGTCGCCGAGCAGGCTCTTGGCGTGGTCGGCGCTGGTCACGCGATGACAGTAGGTGCAGCCGATGCCGCGCTTGGAGGGCGCGCTGAGCTGGCTAAAGAGGCGCTTGCCGTCGGCCTCGCTCTGGAATTCGGGGAACGCCTCGCCGCGCTGCAGCGTCAGCGGCGTGTGGCAGTTGACGCAGAAGTTGGCCGACGCGCCGCTAGGCGAGACGCTGCCGTTGGTCAGTTTCGAGACGGTGTCCTCGAAGGCGTCGAAGGTCGGGCTGATCGCCGCGTAGGCGTGCATCGAGCCGCGCCACTCGTCGTATTGGCGCCGGTGACAGCGCTGGCAGGCGGCCGGATCGTAGAGGTCGTTGGGATCGACGGCGGGCGGTGTGCTGTCGTCGCTGCAAGCAGCCGCGAGCAGCCCCGGCAGGGCCAGCATCAGACAGAACAAGAGCTTCTTACAGCGCTCAGCCACTCGTACCTCCACTGTCGGCTGAATTAGTGTCGGCTGAATTGGTATCGATCGCGGCGCCGTCGCTGCCGTCGCCTCCGCTCGCGTCGGTGCTGTCGCCGGGCATCGTGTCGCCTGGCGCGTCGGCCGAGGGCCCGTCGACGCCGGGCCCGTCGACGCTGCCGTCGCCGAGCGCGCCATCGGTGGGGACCTCGCGGTAGACCAGCACCAACAGCGCGTTGGACGTCTCGGTGTCGCGCAGCGCGAACGTCACGCGCCGATAGAGCCCGCGGCTGGCCTCGATGCCGGTGATGCGCGTGACCTTGACGCGCTCGCCGACGTCGAAGCGCAGCTCGCTTGGATCCGAGCGGCACACGGCAGAGTCCGAGCTGACGTCGACATAGGCGGCGGACTCGGCGGCCTTGCTGAGCGCCACCGTCACGTTGAACGAGTCGCCGACCATGATCTCGTAGCGCGCCTGCGCGAACGGCAAAAGTCGCGGCTTGGTCTCGGTGGTGCAGCCGGCGGCAGCCCCAGCGACGAGCAGCAGCCCTATGAAGCGAACAACGGTCAGCATTTAGCGATAGCGCACTGAAATCGTACTATATCTCGACGGCCTGTCAGCCGCCGCGCGACGGGTTTTTTACTTCGCCGATGAAAGGCAAGTTGCGGTAGCGGCCGGCGTAATCGATGCCGTAGCCCACCACGAAGGCGTCGGGGATCTCGAAGCCGACGAAGTCGGGCTCGAAGCTGACCACGCGGCGCGCCTTCTTGTCCATCAACACGGCGCTGCGCACCGAGGCGACCCCGATCTCGCGCAGCGCGGCCGTCAGCGCCACCAGCGTGCGACCGCTGTCGACGATGTCCTCGAGCACGAGCACGTGGCGATCGACGAGCTTGTGGCGCGCGCGCTCGAGATCGAACTCGACCTCCCCCGACGACTCGGTGCCGTCGCCGTAGCTCGAGGCTTCGACCAGCACCAGCTGCACAGGGCGCTCGATGCGCCGCACCAGATCGGCGCAGAAGGGCAGGGCGCCGACCATCACGGCAAGCACGGTCAGCTCCTCGATGTCGCGATACGCTGCGTCGACGCGGGCGCCGATTTCGGCGATGCGCTCGGCGATGGCCTCCTCGTCGTACATCGGCACGACGTGCTCTTCGTCGGAGCCCCGCGCTGCGGTGGCCCACAGGTGGCGGCGTCCGTCGGTGTGACTCGGTGGCTGCATGGCGAGGGCCGCAGTTTACACGGCGTCAGCGGGCAGGGTGGCTCGAGAATCGCTTCCAGAGGTGATCGCGCAGGTCGACCGCGCTATCGAGGTTGCCCAGCGAGTGCGCCACCCCGCCGACGAGGCAGCCCTCGACCGAGCGGCCCGCCGCGCACGAGGGATAGGCGTAACAACTGGTCGCACCGCTCTTGCTCGACTGCTGCCAGCCGCCGCTGCAGCCGAGGCCGGTCGCCAGCGCGTCGAGGCCGACGCCGTCATGAAACGGATGTTTGCCGCTGCGCACCGGCGGCCACCAGTTGAGCGGGTTGGCGCAGCGCGCGAGGCTGGCGCAGCCGGCGAGATACTGCGCGCTGGCCGGCGTCTGCTGGGCCAGCGAGCAGCAGCCGTCCAGCGGCACGTTGTCGTCGACGACGCCGTGGACGTGAAAGATCGACGTGCCGCCGTGCGGCGTGCAGGTGGCGTCGGTTGGCGTGGCGGAGATCGGGCCGATGGCGGTCAGCAGCGTGGGCTGGTCGCACAGCAGCGAGTAGCTGAAGATGCCGCCGAGAGAGTGGCCGGTGGCAAAGCGGCAGCCGCTGTCGATCTCGAGGCCATGCACCGCCTTGAGGCGTTTGATCACCTCGAGCGTGTAGGCCTGGTCATCCACCGACGAGCTCTCGCCCTGCTTGCCGACGTTCCACAGATAGCTCGCGCTGCCGCTGCAGTCGGCCACGTTGTCGCGGCAGCCCTGCATGAAGACGAAGACGAAGCCGTAGCGCGCGGCCGTCAGCTCCCAGGCGAGCGTGTTTCGCCACTGCGAGGCGTTGCCGCCGCCGCCGTGAAAGCCGAGCACCAGCGGCAGCGGACCCGAGGGCAGCGGCGCCGGCTTGCACACGACGGCGAGCCGTTGGTGGCCGCCCACCGTGAACACGTCGTCGGTGCAGAGCGCCGTGCGCGTGCCGTCCTCGCCGGGGCCCGCGCAGCTGCGCGCGCCGGGCGCGTCGACGGTGCTCTCGGAGGGCGCGTCCGTCAGGCCGGCGTCCGCGTCGGAGCTCGGTGCGCCATCACTCGGCGCCGCCTCGGCGCCCGCGTCGTCGCGTCCAGCGTCCGCGCTGCTGGCACCACCGTCATCGGAGCAGGCGCTCGCGCCGGCGCCCGCGAGCAGCAGCAGCGCGATCAAGAGCCATCGTCGCATGCGCGCGAGTATACGCCGTCAGTCTGCGAGCAGCGTCGCGCGCACCGCGCCGAGCACGCGCGCGTTGTCGCTGCGCAGCCGGTAGTCGTCGCTCTGATCGATCCAGCGGATCACACCGTGCTCGTCGACAAGCAGCGTGGTCGGGATCGCCATCGTCTTGAACGACGGGACCAGCGCCAGCGGGATGCCGAAGAGCGTGAAGCTCGCCGTGGAAAACTCGATCGCCTTGTGATGCTCGACGCCGTACTGGCGGATCACCTCGAGCTCGGGATCGCTGAGCAGCGTAAACGAGAGGCCATCACGCTCGGCCTGGCGCGCCGCGTCCTCGACGCTGTCCTTGCTCAACGCGACGATCTCGATGCCGTCGCGCGCGAGCGCTTCGCGCATCGCCTCGAAGCGCCGCAACTCGGCGCTGCAGTACGGTCACCAGTGTCCGCGAAAGAACTTGAGCAGCACGCGCTTGCCGTCGAGCGACGCGCTGTCGAACGGGGCGCCGCGCTGGTCCTTGCTGGTAAACGGAAGCAACGTGTCGCCGACGGCCACCGCGAGCTTGCCCACCGGCGTCTTGCGCTGCGACAGCAGATACAGAAAGAGCCCCGAGAGCACCATCGCTGTCGCCGACGGCGCGATGGTCGCGCCGAGCGACGTGCCCGCGACGCGCGTGGCGACGATCAGCGCAGCGATGGCCGCGAGCAGCGCCAGCACCTGCAGCACCACGCTGCCCACAGGCCGCGCCGGCACCTTGCCGCGCGGGATCGACGCCAGATAGACGGTGAAGGTGCCGAACGCGATCAGCGCGGCGGCGCCGCCGAGCAGCGGCGCGTAGGCGGTGGGAGACACGCGAACAGTCTAGCAGCGGCGACCGAGCAGCGCGCTCCACGCCGACGCTGCTCGGCGCCGAATCAGCGCGAGCGCCGCCACGCACGCGGTGCCCTCGTGCGCGCGCGCGCACGAACGCGGCGATAGGCGGCGCGGCCGGCGCGAACGGCTTGGCGCTCGCTGCCACCGGCTTCGAGCGTGCGCTGGTAGGCGCTGAAGCCGCGCTGGGTCGCGGCGAAGGTCGCGCGCGTGCTGCGGCCGAGCTTCGAGAGCGCCTCGCGGCGCGTGGGGACGTTGAAGTTCTTCACGCCGAAGCGACGCGCGAGCGCGTAGTCGTGCTCGAAGGCGAGCGGCTGACCGAGCGAGCGCAGAAAGCGCGGCGTGTCGAGCGACCTCGTGTTGACCACGGCGCTGCCGGCCGCGTTGTTGATCTCGTTGACCAGGCCCTTGACGGTCGGCAGCGCCTTGTCGAAAGAGCGCAGCGCGTAGGAGCTGCTCTTGTCGGGGTACTCGGAGAGGATCGGCGCCTCGCGCAGCACGAACTCGCGCGCCTCGCGCGGCAGGCGCGCGACCATCGTGCTGTAGCGCGCGAGCGGCGAGCGGCGCTTGTAGTGCGGGTTGGGGTGCGAGCTGCCGAAAGGAAACTCGGTGCGCTGGATCATCGCCAGCGCCATCTCGAGCTGCGTCTGCGACCAGCCGAAGCGCTGCTTGAGCACCGAGCCACGATGGCCGGGCAGCAGCGGCCGTTTGCCCGCGAAGTCGAGCCGCAGCGCACGCAGCGTCTCGGGCACGCGCGCCGGAGTTCCCGCCTTGCGCGTGGGATCCCAGTCGTGCAGCAGCGCCACCTCGGAGATGAAGACCGCCTGCTCGCGGCTCAAGCCGCGGCCGCGCGCCAGCTTGTAGGCCATCTCGCGCACGGCGAGCGTGTGCTTGGCGTCGTGGTAGATCGCGCTTCGTTTGGGGGCAGGGTGGTTTCGCCGCAGGTCCCGTAGGCTCATGTACTTCGACAGCGGCGGGACGTCGGCGCGGGCTTGGCTAGCGGCGAGGAGCAGGAGAAGGAGGGTGATGCTCGAGACGTGACTTGACTTCAACGTGACCCCCAGGTGCTGTGCTACCCGGGGGTACGATGTAGGTGGTGGAGCGGATCGCCCCGACCTTCACTTTGTCGAAGTTGGCTCGACGCATCGAGCGCCGTCTAATGATTCGAGGACTAGTTGGCCCAGGAGGGCTTCTTGACGCCGCCCGGCTTCTTGGTGGCGGCCTTGGGGGCGGCCTTCTTCGCCGGCGGCGTGGCCTTCTTGGTCGGCGGCGGGTCGTCGTCCTTGTCGTCCGATGACTTCGCCTTGGGCTTGCGCGGGCGGCGGCGGCGGCGCGGCTTGGGTGCGGCCTTGTTGTCGACCTTCTCACCCTTCTTCTCGAGCGTGGCGCTGATGACGGCGACCTCGTCGATGCCGTCTCGCTGCCAGGTCAGCTCCGAGCCTTTGACCTTGGTCTCGGCCTTGTTGTAGCCATCGAGCTGGAACTTGACCTTGTAAGTGCGCTTGGGGTTGAGCGGCTTCTTGAGGTCCACCGGCGTGTTGCCGAGCTTCTTGCCGTTGAGATAGGCGGTTGCCCCTTCGGGCACGCTGCTGACGCGGACGGTGCGCTTGGCTTCGGCATCGAGCGTCGTCGTCAGCGGCTCCTTCTTGGGCTTGGTGATGATCTTGACGAGCTTCTTGCCCGGCAGATCGAACGCGATCTCCACCGAGCGTTCGGGGTCGAGCCCGGTGATGACAGCGGGCGTCTTTTTGCCGCTGTCCTTGCCGTCGACGAGGATCTTGGCGCCCTCGGGGGTGCTCTCGACCTTCATCGCCACCTTGGGCTTCGGCGGCGGCGCGGTGTCGGGCTTGATCTGAGCGGCACCGGTGTCGGGGATCAGGGCGCCTCCGCCCTGGGTCCCCTTGCCGGCCTTGTTCATGAAGAACTTCCAGTAGACGAAGCCACCGCCGGCGAGCATCAGCAGGATCACGATCCACACCGCGGCCGAGCTCTTCGACTCGGCGGGCGGCGGCGGCTCGGCGGCGAGGTCGGGCTCGCTGTGGCGCGTGAGCGGCTTGGCGCCAGCGGGCTCGGAGACCGACTTGTCGGCGAAGAGGATGCGCTCGAGGTTCTCCTCGCGGCTGTCCTCCGCGCTCTTGGCCTCGGCGTCGCGCCGCGCGCGCTCCTCGGCGGCGAGCCGCTCCGCCTCGGCCTTGGCCTTCGCCTCGCGCGCCTCGGCCTCTGCTTTGGCTTTCGCCTCGGCGTCAGCCTTGGCCTGCGCGAGCTCGGCCTCGGCTTTGGCTTCCGCTTCGGCCTGCGCCCGCGCCTCCGCCTCGGCCTCGGCCTTGGCGAGCTCTTCCTCGGCCTCGACCTCGCCCGTCTTGCGCGCGGCGATCTCGGCCTCGGCTGCGACCTCGGCCTGCTTTCGCGCCTCTTCTTGACGCTGCGCCTGCTCGAAGTTGACGCGCGTGGGCTGGTCCGAGAACTCCTCGGCCTGCTCCTTCTGCTCGAGCACGCGCGACAGCACCTTCTTGCTGGCGTCGGGCAGCTCGTCGAAGCGCACGCCCATGCCTGGCGACACCGACGGCTTGCCAGGGTCGCTCTCGCGAACCCAGACCACCGTGCCGAGGCCTTCGAGCAGCGGGCTGCCGTCTTGCAGCTGGAACTCGAACTTGAGGCTGGTGCCAACCGACAGCGGTTTGGGCGTACGAACGAAGATGCCGCCCTTGCTGACGTCGACGGAGTAACGCTCGATGAACTGATCCACCGTAGCGCTTTTGAACTTGATTTTGACGGTGACCGGGGTGCGCATCGACCGCTCGTTTTTTCAGTTAGATGGCGTTGACCGCCTCGCCTAGGGAGACAGCGGCGTACCGCGCGGCGGCCACAGGATAAACCAGCCGGCTGCGCGTTTGCAAATGCACACGTGCGCGCTTACAACCAAGAAAGGTGCAATCTTGCAGCGTATTTCTGCATACGTGATGACAACCTTGCTCGTCGTCGCCTCCACGCGAACAGCGAGCGCGCAGCTGCGAGGTCCTGGGCTGCCGGCGCTCGCCGTAGCGAGCAAGAAGCTCGTGCCCGGCTTGTGGGTGCGTTACGCGATCGTCAACACCGGCGCGTCGCAGGCGATGCTCGTCTATATCGCCGCCCTCGAGCGCAAAGGCGACGCGCAGTGGTTCGAGATGTCGATCACTGGTGGACAGCGCCGCACGCTGCTCATGCGTACGCTGGTCAAGGGCCTCGGCGGCAAGGACCCGAGCAAGGTCAAGGTCGTCGAAGCCATCGTGCAGCCGCCCGGGCAGCGGCCGCTGCGGCTGCCATCCGAGGCGGCCAACAAACAGCGGCCGCCGGTTCAGGCGGCGTCGAATCTTTCGCGCGGCCACGGCGCCAAAGTGACGCGCAACGTGCGCGTGCAAGTGGCGGGCGGCGCGTTCACGACCACGCATTTTCGCCGGCGGGTCGGCGGCCACGAGGAGCAGACGTGGATGAGCGCCGCGCTCGGCGCCTGGCCGCTGGTCAAGTACCAGCTCGGCACGCTCTCCATCGAGCTGGTCGCGCATGGCAAGAGCGCCAGCACGCGAATCCAAGGTGAGCCCGTCAAGCTCGACAAGCGCCTGCTCAAACAGCTGGGTGGCGCGCCCTGAGCCGGCTCAGTACAGTCCCGCCCAGGTGGAAAGCTAATGTTCAAACGCATCCTCGTCGCCAACCGTGGTGAGATCGCCGTGCGCATCATGCGCACCTGCCGCGAGATGGGCATCTCCCCGCTGGCTGTTTACTCCGAAGCGGACGAGCGCGCGCTACACGTGCGCATGGCCGATCGCGCGCAGCTGATCGGGCCACCGCCCGCGGCGCAGTCATACCTCCTCGTCGATCGCATCCTCGACGCGGCCAAGAAGATGGGTGCCGAGGCGATCCATCCTGGCTATGGATTCCTCGCCGAGAACTCGAGCTTCGCGCGCGCCTGCGCCGACGCCGGCGTCGTCTTCATCGGCCCGTCGCCCGAGGCGATCGAGGCGATGGGCGACAAGATGATCGCGCGCGGCCACATGCAGGCGGCCGGTGTGCCGGTGGTGCCGGGATCGCACGGCGGCGACGGCAAAGAGGGCGAGCACGGCGGCTTCCCCGACGCGGCGGCCGCGCTGGTGGCGGCCAAAGAGATCGGGCTGCCGGTGATGCTCAAGGCCAGCGCCGGTGGCGGCGGCAAAGGCATGCGCTTGGTCGACGACGAGAAGCGCTTCGTCGCCGCCTTCGACGCCGCGCGCCGCGAGGCCGCGGCTGCCTTCGGCAACGACGCCGTCTACATCGAGAAGTTCATCGCCAATCCGCGCCACGTCGAAGTGCAGCTGATGGCCGACAGCCACGGCAACGCGGTGCACCTCTTCGAGCGCGACTGCTCGGTGCAGCGACGCCATCAGAAGGTCGTCGAAGAGACGCCGTGCCCCGTGCTCGACGCCGATACGCGCGCGCGCATGGGCGAGGTGGCGGTGCGCGCGGCGCGCGCGGTGGACTATCGCGGCGCCGGCACGGTCGAGTTTCTCTACGGCGGCGGCGGCAGTTTCTACTTTCTCGAGATGAACACACGCCTGCAGGTCGAGCACCCGATCACCGAGCTCTGTACGGGCGTCGACCTGGTGCGCTGGCAGGTGCTCGTCGCGGCGGGTTATCCGCTGCCGCTGAAACAAGAGCAGATCGTCGCGCGCGGCGCGGCGGTCGAGTGCCGCATCTACGCCGAGGACCCGGTGCGCTTTCTGCCGAGCCCCGGCACGGTGCTCAAGCTGCGCGAGCCGGCTGGCCCCGGCGTGCGCCTCGACAGCGGCGTCAGCGAGGGCGCGGACATCCCGTCGTACTACGATCCGATCATCGCCAAGCTGGCGGTGTGGGCCGAGACGCGCGAGCTCGCTATCGAGCGTATGCAGCGCGCCCTGCGCGAGTACCGCGTGGCCGGCATCCAGCACAACATCGCCTTTCACCAGCGCGTGATGAGCAACGCCGCGTTTCGCTCGGGCGAGTACGACACGGGCTTCATCGCGGCCCACGAGGCTGAGCTGATGCCTGGCGACGTGGGCGAGCCCGACGAGCTGATGCTCGCGCTGGCGGCCATCGACGCGCGTCGGCGCACGCTCGGCGGCAAGGCCAGCGCGGCCAATGGCGTCGGGCGCCACGACGAGGGGCCCACCGCCTGGCGTCGCGCCGAGCGCTGGCGCACGTAGTCCGATGGCCGACAAGCCGAGCGTCGACGAGCCGAGCGCCGACGCGCCGAGCGTCGACGAGCCGCGCGCCGACGCGCCGAGCGCCGACGCGCCTAGCGCCGACGCGCCGAGCGCCGACGAGCCCGACGCCGTCCAGCGCGTCTACGCGCCCACCGACGGCGCGCACGCCGAGGCGCTGAGCAAGGCCTCGGCGGCGTTCGTCAGCGGCGACTTCAAGCAGGTGCGCTCGCTCTGCAAGGCCGCGCTCGTCAGCGCTGACAAGCCCAACGACGCCGAGCGCGCCTTCGCCTCCGATCTGCTGGCACGTACGGCGGTGGACCCGATGGCCCTCGGCGTGGCAGCCGCGCTGGTGCTCGTGATCGTGGGCCTGTTCATGTGGGCCTACTGAGCGTGGCGGTGGATTCTCCGATCGCTCACGATCTCGAAGCTCTGCGCTAGCAGAATCCACCTGTTGACACGCGCTCGCCGCCACCCCTAGAGTCGAGCCCCGGCATGAAGACGGTCGCCGTCATCCCCGCTCGGTTCGCCTCCCGTCGATTTCCCGGCAAAGCACTGGTCCCGATAGCTAACGAGCCGCTGGTCGCGCGCGTGGCTCGCGCCGTGCTGCAAAGCGGCCGCGTGGACCACGTCATCGTCGCCACCGACGACCGCCGCATCGGCGCTGCCGTCGCCGATCTCGACGTGGAAGTCTCGCTCAGTCACAAGCCGTTCCGACGCGGCAGCGATCGCGTCGCCGCCACCGTCGCCGCGCACGCGTCGGCCTCGCGCGCCGAAGCGATCGTCAACGTGCAAGGCGACGAGGCGTTCGTAGACACCGACGTGCTGGGACGCGCGCTCGAGGCTCTCGATGGCGCTGACATCGGAACCGTCGGCGCGCCGCTCAGCGAGCGCGAGCAAAACCTCCACGACGTGGTGAAGGTCTGCGCCGCCGGCGGCCGCGCGCTGTGGTTCGGCCGCGGACGCACGCCGGGAGAGCTCGGGCCAGCGCTCGCACACGTCGGCGTCTATGCCTTCACGCGCGAGGCGTTGGCGCGCTTCGCGGCGCTGCCGAGCTCGGCGCCCGAGGTGCGTTGCGACCTCGAGCAGCTGCGGGCGCTCAACGCAGGCATGCGCATCGGCGTGCGCGCCGTGCGGCGGCCTCATCGCGCGATCAACACTCCCGAGGATCTCGAGCTGGTCAGGCGCGCGCTCGTCACGGGCACCTGGCTCGATGGCCGCCCCGTGGGCGGTCTCGCGCGCCCGAGCGAGTCATCATTTTCAGAAGCAGCGAAGCCCCCGCGCGGCGCGGCGGCCTGAGCCACCGCGGACGAATGGCTCCGCGGCTAGAGAAACAGGAGCGACAGCGTGGCATCGAACAAGCCGACCAAGGTGATCTTCATTACGGGCGGCGTCGTGTCGTCGCTCGGCAAGGGCCTAGCCGCGGCGAGCATCGGCGCGCTGATGGAAAACCGCGGCCTCAAGATCACGCTGCAGAAACTCGACCCTTATATCAACGTCGACCCCGGCACGATGAACCCGCTGCAGCACGGCGAGGTCTTCGTCACCGACGACGGCGCCGAGACCGATCTCGATCTCGGCCACTACGAGCGTTTCACCAACGCGGTCATGACCAAGGCCAATAACTGCACCACCGGGCAGATCTACTACGACGTGATCACGCGCGAGCGGCGCGGCGACTATCTCGGCGCGACGGTGCAGGTCGTGCCGCACATCACCGACGCGATCAAAGAGCGCATCAACGCCTGCGCGCAGAACGTCGATCTGCTGATCTGTGAGGTGGGCGGCACGGTCGGCGACATCGAGGGCCTACCGTACCTCGAAGCGATCCGTCAGCTGCGGCGCGAGCTCGGCTGGCAGAACAGCATCTCGATCCACCTCACGCTGGTGCCGTACCTCGCGGCGGCCGGCGAGCTCAAGACCAAGCCGACGCAGCACAGCGTGCAGAAGCTGCGCGAGATCGGCATCCAGCCCGAAGTGTTGCTCTGTCGCACCGAGCACCCGCTCGGCGACGGGCTCAAGGAGAAGATCGGCCTTTTCTGCAACGTCGACCCCAAAGCGGTCTTCGAGGCGCGCGACGTCGCGTCGATCTACGAGCTGCCGATCAAGCTCTACGAGGAAGGCGTCGACGAGAAGATCGCCGAGCTGCTCAACATCTGGTCGCGCGCGCCGCGGCTCAACCGCTGGGAGCAGATCGTCGAGGTCGTCAGCTCGCCGCAGGAGACGGCGCGCATCGGCATCGTTGGCAAGTACGTCGACCTCATCGAGTCCTACAAGAGCCTCAACGAGGCGCTGGTGCACGGCGGCATCGCCAATCGCGCCGGTGTGGATCTGCGCTACATCAGCACCGAGGACATCGAGCGCGACGGCGCGGCGGCCGTATTGTCGGGCTGCGACGCCGTGCTGGTGCCCGGCGGCTTCGGTCTGCGCGGCAGCGAAGGCAAGATCGCCGCGGTGCAGTACGCGCGCGAAAACGACGTGCCGTTCTTTGGCATCTGCCTCGGCATGCAGATGGCGGTGGCGGAGTTCGCGCGCAATGTGCTCGGCCTCGAGGGCGCCAACTCCTCCGAGTTCGACGAGCACACGGCACACCCGGTGATCCACCTGATGGAGCACCAGAAGGCGATCACCGACAAGGGCGGCAGCATGCGGCTCGGCGCCTACCCCTGCGTGCTGAGCGAAGGCTCGGTGGCGCACGGCGCCTATCGCAAGCTCGAGATCTCGGAGCGTCACCGCCACCGCTACGAGTTCAACAACCTCTACCGCGAGCGCATGGCGGCCAAGGGCATGCGCTTTTCGGGGCTCAGCCCGGACAAGGAGCTGGTCGAGATCATCGAGCTCGACGAGCACCCGTACTTCGTGGCCTGCCAGTTCCACCCCGAGTTCAAGTCGCGTCCCACCGCGCCGCACCCGCTGTTTTCGGCGTTTGTCTCGGCGGCGCTGGCCTATCGGGCGGCGCGCTCCGATCAGGTCGGCGGCGAGGCCCGCGAGCAGAGCGAGCCACTCACCCTCCACTAGCCACGGTCACGGTCACGGCCGCGGGCCACGGGCCACAGGCCACGGGCCACGGCGTGCCACGATGCGGTAGATTGGTGGCGTGCAGCGCTTCAAGAACAACGCGATCTACGCGGTGGTGCGAGCCGCCTACGCGTTGCTGCTGCGCTTGCCGCTCGGCTGGATCAGCGGGCTCGGGAGCGCGCTCGGCGTGCTCGCCTACGCCGTCGCCGCGCGCGAGCGGCGTCGCGCGATGGACAATCTCTCGCGCGCCTACCCGCTGCTCTCGCACGCTACGCGCGCTGCGCTGGTGCGGCGCATGTGGATCGACATGGCGCGCAGCCTGCTCGAGATGGTCACGGCCGCGCGCCTTTCGCGCGAGGAGCTGAGCCAGCGCGTCGAGCTGTCGGCGCGCGCGCGGCAGGTTTTGGCGACCGCGCTCGGCGAGGGGCGCGGCGTGCTGTTCGCCTCGGCGCACTACGGCAACTGGGAGCTGCTCGCCGCGCGCGTGGCCGCGGACGTGGACGTCAGCGTCAGCGTGCTGGCCAAGCCGAGCTACGACGAGCGGCTGACGGCGATGATCGAGCGCATGCGCGCGGCGCTCGGCGTGCACGACATCTGGGTCGACCGGCCGTCGCATCTTCGCCGCGCGCTGGGCGCGCTGCGCGGCGGCGCGATCGTCGGCGTGCTCGTCGATCAGCCCGTGCGCGGCGCGCCGGGGGTGCCGTTCTTCGGCGAGCGCGCGCCCACAAGTCGCATGCTCGACGTGCTGGCACGCCTTAGCGGCGCCGCGGTCGTGTGTGGCTTCATCCGCCGCCAAGGGCAGCGTCACGTCATCGACATCGAGTTGCTCGCACGAGATGACACGGCGACCTTTTCGCAGCGCACGACTGCCACGGTGGAGCAGGCAGTGCGGCGCGCGCCGACCCAGTGGGCTTGGTCGCTCGATCGTTGGCGATCCGACAAGGCACAGATCGTGTCAAGAGTGGATGGGCCTCTGGTAAGCGAAAAGTGATGCAAGCCACGTACCAGCGACCCTTTACACGCCGGACCCATGGTGCTATAGTTGCAATAGCTCTGGGATTATCGGCGGCTACGTTGGTCACTGCGTGTGGCGGCGTGCGCCAAAAAACACGTTCCCCGAGCAGCAGCGACCCGAAACGCGCTCCCCTGCTTGGCATGGATTTCAAGGCGGGCTTCGGCGTTCGCTGGGAAGAGCACATCACCGCGGACAACCACTCTGCGGGGAAGAAGAAGGCGGAGGGCGAGTCCATATTGCGGCTGCGAGCGGAGCGCTTGCAGACCGTGAAGGCAGCGCCCCCCGCGCGTAGTCAGCGACTCGGCAGGCCGAAGCAGCACCTCTTAAGCCTAAGGCTGCGACGCCTCGAGCTTCGGGTCGGCAGAATACGATTGACGGCGAAAAGCGCCCGGCTCGATGGCCAGGCGAAGCGGTTACGTGCGTTCGACGCGCGCCTGTGGATGCGCGGCGTCGAGCTTGGAGGCAAACGGATTGAGCTCGATCTCGGCAGCACAGCGTTCAGGGTCGACGACGCGCGCGTCGCGCTCTCGCTGCGCTAGCGTCGCCACCGCGCTCGCGGTGGTTGGCGCGCTCGTCGTGATCAGCGCGCCGTCTGCTGCCGCCGAGTCCAAGACGCGCATCGAGCTCGCGCCGCCCGCCCACTCGGGCGCGCCCGCCATCCGACTCGAGCTGCGTGCCAAGACGTTGACCTATCGCCCCGACGCGGGCTGCGCCGCCGCGCGCTGCTCGGCGCACATCAAGCTGCGCGGCGCCGTGCGCATCGACGCGCGCTGCCAGCGTCGCGCTGCCGAGGCCGGCAGCAACAACAAGAACACGAAGAACAAGCGCGACAAGGGCAAGCGCAGCGGCTGCCGCGATTTTTCGGTGCGCGCTTCGCGGGTCGACATCACGCTCGACGCACGCGGCAAGGCGCGGGTGGTCGACGCGCGCGGCGACGTGTCGCTGCGCTCGGGCTCGCGCCATGGCCACGCCGAGCAGCTGACCTTGCTGCCGCAACGGCGCCGCCTCGAGCTGAGCGGCAAGGCGCGGCTCGTCGACAAGACCCTCGGCGCCGAGCTCGCCGGCGCACGCGTGGCGCTCGATCTCGAAAGCGGCGCCGTCGAGGTGCTCGACGCGCGCGCCTCGTTCGGTCGCCCCCGCCAGAGGCGCTATCGATGACCCACGCGCTGCGCGCTCGCGGGCTCGTCTGTCGCCTCGGTGGTCGCACCGTGCTCGACAAGGTCGACCTCGACGTCGCGCAGGGCGAGGTGCTCGGGTTGCTCGGTCCCAACGGCGCCGGCAAGACCAGCTTGATGCGCTGCGTCGCGGGGCTCGAGCGTCTCGAAGGCGGCCGCGTCGAGCTCGACGGCCACGCCATCGACGGCCTCTCGGTCGACGCGCGCGCGCGCGCCGGCCTCTGCTATCTCTCGCAGCAGCCGAGCGTCTATCGCGCGCTCAGCGCGCGCCGCAACATCGAGCTCACGCTCGAGATCGCCAAGCCGCGCGAGAGCAAGGCGCGCCGCCGCGAGCGTGCCGCGCAGCTGCTCGCCGACTTCGGCCTCGAGGCCGTCGCCGAGCAGCGCGGCTCGACGCTCAGCGGTGGCGAGCGCCGCCGCCTCGAGCTGGCGCGCCTGCTCAGCACCGATCCCCGCGTGGCGCTGCTCGACGAGCCGCTCGCGGGGCTCGATCCGATCGCCTCGCGCGACCTCGCGCGCGAGATCAAGAAGCTTCGCACCGCCGGTGTGGCGGTGCTGCTTTCCGACCACGACGTTGGGCAAGCACTGACAATCTGCGACCGCGCCTGTATTCTAGCGGCAGGTGTTGTCGTGGCGTCCGGAACGCCTCGCGAGGTAGCGGCAGACGATCGGGCGCGCCGTCTCTTCTTCGGGCAAAACGCGAACTGGGAGCAAGTATGGGCCTAGAGCTACGACAACAGCTGAAGATGTCGCAGCAGCTGAAGATGACGCCTCAGCTGCAGCAGGCCATCAAGCTACTGCAGCTGTCTCGCATGGAGTTGGTCGACCTCGTCGCACAGGAGATGGTCGAAAACCCCGTGCTCGAAGAGGGCATCGAGCAGAAGCAAGGCGAGGTCGTCGACGACTCGCGGCCCACCGACATGGCGATGGAGGGGCTTCGCGACGAGAGCCCCGATCCCACGCGCAGCAAGGGTGAAGAGGCCGCCAAGGAAGTCAAAGGCGACAACTCCGCCGTCAACGAGATCGACTGGGACAGCTATCTCGAGCACCACACGTTGGCGCCGCCGATGCCGTCCTATCGGCCGCAGAACGACGATCTGCCGTCCATCGAGCAGACGCTGACGAAGAAGGCGTCGCTGCAGGACCACCTCACGTGGCAGATGCGCATGCATCCGATCACGGAGCTCGAGGATCGCATCGGCACGATCATCATCAACAACCTCGATCCGTGGGGCTACCTCAAGGAGCCGCCCGTCGAGGACATCGCGCGCGTAGCGGAGACCGACGTCGAAGAGGTGGAGAAGATGCTGGAGTGGATCCAGACCTTCGATCCACCTGGCGTCGCCGCCCGCTCGCTCTCGGAGTGTCTGCTGATCCAGGCCGAGGCCGCCGGCGAGGACGACGAGATCGTCGTGCGCATCTGCCGCGACCACCTGCACAACCTCGAGAAGAAGAACTACCAGGCCATCGCGCGCGACCTCAACGAGTCCGTCGAGGAGATCTACGAGGCCGTCAAGGTCATCCGCGAGTT
Source organism: Myxococcales bacterium (assembly GCA_020431405.1). Lineage (GTDB taxonomy): Bacteria > Myxococcota_A > Polyangia > JAGQIK01. The sequence continues at coordinate 88,031 of JAGQIK010000115.1, forward strand.
CGATCCGCGCCCCGGCCGGCAGTACAGCAACGACGACCCGGTCTACATCACGCCGGACGTCTACGTGCACAAGATCGGCGGCAAGTACTTCGTCGTGCCCAACGACGACGGCATGCCGAAGCTCAAGATCTCCAACTTCTACCGCACCGCGCTGGCCAGCGGCGGCAAGGACCGCCAGTACGTGCAGGACAAGCTGCGCTCGGCGCAGTGGTTGATCCGCAGCATCCAGCAGCGGCAGCGCACGATCATTCGCGTCACCGAGAGCATCATCAAGTTTCAGGAAGACTTCTTCGAGAAGGGCATCGAGCACCTGCGGCCGCTGATCCTGCGCGACGTCGCTGAAGACATCTCGATGCACGAATCCACCGTCAGCCGCGTGACCACCAACAAGTACGTGCACACGCCGCGCGGCATCTTCGAGCTCAAGTTCTTCTTCAACAGCGGCATCAACCGCACCGACGGCGACGAGATCGCGAGTCAGAGCGTCAAGCGCAAGATCAAAGACATCATCGGCAAGGAAGACGAGAAGCGGCCCTGGTCGGATCAGAAGATCGTCGATCTGCTGCGTGACCAAGGCATCGACATCGCTCGCCGCACGGTGGCCAAGTACCGCGAGCAGATGGGCATTCTCTCCTCGTCGAAGCGCAAGAAGGTCTTCTAGCGCGTCGTCGCCGCAGAGGCATCGTCGAGAACAGGCATGTCGCGGCTTACCACCATCATCTTCACTGGGGTCTCCGGCGCCGGCCGGACGACGGCGCTACGCGCTGTCGAGGACCTCGGCTTCTATTGTGTCGACAACCTCCCGCTGCCGTTGCTCGGCGATCTCGTCGAGCTGATGAGCCAGACCGACGCGGTGCGCCGCGTCGGCCTCGTCGTCGACGCGCGCTTGCCGCAGTACATCGAGGGCTACGCCGTGGCGAGCGTGGCCCTCAACCAAAAGGGCCACCGCGTGGAGGTGGTCTACCTCGACGCCAACGACGAGGTGCTGGTGCGGCGCTTCTCGCAGACGCGGCGGCGCCACCCGTTGTCGACGACCGACGTGCGCGCCGGCCTCGAGCGCGAGCGCGAGTTGCTGATACCGCTGCGCGCGCAGTCATCGATCGCCATCGACACCAGCGACCTGACCGTGCATCAGCTCAAGTCGCTGGTGCAGGACCGCTACGAGGTCGACGGCGCGCAGCTGGTGGTCACGCTGCTCAGCTTCGGCTTCCGCTACGGCCTGCCGACACACGCCGACACGGTGCTCGACGTGCGCTTCCTCGACAATCCGTTCTTTATCGACCGCCTGCGCGAGCGCACCGGCCTCGAGAAGGACGTCTCGGAGTACGTCTTCGCCTCGCCCGACGCGGGCGAGTTCGCCGATCGCGCCGAGGCGATGCTCGAGTTTCTGCTGCCCCGCTACGAAGCAGAAGGCAAGGTCTACCTGACCGTTGCCATCGGCTGCACCGGCGGCCGCCACCGCTCCGTCGCGATGGTCGAGGAGCTCGCGCAGCGGCTGCGCCAGACGCGGCCTGCGATCAACGTTCGCCACCGCGACGTCGAGCGGTAGGTGCCGGGTACATCGACGGTGTCGGTGCGCTCGGCCCGCGAGACGGACTTCGACGAGCTGCGTCGGCTATGGAGCGCGCTCGACGAGCTTCACGCCGTGATCCAGCCCGAGTTCTTCGCCCCGCCGGGGCCGAGCGGGCATCGCTCGCGCCACGAGCTGCGCCGCGCGCTGACCGGCGCCGAGCGCGCGCTGCTGGTCGCCGAGCGCGCAGGCGCTGACGGCCTCGCCGGCGCGGTGCACGTGCGCATCTACGACGCGCCGCGCGACCCGATGATCCGCGCCGTTCGCCGCGCGCACGTCGAAGACCTGATCGTCGACGAGACGTTGCGCCGCGACGGCGTCGGGCGCGAGCTGATGCACGCGGCCGGGCAGTGGGCCAAGCGTCGCGGCGCCGAGCAGCTCGTGCTCACCGTGTGGTGCGGCAACGACGCCGCCGAGCACTTCTATCAATCCCTCGGCTATCGCACCGTCAACCGCGTGCTGAGCCTCGACCTCTGAGCCGAACTCTCGAAGTGCCCCGCGCGCGACATCGTCTTCGCCCCGCTGTGCTCGCCGGCTTGCTGCTGGCGCTGCTGGTCCTGCTGGCGCCGCGCTGCGCGCGCGCCGCCGATCCGACGCAGATCTGGTACACGCTGACGACGCCGCACTTCTACGTTCACTACTACAAGAACATCCGCCACGACCTGAGCAAGGTCGCCCAGAAGGTGGCGCGCGTCTGCGAGCAAGTGCACCGCGTGTTGACGCCGATCATGCGCTACACGCCGAGCCTGCGTACGCACATCGTCGTCACCGACGACACCGACGGCGCCAACGGGTCGGCGCAGAACATCCCCTTCAACGTCATCCGCGCCTACGTCACGGGACCGGCCGCGCTGTCGAGCCTCAACGACTACGACGACTGGTTCTACGGCCTGATCATGCACGAGTACGTGCACATCCTTCACATCGACACGCTCTACGGGCTGCCGCAGATCGTCAACTGGGTGCTCGGCAAGACCTGGACGCCGAACCGACTGCAGCCCGGCTGGTTCATCGAAGGCATCGCGACCTTCCACGAGTCGGAGCGCACCTCGGGCGGGCGCGTGCGCGGCACGATCTTCGATCAGCTGCTGCGCGGCGCCGTGCTCGACAAGCGGCAGCTCACGCTGAGCCAGATCACGTCCAACACGCGCTACTACCCGCGCGGCGTGGTGCGCTACCTCTACGGATCGCGCTTCCTCAAGTACATCGCCGATCGCTACGGCGAAAAGGTGCTCGCCGACATCAGCCACATCTACGGCGCGCAGGTCATCCCCTACGCGCTCAACCGCGTGGTCAAGCGCGTCACCGGCAAGACCTACGAGCAGCTCTACAAGGACTTCAGCGCGCACCTGGTCAAGCGCTACACCATGCAGGTGGCGGCGGCGAAGAAGCGCGGGCTGACCAAGTCGTCGCGTCTCACCGCGCAGGGCAACGAGCTCAGCCAGCCGCGCTTCTCGTACGACGGGCGCGAGCTGGTCTACTTCACCAGCGACGCGCACCGCCACTCGGCCTACGTGATCATCGATCCCGCCACCGGCAAGACTCGGCAGCGTATGTGGGCCTTCGGCGGCACGGGCGTCGTGCTGACCCCTGATCGGCGCCACGTCGTGCACAGCCAGGCCGAGAGCTGGCGCACCTTCTTCAGCTACCACGACATCTACGTGCGTGATCGCGTCGGACACGGCCGCCGGCGGCTGACCTTCGGCCTGCGCGCGCGCGATCCCGATGTCTCGCCCGACGGCCGGCGCGTGGTGTTCGTGATGAACGAGCTCGGCACCAACCACATCGCGGTGATCCCGTTTCGCGGCGGCAAACACCGCGTGGTGCTGCGCGGCGTCAAGGAGCAGCAGTTTTCGATGCCGCGCTTTTCGCCCGACGGCAAGAAGATCGTCTACTCGGCGTGGCTCGAGCGCGGCATGCGCGACATCTTCGTGCTCGACCTCGAGAGCGGAAAGCAGCGCCGGCTGACGCACGATCGCGCGCTCGACCTCGATCCGATGTTCTCGCCCGACGGCAAGCGCGTCTATTTCAGCTCGGACCGCACGGGTATATTCAATATATATTGCCTCGCCCTCGACAGCGGCCGGCTGTTTCAGGTCACCAACGTCGTCGGCGGCGCGCTGACGCCCGCCGTCTCGCCCGACGAGAAGACGCTCTTCTACGCTGGCTTCACCGGGCGCGGCTACGACCTGCATCGCATGCCGCTGGTGCGCGAGCGCTTCCTGCCGGCGCTGCCTTACCTGCGCGAGCGTCCGAAGCCGCCCAAGCTCACGTCGCCGGACAGCGTGCGCTACCCGGTCAAGCGCTACAACCCGCTGTGGACGTTCTTTCCGCGCAACTACAGCGCGTCGATCGGCACCGACTCGTACGGCACGGTGCTCGGCATCTCGGTCGCCGGCGGCGACGTGGTGGGCCGCCACGCCTACCAGCTGACGTTCAACATCGGCACCTCCAAGGGCAACCCGAGCTACTCGGTGATCTACGCCTACAATCGCTTCTGGCCGAGCATCCGCTTCGACACCAGCCGCACCGAAGGTCCGCGCGGCGGTCTGACCCTCGACGGCCAGCGCATCAACTACACCGAAGAGGCCTACGGCGCGGGCGCGAGCATCGGCATGCCGGCGCTGCGTATCCCCGACCATAACGTCAGCGTCTCCACCGGCTACCGCTTCAACTGGTACCGCAACAAGGACCACGCCGACGTGCTCGTCGAGCCGGGCGACGTCAGCCCGCAGCTGCCGTCGGTCGGCAAGCTGTCGGGGCTGACCTTCAACATCGATTACGGCAACACGCTGCGCTACATCTGGGGCGTCAGCAACGCGCAGGGGCGCTCGTTGAGCTTCGCGCTGCGCCTCAATCTCGAGGCCCTCGGCAGCGACTTCCGCAGCATCCAGGCGCTATGGAGCTGGGCCGAGTTCTGGCAGATGCCCTGGCACAAGGACCACACCTTGGCGCTGCGCTACGGCGGCGGCATCGGCAGCGGAGACTCGTCGCGCCGCGGACTGTTCTTCATCGGCGGCTTCCCCGAGCAGAACATCATCCAGGCGGTGATCGACCTAGCGCCGCTCGGCGGCAACTACCTGCGCGGCTACGCGCCGGGCGAGTTCTTCGGCGAGCAGTACCACCTGTGGAACCTCGAGTACCGCTTCCCGCTGTTCAACATCGAGCGTGGCCCCTCGACGCTGCCGATCTACTTCAACTACGTCCACATGTCGGTGTTTGTCGACGTCGGCCATGCCTTCTTCGACAAGTTCGAGCCCAAAGTGGGCGTTGGCGCCGAGCTATTGCTCGAGTGGTATCTCGCCTACGACCAGCCGTTTACGCTGCGCGTGGGCTACGCGCGCGGGCTGATGGCCGAGGGGGGAAACGAGATCCACGCGTTGATCGGGAATCGGTTCTAAGTCCGCTATAATACCTATCGTCTATGTCGCGACACGACGACAAGGGGCGCGAGGCGCGTTTTACTGGCCCGTTGCCGGCTGCCGAGCGGCGTCCACGCCGCACGTCTCATCCGTCGATGCCGCCCGTGCCGCGTGTGCCACGTCGCGGCGACGCCGACTACATTCCGCCCACCGGCCCGCAGCCGGTGCAGTACGCACCGCCGCGCGGACAGCACGGGGCGTTGCCGAGCACTGGCCCGCAGCAGCGACCGCCGCCGCGCTCGCGCGAGGTCTCGGTGCCGCGCGCGCAAGCGCAAGCCTACGCGCAAGCGCCGCCGCAGCTGCCGGTCACCGGCCCGCAGCCGCAGCTGCCGGTGACCGGCCCGCAGCCACAGCCGACGGGCAGCGGCGCGCAGGCGGCCATCGGCACGCGTATCGTCACGCTCGATCCCGAGATCGAGCGCGGCACCAAGATCGTCGACGTCTCCGTGCCGGCGGTGGTGCGTCGCGCGCAGCGCGAGCGCGAGCGACAGCTGGCAGCCGCCGAGGCGGGCGAGTCCGTCGCACGCGCGCAGGCGGCCGACGCCGGGCCCGTCTCGCCGATGGACGAGCTGGGGCTGCGCGCGCGCCACTTCTACGCGCGGCTGCACCGCCTCGACCGCTGGACCACCTGGGTGCTGATCATCGGTGTCATCTCGTCGTTTCTGCCGTGGATGCGCATGCGCGGCGTGGGGCTCGTCTCCGGCATCGAAGGCATCGGCGCGGCGAGCGGCGGCGCGGCGCTCATCGCGCTGGGGCTGCTCTACCAGCGCGCGGCGCGCCGTCGGCTGGCGGCGCTCCTGCTCTTCGTGCAGATGGTGCTCGCCGCGCTGGTCGGTATGGTGCCGGTCTACGTGCTGATGTCGACGCGCGACGTGCACATCTCCTACGGCATGGCCGCCGCGTTCATCTCCAGCGTGCTGGCCGTGACGTTCACGCTGGCGCGCTTCGTGCGCGTCAATCACTGAGGCGCTGGAGCCCCTGGCACTAGACCGTCCGCTCGCGCCGTGCTAGTCCGAGCTTAGGCGATGGAATACCTCAAACGACTCGTCGGATATGGTCTCGTGGTGGGTCTCGGCGTGCTGCTGACGATCCAGCTGCGCGACGCCGTGCTCGGCGCGTCGCTCGCCGAAAAGCGCGTTTGTCTCGGCCTGCAGCCGGTCGAGCTCAACGCGCAGGCGCCGGACTGGTCGCTCACCGACCTCGCCGGCAAGAAGCACTCGCTGTCGGACTACAAGGGCCGCACGCTGCTCTTGCACTTCTGGTTCACGCAGTGTCCGCCGTGCATCGAGGAGCTGCCTTCGCTGGTGCACATGGCGGCGCGCATGGCGGGCAACAAGAAGTTCGAGGTCGTGACGGTCAACGTCGACGACAACATCGCCGACGTCAAAGCGTTCGCGAAAAAGCACAAGCTGGGCGGCCTGCCGATCCTCTACGACAAGAGCAAGAAGGTCCCGCGCAGCTACGGCACGCTGAAGTTCCCCGAGAGCTACCTCATCGACGGCTCCGGCGTGGTGCGCTACCGCTTCGTCAACAAGCGCAACTGGGAGTCGCACCTGGCGCGCGCCTGCATCGCTACGATGCTGTGATCGCGCGGGTCGCTTCGCTGCTGGGGCGCCTGCTCGGCTTTGCTGCGCGGCGCTCCGTGGTGGTCGCGTTGCTCGCTGGCATCGGCGTGGGCATCTGGGCGCTGTGGTACGACAGCGAGATCGCCTACGTGGTCGATCGCTTCGCCGGCAAGGTCTCCGAGGTCAAGCGCACCTACGTGCCGCTGGGCACGAGCCCAGCCGCCGGCGATGACCGCGCGCTGGTCACGGTGGTGGTCTTCGCCGACTTTCACTGCGGTTACTGTCGCAAGTCGGCCGCGGTGAGGCGCGCGATCCGCAAGCGCTACGGCGACAAGGTGCGCTGGGTCTACAAGCACTTCAGCGGGCGTTCGCCGGCTGCGCGCGCGGGCGCCTTTGCCGCCGACCAGCGGCGCTTCTTCGAGCTGGCCGACCGCTTCTTCTCGTCGTCGACGCGGCTGACCAAAGCCGACATCGAGCGCCACGTCGCGCGCGCCGGCCTCGACGTGGACAAGCTGCGCGTGGCGCTGCGCGAGGGCCGCTACGACAAGACCGTGCGCGCCGACACGGCGCTCGGCAAACGTCTCGGCGTGCGCGGGACGCCGAGCTACTTCATCAACGGGCGCAACCTCAAGGGCCACTGGCCGCTGCCGTTCTTCGACCTGATCGTGCGCCAGGAGATGGCGCGAGCCCGCGCGGCGCTGGCCAACGGCATCACGCGCGAGGCGCTCTATCGCGTGCTGTGCGGAGGCGGCGACAGCAAGCCCGCGCCGATCAAGGCGCCGGCCAAGCGCGCCGCGCGCTGACGTCGCGTGGCGTTCGACGAGCAAGCGCTGGCCGAGGCGCTGCGCCTGCTCGAGGACGCGCGCGAGCTCGAGCCCGACGACGCGCGCTACCTCGCCCTCGAACGCGCCGCCGCCTTTCTCACCAAAAGCGCCAAGAAGAAGCGCAGGCTGCGGCGCAAACAGCGCAGCCGCGCCGCCGATCAGGCGCTGCTGGCCGCTGTTGCCAACGAGGCTGAAGGCGCCGAAGGCGATGAACGCGGGGCGCTTCACAACCAGCGCCTCTGCTACGTCTGCAAGGCGCCCTACCGCGAGCCGCATGCGCGCTACCGCACGATGTGCCGCGCCTGCGGCGATCGCTCGCAGACCAAGCGCGACGAGCCGCTCGAGCTGGCCGGGCGGCGTGCGCTCGTCACCGGCGGGCGCGTCAAGATCGGCTTCGCCAGCGCGCTGCGCCTGCTGCGCGCCGGCGCCGAGGTGGTGATCACGACGCGCTTCGCAGGCGACGCCAGCGATCGCTTCGAGGCCGAGCCAGACCACGCGCGCTGGCGCGAGCGGCTCGACATCGTCGCGCTCGACTTCCGCGACGTCAGAGGGCTGGTGGCGCAGGTCGCGCGCTGGGCCGCCGGCGCGCCGCTCGACATCATCATCAACAACGCGGCGCAGACCGTGCGACAGCCGCCCGAGGTCTACCGCGCGCTGCACGAGCGCGAGGGCCGCGCCGTGGCGGAGCTCGACCTGCGGCGCGACAACAGCTGGGTCCAGCGGCTGGGCGAGATCCGCGCTGTGGAGATGGTCGAGGCGCAGGTGGTCAACAACGTGGCGCCGTTCGTGATCGTCAACGGCCTGCTCGAGAGCATGGCGCGCTCGCCGCGCGGCGATCGCTACGTGGTCAACGTCAGCGCGGTGGAAGGACAGTTCGCGCGCGCGCACGAGGACACGCGACACCCGCACACCAACATGGCCAAGGCGGCGCTCAACATGCTCACGCGCACCAGCGCGGGGCAGCTGCGCGATCGCGGCATCTACATGGTCTCGGTGGATCCGGGCTGGATGTCGCACGAGGGCTCGAGCGCGCCTTCGGCGTTGCCGCCGCCGCTCGACGCCGACGACGCCGCGGCGCGCGTGCTCGACCCCATCGCGCGCGGCGTGCGCGGCGAGCCGCTGTGGGGTGTGCTGCTCAAGGATTATCAGGTCGTGCCGTGGTAGCGGCGATCTCGCCCGGAAGCTCGCCCTCGCGCGGGCCGATGTAGACGTCGAGGGTCTCGCCGCCCGGGTAGTCGTGCTGCTGGCGCAGCCAGCGCGACACCGACGTGCGCACGACGAGCAAGCGCGGTCTCGGCCCGCCCGCGGCGCCCTCGGCGACGAGCAGCGCGGCGAAGAGGGCAGCGGCGCTCTCGCGCGCGACCTCGACATCGACGCGTTCGATGAAGCGCGCCGTGGGGTGGCGCAGCATCCAGCGCGCTGCGGCGAGCACGCGCGTGACGTCGTGCACGAGCTCGCTCGGTTCGGGGGCGGTCGCAGCGTGCTGTGCGAAGCCGCAGCGCCAGCGCGTGATCACGACGTCGCGCGGCACCAGCAGCGCCCGTTCGTGGCGCAGAAGCTCGGCCTGCTTGCCCTCGAGCTGCAGCCGTTGCGCTTCGTCGAGCGACGGCGCCGCCATGCGCGCCTGCGTCACGATCAGCTCGCCGCGCGGATCCTGCGCCTGCAGCAGCCAGTCGCCGTAGACCAGGTAGCGACCCATGTCGTCGGGCTTGGCCGCGATGCTCGCGATCATCGAGGGCTCCTGGCGCCCGAGCTGATAGCCGCGGTGGCGCAGGTTGCGCAGCCGTCGCCACAGACAGCGCTCGGCTTGCTCGACGTCGTCGAAGCGCTCGACGCGCTCGCGGCCCGCCTCGCCGAGCCGCCCGGCGACGCTGCGCACGTTGGACGCGCGTCGTTCGAGCACGATGAAGCGGTTGATGTCGGGGCGTTCGAGGTAGACCACGGACGGGCAGGGCTGGAGTCGAACCAGCGTTCTCCGAGGTGACAGCTCGGCGCGACGGCCTCTGCGCTACCTGCCCGCTGCCACGGTACCACCTGGGAGCAAACTCTCCGATCGCGGTGGGACTAGGGGTTTATGCCCCCCGCGCATGCTCGTACATCGGCGTACAAGTCGGTTTTCTAAGGGATGAAGATCGCCGACGTTGTGTTGCGCAGGCGCAACGGCACCGCTCTTGCTCACTGCGTGAGACAAGCAGCGCACGCCGAATCTCGCCGCGGACGGCCACTCCGCGGCCAGCGAAGTGGAGTGGAGGACTAGCTCGAATGTCACGACGCGTGGCTCGGACTATCGATGCGGTAACGCGCGGTGCTCTGATCCCGATCGTCGTCGCGATCAGCGCCTGCGCCGTCGGCAAGGCGCCCGACCCGTCGAGCGGTCAGCCCGGCCTCGTGCCGACCGACTGCAGCCACTGCGCCCCCGGACAGAACTGCCTCGCCGGCAGCGGCGAGTGCTACTGCGACAGCAACCTCTGCCCCGGCTGCTGCGCGGCGGACGGTCGCTGTCTCGCTGGCAACGACGACGGCGCCTGCGGCAACGCGGGCGGCGCCTGCCACAACTGCGCGCTTGTGGGTGGCGCGTCGAGCACTTGTCAGGCGGGCACATGCAGCGGCTGCGTGCCCAACTGCAACGGCCGCCAGTGCGGCAGCGATGGCTGCGGCGGCAGCTGCGGCGGCTGTCCACATGGATCGCAGTGCGGCGCCGACGGCAAGTGCGGCTGCACGCCGCAGTGCGCGGGCAAGTGCGCCGGCGCGCCGGATGGCTGCGGCGGCACCTGCAGCAGCAACAGCTGCACCGGCTGCTGCGAAGGCACGATCTGCCAGCCGGGCCTCGACGTGTTTTCCTGCGGCTCCAACGGCGCGCAGTGCCACCGCTGCGGCGGCGGCGGCAGCGCTTGTCAGCAGGCGAGCTGCGTGAGCGGCTCGTGCATCGCCACGCCGCTGCCCGACGGCACGTCGTGCGGCAGCGGGCAGAGCTGCTATTCCGGCCAGTGCCAGAGCAACGGCGGCACCAACAACAGCGGCGGCGGCGGCTTCTACAACTCGTGCTACGGCTACTGCTTCACGCACGACCCGGTGCCGGGCAGCAGCCCCGCCTGCTACTGCGACCCCTACTGTCTGACCGAAGGCGACTGCTGCCCCGACGCCGACATCGAGTGCGGCATCTACTAGCCAGCTCTCGAACGAGGCCACAGGCCACGGGCCACAGGCCGCAGGATCGCAGGTGAACCCTTCTGCTCGTCTCGCCCGCCCGCCGCGGCGCGTGTGCTGTGTCGCCGCAAACGCTGCTGCGGAGCGTGCCAAGCGGCTGCAGGCGGGCCTGTGGCCTGTGGCCGGTGGCCCGTGGCCTGCCGTCTCAGTCCTCCGCGAACTGCCCGAGCAGCGTCGCCAGCTCGGACCAGCTCTCCAGCGCGCGCCGCCGCGGGTCGCGTTTTTTGTCGAGCCCGCGCAGGTTGTCGTAGGTGTGAAAGGCGAAACGCTGCACCAGCGCCCGGCAGAACTCGACGCCGCGCACGCTGTTGCCGAGCCGGTCGAGCCGCGGTGACCAGGTGCAGATGCCGAGCACGTTGGGTACGACGATCATCAGCGCGCCGGAGACGCCGCTCTTGGCCGGCAGCCCGATGCTGAAGGCGAACTCGCCGGAGAAGTCGTACATGCCGCAGGACGACATCAGCGAGAGGCAGTTCTGCACGGTGCGCGGCTCGAGCACGCGCTTGCCTGTCACGGGGCAGACGCCGCCGCCGGCGAGCGTGGCCGCGGCGACCGCGACGCCTTGGGCGTCGAGCTCGAGCGAGCAGCACTGAAAGTACAGATCGAGCGTCTCCATGAGGTCGGTGTCGGGCGGGAAGCCCTTCTTCTCGCGCATGAAGTAGCCGAGCGCGAAGTTGCGGTCGCCGGTCTCGCGCTCCGACAGATAGACGGCGTTGTCGAAGCCGACGCGCGCGCCGCCGGCGACTTCGCGCCAGCGCGACTGCACGTACTTGAAACGTCCGGCCGGATCGAGGTCGGGGCGCGTCAGCGCGCAGCACATGATCGCGCCCGCGTTGATCATCGGGTTGTGTGGGCGGCCTTCGTGGTCGAGGGTCAGCTCGTTGAAGCCGCGGCCGCTCGGCTCGCGCCCGACGTAGCGGTGCACCACGTCCTCGCCGTGCTCCTCGAGCGCGATGCAGTAGCCGATGGGCTTGTAGGTCGACTGCAGGCAGAACGGCACGGTGGCGTCGCCGCGCGCGAAGCGCTGGCCGTCCACGGTGCACAGCGCGAGACCGAAGCGCTCCGGATCGACGCAGGCAAGCTCCGGGATGTACGTCGCCACGTCGCCGCCGCGAGACTCCGCGGCCGCGTCGAAGATGCCGCTCACCTCGGCGCAGAACTCGTCGAAGCGCGGGATCGCCTGCTGGCCGGCGAGCGTTGACTCGAGCAGCGCGTCGAGCTGCTGCCGCAAGCTGTGCGGCAGCTCGCCTCCCGGGCGTTGGTTGTCTCGCGTGCCGTCGTCGCTCATCAGAGCTACAGGCTACTACTTCTGCGTCGCGATGGACGCGGCCTTGAAGCCAGCTGCCTGCGCTTCGCTGAGCACGCGGATGGCGCGCTGCACGCTGGCCGACTTGTCGGCGACGATCAGCACGCTCTTGTACTGCCCGCGCAGGGCGCGCAGCGCGGCGGCGAGCTTGTCGGGGGCGACCTTCTTGCCGGCCACCGAGAGGTCGCCGCGCGGCGGCACGCTGACTACGAGCGCTTTGGGATCGGCGCTCTTTTCGGCGCTGGCGCGCGGCAGGTTGACGTCGATGTTGCGGATGCGATGAAAGTTCGCCGCCAGCACGACGAAGATGACGAGGATGAAGGCGATGTCGATCAGCGCCGAGAGGTTGATCGACGGCTGCTCTCTTTTGGGCGTGTCGAAGTCCACGGCGGCTCAGCTCTCGCTGCTCGTGCTGGTCGCGTCGGCCGGCGTGGGCAGCGCCGGCGCGGCGGTCATCACCTGGCCGATGACGTCGGTGAGCTGCAGCTTGAGCTTGTCGGCGCGGCTGGCCAGGTAGCTGTGGCCGGCGAGGGTCGGCACGGCCACCGAGAGGCCGGCCGCCGTGGTGAGCAGCGCCTTCCAGATGCCACCCGAGAGCGCCGAGACGGCGACGTTGGCGCCGCCGGCGCCCTGCAGCCCGATGAAGAGATCGACCATGCCGAAGACGGTGCCGAGCAGCCCGAGCAGCGGCGCCGCCTGCGCGATGAACGAGAGCACGCCGAGCCCGCGCTCGGCTTGCTGCAGCTCGAAGCTGCCGACGCGGCGCGCCTCGGACTCGGCGCGGTCGGGGCGATCGCGCAGCACGTCCATCATCGCGCGCACCACGCGCGCCCCCGGGTGCGGCGCGCGGGCGCACTCGCCGCTGGCGGCCTCGTAGTCGCCCTCGCGCACGCGCTCGAGCACCGGCTCGAACCAGCCCATCTCGCGGTGCCGCTGGCGGCGCAGGCCGAAGACTTTGTGCAGAAACAACGCCAGCGCGACGAGCGAGCAGGCGTATATCGGGATCATCGTAAAGCCGCCCTGCGCGAGCAGCTCGGCCAATGAGAGCGTTGCTTTGTCTGCAGCCATGCCTTACGTCCTGTTGCCTTCCGAGGCCTCTATTGGCCGGCGCTGTACTTGACACCGAGCTGCAGCGTCAAGGGCTGACCGGGGCGCGCGCCGAAGGGCCGGCGCGAGATGATGTAGCGGTGATCGAGCAGGTTGTTGACGGTGGCGTAGATGCGCGCGCGCTTGGTCAGAAAGAACACGGCGGCGATGTCGAGCACGAAGCGCGCGGGGATCAGGTCCTCGGGGTCGATGTCGCCCTGGCCGGCGATGTCGCGCATCTCGCCGACGTAGACGCCGCTGACGGCGAAGGCCCAGCGGCGGCGCGACAGCTCGAAGCCGACGCCGAGCTGGTGGATCGGCACGTAGGGCAGGGCGTCGCCCTCCTGCACGTCGCCGAACTGCGGAAAGCCCGAGCGGAAGCTGCTCAGAAAGCTCGACAGCGTCAGCGTGTAGGTGGCGCGCAGCGCGAGCGCGAGCTTCCACGGCAGCTCGAAGCGCTGACGCGCGAGCGCCTCGAGGCCGCCGACGTTGACGGCGCCGCCGTTGTACTGCGCGCCGATGCTGGCGCCATCGCAGCCCGACGAGAACGTGCAGTTGCCAGTGATGTTGCTGTAGCGATTGAAAAAGCCGATCAGCTCGGCGCGGGTCTTGGTCTTCTTGCTCGCCGCGCGCAGGCCCCACTCGACGTTGATGCTCGTCTCGGGTTTAACATCGTTGCTCTGGCCGGGCGCCACCGGCGAGAAGCCGCGGTGCACGCCGGCGAGCACGCCCAGCCACGGCACGAGCTGGTAGAAGGCGCCGACGCCGGGCACCAGCACGGTGCTGCTGCCGTCCTGCTGGCGCGTGTCGGGGGCTGTCTCCTCGTAGCTGCGGCGGATGTGCTCGAGGCGCAGACCCGGTGTGAGCAGCAGGTCGCCGATGCGGATCTCGTCGAGGGCGTAGGCGGCGAAGGCGACGCTGCTGGCCTTGTTGCGCAGCAGCGCTCTCTGCGCGGCGCCGCTCGGCACCAGCGTGGCGCTCTGCACCTGAAAGCGGTCCTCGGTGTGGTCGCGCTTGATCTGATCGTGATGCAGCCGCATGCCGACCTCGAGGGTCTGGCGAATGCGCCACAGGCGCGGCAGGCGCCAGTGCGAGAGCAGCTGCAGGCCTTGCGAGACGAAGCGGCGATCGTTTTCGCCGATGCCGAGGTCGATGCCCACGTCGGCGCTGTTCTGCTCGCCGCGCAGCACGGCGAGGGTGACCGCGTTGGTGCCGCCCGGGCTCTTCAGCACGTCGCCGAGGTTTTCGTAGCGGTTGGTGCCCTCGTAGTAGGCGTTGAGCTTGTACCACTCGCGGTGAAAGTCGTGGCGGTAGGCCGTCAGCGCGACGTCGAAGCGCTCGCCCGAGACGAAGTAGTCGGCGCGCAGCTGCGTGCGCCACCAGCTCATGTTGCCCTTGGCGCTGGCGAGGTAGCGGCGCAGGCCGTCGCGTGCGAAGTCGTCGTCGCTGAGCCCGAGGTAGGTCTCGTTGGAGTCTTCGTCGGAGTAGCCGGCCTTGATGTCGACCTGGTGATAGATCGCGGCGGCTGGATCGGAGTGCCAGCGCGCCTTGAGCATCACCTCGTTCTTGGAAAAGCCGGTGTCGGCGCCGCCGTCGAGGCGCTTGAAGCCGTCGGTGGAGACGTGCACGCCCTCGACGAGGATGCCGAACGGGCCCCAGCTCTGGCCGGCGCGCCCGTGCACCTTGGCGAGGCGAAAACGGCCGTAGGACAGATCGATGCTGGCGAGCCGGCGTTGGGGCACGCGCGCGGTGAGCAGGTTGATCGCGCCGCCGATGGTGTTGGGGCCGTGCTTGACGGCGGCGGGGCCCTTGAAGACCTCGATGCCGGTCAGGCGCGTGAGCATAGGAAAGTAGTAGGCGGCGGGGGCGGAGTAGGGCGCCGGTCCGAGCAGCACGCCGTCTTCGAGCAGCGTGACCTTGGCGCTGCGATCCGAGTTGGCGCCGCGCAAGCCGATGTTGGGGCGCAGGCCGAAGCCGTCCTCGCCGCGCACGTACACGCCCGGCACGTTGCTCTCGAGCGCGCGTTGCACGTCGTTGTACTCGAAGCGCTCGAGCTCGCGCTCGCGCACCACGTGCGCCGACCCGGCGATGCGCGCGCGATCGCGCAGGCGCCCGATGATCGACACCGTCCTCAGGCGATACCCACTGCGCTTGCCCTTGGCTTTGTCCGTGCCCTTGCTCTTGCCCGCACCCGCACCCGCACCCGTCCCCGCACCCGCACCCGTACCCGTACCCGCACCCGTGCCCGCCCCCGATCGCTTGGCGGCAGGATCGATCTTCGCGTCCGGCTCGATGGTCAGCTCGCCATCGCCGGTCTGCTGGCTCGCCGGTTGGCTCGTCGGCTGACTGCTCGCA
This sequence comes from Myxococcales bacterium, assembly GCA_020431405.1. GTDB lineage: Bacteria > Myxococcota_A > Polyangia > JAGQIK01. The sequence goes on from JAGQIK010000115.1 coordinate 103,366, forward strand.
GGGCGGCTCGCGGGCTGACTGGCAGGGCGGCTCGCGGGCTGACTGGTCGGGGGTGCGGCGCGCGCGGCGCCGCCGAGGGATAGCAAAACAGCCGTGACAAGGGGGAGTAGAGGTCTCATAACCGCGCGATATTGTGAGGGAATTGTCTTTCGCGCCGAAAGCTAAGTGAGAATAGCTCTCATTTGCGAAACGGTCAACGGCTTCCTCGAGGCCCCTCGCGGTGGTATGCAGCGCGCCATGCTGCTCGAGCTTCTGCAGAAAGCGCGTCACCTCATCGGCCGTGGCGGCGGCTTGCGCCCCGGCAAGCTCTCGCTCTCGGCGCTGCGTGCACCGGTGGAGGTCCGTCTCGACGACGCCGAGGTGCCGTACATCTACGCCACCAGCGTCGAGGACCTGCTCGTCGCGCAAGGCTACGTGCACGCCTCGCACCGCCTGGCGCAGATGGAGATGATGCGCCGCTTCGCGCGCGGCGCGCTCAGCGAGCTGCTCGGCGTCAAGCCGCTGCGGTGGCAGGACACGTCGCTTCACTTCGACGGGCTGAGCACCGTCGACCTCGACGCGCTGCTGCGCGCCTTCGAGCTCGAAGAGGCAGCCAAGCTCTCGCTGGCGCAGGTCTCGCCCGAGTATCGGCGACTGGTCGGCTGCTACGTGGCGGGCGTCAACGAGTACATCGCGCGCGGCCGCAAGCGACGCGAGCTCGAGCTGCTCCTGCTCGGCGGCGACGTCGCGCCATGGACCGAGCTCGATCCGTTTCTGCTCTACAAGGCCTTCTCCTATCACCTGTGCTTCATCTGGACCGCCAAGCTGACGCTCGACGCGATGCTCGGCCGCTTCCCCGAGCGCGCAGACGCCATCCGCCGACTAGTGCACGGCGCGGCGCGCGTGCCCGACGCGGCCTTTCGCGCCGAGCACGTTGTCAGCGAGCTGGCGGCGCTGGCGCGCGGCGCGGTGGGCTTCTCCGGCTTCGCCGCCGGCGCGTACGGCAGCAACTGTTGGGCGGTGTCGGGCGAGCGCACGGCGAGCGCCATGCCGCTGCTCGCTTGCGATCCACACCTGCCGCTGATGGCGCCGTCGCTGACGTACTTCGCCCATCTCGAGGCGCCCGGCCTCAAGGTCGCCGGTATCGCCAGCCCCGGCATCCCCGGCGTGACCATCGGCCACAACGACGACTACGCCTGGGGCCTGACGCACGCCTGGCTCGACGACTGTGATGTGTTCCGCGAGTCGAGCAACGGGCACGCGCCCTCGGACGCGTGGGAGACGCGCACGCTCGAGATCCCGGTCAAGGGCGAGCGCGCGCCTCGCCGCGTGCCGCTGCGCTTTGGCCCGCGCGGCCCGATGATCTCCGACCTTGTCGCGCGCGGGCGCGGCGGCTTCGGCGACAGCAAGCGCCAGAGCGGCATCGACCCGCTCGAGCTGCCGGCCTTTTCGCTGCGCTGGACCGGACGCGACGGCGGGCGTGATCTCGAGGCCTACTGGAACGTCGCGCGCGGCAACAGCTGGGGCGACTTTCGCGAGGCCTGCGCGCTGTTCGCGACGCCGGCCTGGAACATGGTCTACGCCGACCGTCGCGGGCACATCGGCTACCAGCTCGCCGGCTGGGTGCCCAACCGCCCGTGGGGCGGCTCGCTCGACGTGGTCGACGTGGCGAGCACGCACGACAGCAGCTGGCGCGGCTATCTGCCGCCGAGCGAGCTGATGCACGCCTTCGATCCGCCGGAGGGGCTCATCGCGTCGGCCAACGATCGCATCGCCGACGACAGCTACCCACACTACTTGTCGGACCTCTTCGAGCCGCCTTACCGCGCGCGGCGCGCGCGCGAGCTGCTCGCGGCGCGCGACGACCACACGGTGGCGAGCATGCGCGCGGCGCAGCTCGATCTCTACTCGGCGTGGGCTGACGAGATCAACCGCGACGCGCTGCAGCCGCTTGCCACGGTGGTGAGCGACGAGCGCGCGCGGCGCGCACTGGCGCTTCTCGCCGGCTGGGACGGGCGCTTCGAGCGCGGCGCCGGTGGGCCGGCGCTGTTCTACGCGTTCGTGGTGCGCTACGCGCGCGCGGTGCTCGAGCGCGACCTCGGGCGCGACGTCGCCGAGCACGTGCTCGAGCTCTACTCGATGCCGGCGCTCACCGTTCAGAAGATGCTGCAGCTGCGCGCCGACGCGTGGCTCGAAGATCGCGAGCCGGCGGCGTTCATCGCCGACGCGGAAGCGGCGCTCGCCGGCGCCTGGTCGGAGCTGTGCGAGACGCTCGGCGACGACGCGAGCCGCTGGCGTTGGGGCGCGCTGCATCAGCGCACGCAGCGACACCTGCTGCACGTAGTGCCGCTGCTGCGGCGGCTGCTGTCGGTGGGCTTCGTCGAGAGCGGCGGCGACGGCACGACCCTCGACTCGGGGATCCTGCGCTTCAACGTCGGCTACGAGCAGTTCGGTGGATCCGACTCGCGATTGATCGTCGATCTCGCCCAGCCCGACAACAGCCGCTGGGTACTCGCCACCGGTCAGAGCGGCGATCCGATCTCGCCGCACTACCGCGACCAGTTCGCGCTGCTTCACGCTGGGCGCGACCGGCCGTGGCCCTTCTCGCGGGCGGCCGTCGAGCGCGCGACCAAGCGGGTCGTGACGCTCGAGCCAGAGGGCTAAGCATCGGGAATCGCTGCGCGCTCACTGGCGCCTGTGTGCCCACCTGCGACATCTCCGTTGAATGTCCGGGCGCATCATTGTAGAACCCTCGCTCGCGGCGCCGGAGCCCGATGCGCTCCGACGGGAGGATGTCATGCGTCGGTTCGTCTTGGGGCTCACGCTCAGCACAGCGTCGGTCCTCGCCATAGCTTACGGCTGTTCCCCAGACCTCGGCGATGCGCCGTTTCTCTGCAATCCGGGCTCGCCTCGCTGCCCCACCGGCTACACCTGCAACGCCGCCAACGTGTGCGTGAAGGACGGCGTCTGTCCGGCCGGTGTGCCGGGCTGCACCGGCAACGCCAACTGCGGCGACGGCAAGTGCGAAGGCGGCGAGACGTGCACCAGCTGCGAGAAGGACTGCGGCAAGTGCCCCAACACCAACTGCGGTGACGGCAAATGCGAGGGCGGCGAGACCTGCACCAGCTGCGAGCAGGACTGCGGCAAGTGCCCCGCCGGCTGTGGCGACGGCAAGTGCGAAAACGGCGAGAACTGCCAGACCTGCGAGCAGGACTGCGGCAAGTGTCCGACCAGCTGCGGCAATAACACCTGCGACAACGGCGAGACCAACGCGACCTGCCCGCAGGACTGCCCGTCCACCAGCTGCACCGCGGGCACGACCAAGTGTCTCGACACGTCGACGCTCGAGTACTGCGATCAGGGCACGACCAAGACCGACAAGTGCGACGTCATCTGCGCCACGCAGTTCGACTACGCGGTCGGCTGCCGGCTCAACCCCGACACCAACAAAGACATCTGCATCTGCGCCAACTACGCCAACTTCGGCGAGCTCTGCGACAACGACGTCAAGTGCGCGACGGGGCTGTTCTGCGGCAGCTTCGGCGCTACGTCGAGCCAGGGCTTCTGCAGCAAGTACTGCACGAACCCGGGTGGGCTGTGCACGGGCGGACCGAGCGGTACCGAGGCGCGCTGCAACCTCAACGTCGGCGGACAGGACGCCTGCGGCTTCGACTGTCAAAGCCTCTTCGCCGTCTGCCCCACGGGCCTGACCTGCGACGTGCTCGCGGGCATCTGCAAGCCTTAGGCAGCAAGCCTTAGGCATCGCGACACGACATGGCCAAGCGAGGCCGAAAAAAAGGGCCCCCCATCGGTTTGATCATCGCGGTGGTGCTGCTGGTCTCGGCCGGCGGCATCGCCGGGGGCTTCTATTGGATCGTGCGCACCGCCGAGAAGCGCGAGGACCAGCGCGCCGAGCATGGTCCGGCGCGGCAGCTGCGACTCGACCAGGTGCTGGCGCTGCCGCTGGACGTCGACATGGCGACGCTGGGGCAGAAGGCGCAGACCCCGCCGGTGCTCAACGCCGTGCGCGTGCTGGTCGCCAGCACGGACTTTCACAAGGCGATCTTTCGCTGGAAGAGCAGCGATCCGAGTCACGTCGGATCCATCGAGCTGTCGCGCGCCGCGAACCTCAGCACGCACCCCCAAGCCCAGCAGCTGATCGCGCGCGCGATGACGCTCTTTGGCGCCAAGCTCGCGCGGCGCGGCGCGCGCTTCGTGTACCGGCACGAGGGCGCGCGGCTGGTGCTCTCTCGCTTCGGCTCGCGTTTGAGCATCTCCGCCGGCAGCTCGGAGCGCGCCGGCTGGAAGGGCACGTTCGCCGCGTTCAGAAGCGCCATGCGCGTGATCGCGCTCGGCGAGCCGCTGGCGGGCGGCGCGGCGACGCGCGGCGCGCTCGGCCTCTAGCGATCGAGATACGCGCGTAGCGCCCGGTGCAGCTCGCTGCACGGCGCGCCAGCCTGCGCAGCTTCGACGACCGCCCGCAGCTCGGGCGCGAGCGGTGCGTCGATGGTTTGTTCGAGCAGCTCGGCAATCATCTCGGCGCTGCTGCGCGGGGGAAACTCGCCGCGTGCGAGGCCGAGCAGGCGCGCGTCGCCGCTCGCCGTGTCGACGAGGATCTGTTCGGCGTGTGTGCCCGGCTCGAGGTCGATCGTTTCGAGCGCCGCGTTGGCGAAAGCGACATCGGCCGCGACGCTGACGCGCTGCTGCGTGGTGGGGCCGCTGTGGGAGAGCCACGCCGCGAGGTCGACGACGGAGCTGGGCTGATAGAGCAGCGCGAGCTCGCTGGCGCGGGCGGCTGGCGCGAGCGGCGGCACGAAGCCGACGCCGGCGAGGTCGTGCGCCTGGTGGATGGCGAGCTCTTCGAGCAGCGCGCGATTGATCAGCGCGCGCGCGCTGAGCTCCTCGGTCCACTCCCAGTCGTCGCGGATGCGGCGCAGCCATAGCGCGCGCGAGCTGCCATCGGGCGTCAGCGAGCGCGCGTCGTAGAGCGGTCCGCCTTCGAGCGCTAGCCGGGGCGCTGCGTCGGAGTCGACCACGACGAGCTTGGGCGAGTAGCGCAGCAGCGCGTCGCCTGTGCGCTCGAGCTCGTCACGCTCGACGATCAGCGGATAGCGCGTGAAGCCGTCGACGAAGCTGGCGCTGCGCGCGGGCAGCTCGTCGAGCCACGGCGACGATGTAGGCGGCTCGAGCGGCGCGTCGAGGCCGACGATGTCGGCGTCGTCGGCCAGCGCCTCGCAGGCGTTTTCGGCGAGCATGCGCGCGGCGGACTGCTGCTGTCGGAACGTGTCGAGGGTCGGACGGCGTTGCAGCTCGTCGCCGATGCGAAGCTGCATCGCGATCAACACGCCGCGCCGATCACCCTGTTGGCTGAGCCAGTCAGCGTAGACCTGCGCCGCGTCGCGCTCGCCCTCGGGGGCGTCGGCGACGGCCTGCAGCAGCGCGCGTTCTTGGTCGCTAAGCGAGGGCATGCGGCAAGCGCGAGCATACCCGCAGGGGGGGCAATACCGCGAACACCCGAGCATGGGGTAGTCTCGCGCCATGACGACCCCAGTCTCGATCACCTTCCTCGGCGCCGCCCGCACCGTCACCGGATCGATGCACCTGCTGCAGGTTGGCCAGCAGCGACTGCTCGTCGACTCCGGGCTCTACCAGGGGCACCGAGACGAAGCGCAGCGGCGCAACCACGACGTGCCGCGCGCGGCCACGGAGGCCGACGCGGCGATCCTGACCCACGCGCACATCGACCACTGCGGCAACTTGCCGACGGTGGTCAAGCGCGGCTTCAGCGGGCCGATCCACTGCACTGGCGCGACGGCCGACGTGACGACCTACATGCTGCGCGACGCTGCGCGCATCCAGGTGCATGACGCGGAGTATCTCAACCGCAAACATCAGCACGACCGCGACTGGCACGAGATCGAGCCGCTCTACAACGAGCGCGACGCCGAGCGCGCGCTCGAGCGGCTGGCACCGCACACCTACGACGCGCCGTTCCAGCCGATCACGGGCGTGACGGCGCGCTTCATCGACGCCGGTCACGTGCTCGGTTCGTCGTCGGTAATCCTCGACATCGATCGCGGCAAGCGGGCGGAGCCGCTGCGCGTGGTGTTCTCGGGCGACATCGGTCGGCGCGGGCTGCCGATCTTGCGCGACCCGGTGATCCCCAGCGGCGCCGACTACGTGGTGATGGAGAGCACCTACGGCGACCGTCTGCACGCCCCGGCGCGCGAGATCCACGAGCAGCTGGCCAAGGCGGTCGACTTCACGCGCGAGCGCGGCGGCAAGGTGATCATTCCCAGCTTCGCGCTCGAGCGCACGCAGGAGATCGTCTTCGCGCTCAACCAGCTGGTGCGCTCGGGTCGCGTCGAGCCGATCCCCGTCTACGTCGACTCGCCGCTGGCGATCAACCTCACCGAGGTCTTTCGCCGTCACCCCGAGTGCTACGACGCCGAGACGCTGCAGTTCGAGGCCGAGAGCGGCGATCCCTTCGGCTTCGACGGGCTGAAGATGGTCGAGTCGGTGGAGGAGAGCAAGGCGCTGACCAACTCCACCGAGCCGGCGGTTATCATCGCCGCCTCGGGCATGTGCGAGTTCGGTCGCGTCGTCCACCACCTGCGCCGCGCCGTGGGCGATCCCAACAGCACCGTGGTCATCGTCGGCTACCAGGCGCAGCACACGCTCGGCCGGCGCTTCGTCGAGCGCCGCAAAGAGGTGCGCGTGCTCGGCGTGATGCGCGAGCGCCGCTGCCACGTCACCGTGCTCGACGCCTTTTCGGCTCACGCCGATCGTGACGAGCTCTTGTGGTGGGCCGAAGGCTGCGGCGAGCAGGTGCGGCGCTTCTTCCTCGTACACGGCGATCCTGACCAGAGCGAAGCGTTCGCCGAGCACCTCGCCGCACGCGGCCGCGAGGCGCACGTGCCGGCGCGTGGCGAGCGCATCGAGCTCTAGCGGGCACGGAGAGAATAGGGCGCGCACGCCGTACAATTGGACGATGGCGCCTGGCGCGAAGTCTCTGGCAACCCGCGCGCGGATCTAGCGGTCAAAAGGCGTGTCGTGCGCTGGGGGGTGGCATCGGCAATGCTGCACGTGGTGGCGACGGCCCTGCTGATCGCCGCTGCGCGCGGGCGCGTGCATGTCACCGACGACCCCGATCTGGTGATCGATATCGAGCTCGCCACGCGGCCGCAGCGTCGAGGGCGCGAGCGGGTCCGACGTTCGCCCCGCCAGCCGACGCGACGCCCGACGGGACCGACGCGACCGCGGGCCCGCCGAGCAACGCGACGCCGGCCGGCAACGCCTACGAGCAAGACGCGTTCGCCGCTGTCGCTCTCCATGCGCCGCGGCCTCGACGCGCTCGCGCCGCCCCGTGTGCACCTCGACCCGTCAGCAGCAGGGCAGACGCCTCGCACCAACGCCCCCAGCGGGCCGCCGCTCTATCGGCGCGACCCCGACGACATCGCCAAGCTCTCGCACTACGTGCGGCGCCTGCGCCGCGAAAAGGGCAACCTCGTCTTTCGCGACACCGCCTTCACCGCGGTGATCACCCCCGACGGCAGCCTGCGCTTCGACGACAAGCCAAACTTCCGCTGGCACGGCACCGGCGCCACCTTCGACGTCACCGACGCCGTCCTGCGCGCCCTCGGCAACGATCCCTACGGCTACGAAAAGCGCCGCTTCGCCCGAGCTACCGCCGCCCTGCGCGTGCGCATGCGGCGCCGCTTCAACGCCAAGATGCTGCGCACCGCGCTCGGCGAGCTGCCGCACAAGCTCGCCCGCTTGCTGCGGGCCGCCAAGGCCAAGAAACACCCCAGCGCCCTCGTCACCCTGCGCCGACTCTACTTCCAGCTCTGGGACGAGTGCCTGGAAGGCACCCACAACGCGCGCGCCAAAGCCGCCACCCGCGCCCGCGCGGCGATCGAACGCTTCATCCGCCGCAACCTGCCAGCCGCGAGCCGGCTGGGGTACACCAAGGCCGAGCTGCGCGAGCTGAATCGCAAGCGCAGCAGCAAGCAGCGCTTCGAGCCCTACGGGAGGTAGGGAGGGAGGGAGCGGGGCGAGCGCGGGAGGACGCCTCCTGCGTTGGTGGCGAGGGCGCGTTCGGGCACGGCTGGGCTGAAACGGGATGGGGAGGCTGGCGGCCTGCGGGCGTTTGGCGTGGTTGGCGGGCGTGGGAGGTGCTGCAGGCGTGCCTTTCGCGGGCCGTGGCGAGACGCCTCGGGGCGTTGTGCGTGCGAGAGCGTTGGGGGGCTCGGCGCTGATGGACTGTCGTCTTGGACTGCGGGCCGAGTTGCAGGCGTGGGGCGTGGGGGACTGCGTGAGGGCTAGCGGCGTTTGCCGGGGATGTCGTTGACGCCGAAGCGGCCGCCTCGGCCGCGGCGCCAGCCGGTGGTGAGCAGGAAGGTGCGTGCTGCGGGCCAAGGGTTGGACTCGTTGGGCTCGCGGTCGCGGTAACCGTCGAACCAGCAGGCGGTGGACAGTGGATCAACCCAGCCGGGGTGAGCTTGGCGTTGGCCTTGGTGCCTGCGCCGGTTGTTGAGCACGTAGCGCAGCGCGTTTCGTACCTGCGTGGGCGTGCGAAGGATGTGCGCGTGGTAGCGC
>JAGQIK010000116.1 GCA_020431405.1 Myxococcales bacterium
CGTCGATGTGCACGAAGAAGCCTTCGGCGCCGAGCCTGTCGCGCGCGAAGTGCTCGACCATCTGGCGCGCCTTGGCGAGGCGCAAGAGCTCCTCGCGATCGATGCCGGCCGGATCGTAGAGCACGCCACTGCCGTCGACGATGGCGATGGTCTTGTCCTTGGAGACCATGATCTCGTTGGAGCCGAGGTCGCCGTCGGGGCCGCCGGTCTGGAACTTGGTGAGCTTGGCCTCGTCGAGGCCGAGACGCTCGAGCGTGCCGAGCACGTAGGCGTGCACCGAGTGGGTGGTCATGCCGTACAGGTCGTGCGGGATGCCGCCCATCTCGACGCCCTTGCCGGTGGTGAAGGCCTTCCAGAAGCGGTAGCCGCGCGCGCGCGCGTGCTTGGAGGCCCAGTCGACTAGCTCGGCGGTGCCCTCGTCGGGGCCGAGATAGAGGATCTCCTCGCGGTCGTAGTGATCGACGACCTCGGAGTTGGGCATCAACAGATCGAGCAGCGCGTCGACGTACTTCTTGAACGCGATCTGGTCTTTGTCCTGGTGCTCGCGCGAGAGCAGGATCGTGCCCTTGGAGCCGCCCTCGGGGATGTCCTTGTTCTTGCGCTGCTGCGTCAGCGCCAGCTGGTAGCACTCGTCGAAGAGGCGATCGATGTTCTTGCTGTAGGCCTGCTGGTTGCGCGAGCGCACGATGCGGATGCCGCCGCGCGCGACGTCGCGGAAGCGCACGTGGAAGCCGCGAAACTCGGAGCCGGCGAGAAAGAAGATCGCGTAGGGCCGCTCCGGATACTCCTTGGTGTCGATGAACGCCGGGTCGAGGCGAAAGCAGATCGCCATCTTGCGATCGCGGTAGAAGTTGGTCTTGAGCGTGTGGCGGTTGAACGCGAGCAGCGCGCCGAAGATCTGCGCGTCGAGCTCGCTGCGCACGGTCTTGGCGATCTGCGACTCGAGCTCGGCGCCGTGCGTTGGATCGTAGGGCGCGGGGTCGTGGTCCTCGCTGACGAAGTGATAGCGGCGAAAGTCCGCGTAGAGCGACTTGACCAGCTCGGGGTGGCGCACGATGGCGTCGTAGATGCGGTCCTCGGTGAAGGTGTCCTTGCTGAGCCGATGCTTGAGCTGCTGCAGCAGGCCGAGGCGCACCGGGTCTTTGGCGAAGGCTGGCGCGAGCTGCTCGTAGGTGGCGCCGCCGCGCGACAGGAAGTGGTGCGCGAACTTCCAGCCGGCGTAGGCGTAGACCACCTCCTGCGCGCCGAGCTGGCGCGCGCGAAACAGCGGCGTGAGGCCGGTGTTGGGCAGCACGTAGATCATCGACAGGTCTTCGCGGATCTGCACGACGGTCTGCTCGGGTGTCGAGCCGTCGATGTAGAAGCTGTAGATGATGATGTCGTTTTTGAGCTGCTCGACGTACTTGCGACGCGTGTGTACGCCCCAGTAGTTGACCACGTCCGAGATCGCCGAGAAGTAGCTGTGCGTCGAGCCGCGGCGCATGGCGACGATGAACTGCCAGGCGTCCTTTTCGGGGCGGTGGTAGTACTCGATCATCGGACCGAGCCCGCGTACGGCGTGCTCGTTGACGGTGGCGTAGCGCGCGCGCGTCTCGTCGCCGAGCAGCGCGTCGAGCGACCTGGGCGCGACCTTCTTCCAGTCCGTCTCCTCGGTGTCGACCTCGCCTTCGGGATAGTCAGGCGGCGTGAGGTAGTAGAGGCGCAGCTGCGTGTTGACGTCCTTGGCGCTGGCGTCGCCCACCGTGCGGTAGGACTGCAGCCGGTGGCGCGGGAACTTGCGCTCGATGCGCCGCTCGACGGCGCTGGCGACCTCGATGTCTTCGCGACAGGCGTAGATCGCCATCTCGTCGGTCTCGGACTGCAGGTGGATGTCGACCTGCGCGCCGGACGTCTTGCCGATGATCTTGGCGCCATAGAGCGCCAGCACGTGGCGCGCGATGAGCTCGGGCGGCGTGGTCTCGAAGTAGTGCGCTTCGAGGCCGATCTGCGCGTAGAACCAGCGCAGCTCCTGCATCAGGCGCTCGGGATGAAACGAGCCATCGCTGGCGAGCAGCGTGTGCACGGTTTCGAGCTGCGCTACGGGGACGCCGGCGGTCTTGGCGAGCTCGTCGAGGGCGGCGGTGGGGGCGGTCGTCATGCCGCCGATGGTAGCTTAGGCAGCGTCGGCGCTGCGATATGTCTGCACGGCGCGCGACTCGAGCAGATCGGCCCAGGCGTTCATATAGGCCACCACGTGCTCGCGGCGCCGGTGCGAGAGCTGCTCGAGGCTGTCGAGGCCGAGCGCGGCGAGATCGATACGACGGCGGATCGCGGGGTCGGCGAGGCGCTCGAGGGCGGCGAGGTCGGCGCGCGTGAGGCCCAGCGCGAGCAAGGCGGTGATGATGTGGTCGATGGGATAACCGCTCTGCGGGCAGTGGTCGATCACCTGCTCGCCCCAGTCGCCAGCCTTCTCGAGCGCCGCCTCGTGGATCTCGGCGCGCGAGCGCTTGGTCACCGTCTGGGCGAGGTGCCCGCAGTTGCAGGCACCCATGTGCGTCCATTGGTAGCGTGCGCCGCGCGACAGGCGTGCGGCGGTGGTGCGAAGGGCGTTGATCAGCACGACCATAGCCACAGTCTAGCGGGCAGCGCCGCGCGAGGCCCGTCGTTTCCTGGGGGATCCCCACCACAGGGTGGGAGACGGCTCTCCAGTAATTCCGAAGTAAACCTGCTGGAATTGTTAGCGGAAAGCTGTGGTCCGGCCCTTGCTCAATGCAGGGGCATGACGCGTCAGCAGGGCAATATTCGTTGGAGCGCTTGGATCCTCGGGCTGGCCGGCGCTGCGCTGGTGCTGTCGGGCTGCGGCCTGGGCGAGGTCGGCGGCAAGGCCATCGATCTGCTCGGTCAGGGCTCCGATGGCGTGCTGCCAGTGCGCCAGTCGTCGAGCTGCGGCTGCGGTGGCGGCGGCGGCACGTACCCGGGCTATCCGGGCTACCCGAGCGACCCCAACAACCCGTATCCGAGCGACCCCAACAATCCGTATCCGAGCGACCCCAACAATCCGCAGACGCCTTCGACGCCTCCGCCGTCCACGCCCTCGACGCCGCAGACGCCCGCGCCCGGAAGTCCCGGCAACCCCGGCCCCACGGGCAACTATGGCGCGGTCTGCCAGCAGGCCAGCGACTGCACCAGCGGCCCCTGCGTGCGCGGCCCCGACGGCGCCGCCTTCTGCACGGCGCAGTGCACGCCGACGTCGAGCATCTGCCCGGCCGAGGCGGGCTGCCACGCGACCAGCGTCGCCAACATGTACGTCTGCGGCAAGCCCGCCACCAGCGGCGGCGGCAGCACGACGCCTCCGCCGTCGACCACGCCGCAGCCCGACCAAGCCGCGCCGGTGGTCTACATCACCTCGCCGCTCACCGGCAGCAGCGTGCCCTCGCAGGTGCGCGTCACGGCCAACATCAGCGACAACGTCGGCCTCAAGATCGTCGAGCTCTACGTCGACGGCACGCTCGCTTCGAGCACCAGCGCCGGCCCGTGGGAGTTCCCGCTCACGCTGCAGCCCGGCAAGCACCTGCTGACGCTGCGCGCCATCGACACCTCGGGCAACAGCACCGACGCGCAGGCGACGGTCACCGTGGCGGCGGGCAACGATCCCGGCTCGAGCCTGCCCGGCTCGCCGACAGCGCCCGGCGGCACGGTGCCGGCGGGCAACCTGCAGTACGGTCAGTCCTGCGGTCAGCCCGGCGACTGCTCGTCGGGCATGTGCGCCAACGACGTGACCCTCGGCCTGCAGTACTGCAGCCAGACCTGCGTGCCGGGCGCCAACGCCTGTCCGGCGGGCTCGGGCTGCTACGCGGCCAACGCCGGCGTGTACGTCTGCGCCGTCGAGGGCTCGTCGCAGGGCCAGCAGCAGGGCCAGGCCCCCGGCGCCGATGGCATGTCGACGCAGGGTGCGGCGAGCTGCTCGGTGGGCGCCTCGCCCGCGGGCACTGCGCCGGCCGCGCTGGTGCTGCTCGGCCTGGCGCTGCTCGGCGCCGTGCGCCGCCGCCGCCGCCGCCGCCGCTAGCGCATCGCTTCCCCTTTCGAGGCTGCCCGGCCCGCGATCGTGCACGGTCGCGGGCTGTCGTTTATCATCTGTGCAGCCTATCGATCGACATGTCGCAACTACGGTGTGAACGCAGCGGGGCGGTGGTCGTGCTCGACGGGGACCACTTGGTCGGACGGTCGTCGCGCGCGGCATTGCGCATCGACGACGAGGCGGTCTCGGGCCAGCACGCGGCGATCGTGTGGGATGACGACGCCGGCGCGTGGTTCGTCAAAGACCTCGCCAGCCGCAACGGCACCTGGGTCGATGGCGAGCGGCTGGAAGCTGGCCAGCGGGTGCGCCTACAGAGCGGCTCGCGCGTGATGTTCGCGTCGAAGCGCCACTCGTGGCTGTTCTTCGCCGAGGCGCCGCCGCAGGTGTGCATGCTGCCGCTGCCGTCGGGCGTGCCGCTCGTCGTCGAGGACGAGCTTCTGGCGCTGCCCTCCGCCGAGCATCCTTCGGCCACCGTCTACTGCCGCGACGACGGCTGGGTGCTCGAGGGCGACGACGACAGCGACGTCACGCATCTCTCGCACGGCAGCGTGGTCGAGGTCGACGGGCAGCGCTTTCGCTTTCACCTGCCGAGCACGCGCGCGCGCACGGCGGCGCTCTCCGGCAAGACGCTGCCGCGCGTGGCCGAGACGACGATGCACTTCGATGTCTCGCAAGACGAAGAACACGTGCAGCTGTCGGCGATCGTCGACGGGCGCCGCATCGACCTCGGCGCGCGCGCGCACAACTACATGCTGCTGACGCTGGCGCGCGAGCGCGCGTCGGCGGCGAGCGACGGCATCGCCGAAGAAGAGTGCGGCTGGGTGCACTACACGTCGCTCTGCAAGATGCTGCGCTGCGAGCGCGAGGCGCTCAACCTGCAGGTCTTTCGCCTGCGCAAGCACCTGTCGCGGCATGGCTTCAGAGATCCGGCGGCGATCATCGAGCGGCGCAAGGACAGCGGCGAGCTGCGCATCGCCTGCGCGAGCCTGCGTTTCGACTGATCTACGCGGCGACGCGTGGGATAATGACGCCCGTGGCGGACCTGCGACCGAAGACCGCGCCGACGGTCACGCTGACCGGCGACGCGCGCGAGGCGACGGACGACCGCCCCGCGCGCCGCGTCGACGATCGCGTCGGCGTCGCGCCCGGCGAGCAGGTCGGGCTGCCCACCGGCCATCGCCTCGCCGACCGCTACGTGATCCGCCGCCCCATCGGTGTGGGCGGCTTCGGCACGGTCTACGAGGCCGAAGACACGCGGCTGACCAAGCCGGTGGCGGTCAAGGTGCTCAACCGCAGCGCCGCCACGCGCCACCAGATCGGGCGCTTTCATCGCGAGGCGATCGCCGCCAGCCAGATCGGCCACCCCGGCATCATCAACGTCACCGACTTCGGTCAGGACGACGACACCAACTTCATGGTCATGGAGCTGCTCGAGGGCGCCGAGCTGTCCGAGCTGTGCGAGCGTCGCGGCACGCTGCCGCCGCTCGAGGCGCTCGAGATCGTGCGCGACATCGCCGAGGCGGTGGGCGCGGCGCACCGCGAGCAGATCCTGCACCGCGATCTCAAGCCGTCCAACGTCTTCGTCACGGGCTCGCGGCGGCTGAAGGTCATCGACTTCGGCATCGCCAAGATCCTCGCCGATCACCTCGAGGTCGACGGCATGACGTTCGAGGGTCAGGTGATGGGCACCGCCGAGTACATGGCGCCCGAGCAGGCGCGCGGCGACGCGGACCTCGACGCGCGGGTCGACGTCTACGCGCTGGGCGTGATCCTCTTCGAGCTGGTCACGGGCGAGCGGCCCTTTTCGGCAGACTCGGTGGCGGCGCTGATGGAGGCGCATCGGCTCGCGCCCACGCCGCTCGCATCCGAGCGCGCGCCCGAGCTCGCGGGTGCAGCGGCGATCGACGGGCTGTGTGCGCGCGCTTTGGCCAAGGACCGCGACGAGCGCTTCGAGGGCATGCAGGCGTTCGTGCGCGCCATCGACGAGGCGCGCGCGTCGCTGCGCCAGGGCGAGCGCCGCGATGGGCACGCTGGGCGGCGCCGCGTGACGCCCGCGCGCGTGGCGCTGCTGT
>JAGQIK010000117.1 GCA_020431405.1 Myxococcales bacterium
CGACCTCCGCCGAAAGCTCCGACTCGCCGACGTTGTTGAAGGCCGCCACGCGGTAGTACAGGCGCGTGCCGTTTTCGAGATCACGGTGCCGGAAGGGCGACTCGGCGAGCAGCCGCGAGTCGTCTTTGGTGACGTCCGGCGACTTGGCGAAGTAGACGGCGTATTTGAGCGCTGGATCGCTGTCGAAGGTCAGCGTGACGGCGCGATTGCCCGCCACCGCCGAGAGCCCGGTGGGCGCGCGCGGCACGGCAGCTTCACCGCCGGCGCAGCCGCCGCCGGCGAGCGCGAGCGCGAGGACGAGAGCAGGCGCGCCGCAGCGCGCGCGAGCGCCGGAGACCAGCGGCATCTCAGCTCGACGGATGGGCCGCCGCGGCTTGTTCGATGTAGCGCGACAGCACCTCGCGCGCCGGTTGGTCGAGCTCGACGAAGCGCACACCCATGTCTTCGAGCGCCTCGTTGAGCCACACCACCTCGCCGCGCGCCTCGACGCGCGCGTCGCCGAGCTCGGGGAAGTTGACGACCAGATCGACCTCGGTGCCCGGCCGCTGAAAGAAGGCCGTGTGGATGCACAGCCCGCCGAGGCTGATGTTCTGCACCTTGTGGGTGCGCTTTTCGCCTTTGGAGGTGTACTCCACGTAGGCCGTCAGCTCGTATCTCGGAAAGGCCCGCTTGTCGCTTCCCATCTATGCGGTCTCCTGCGCGCTCATCGTATCACTACCCCTTGGCATCGACGGCCTCCTTGCGCTCGAGGATCGTCGGATGGTCGGGCTCGAGATCGAGCGCGAACTTGTAGTTGAGCTGCGCCGTCTTGATGTCGCCGCGTCGCTCGGCGGCGAGCGCGAGGGTGAAGAACTTCTTGGCCTGCGGGTTCTGGATCGCCTGCTCGACGCGCTTGGGGCCCTCGCGCTTGCGGTCCTTGTTGACCAGCCGGCGCTCGCCGCGCGAAAGCGCCTCGAGGTACTCGGCGCGCTGCTCGTGATCCATCAGCACGCGGTAGCCCTCGCAGACGCGCTTGTAGACGTCGTAGAACATGCGCCGCAGCTCGGGATCGGGGTTGGTCGCGTAGCGGTCGGGGTGCATCGAGAGCGCCATGCGGTGAAAGGCGCCGCGGATCTCGTCGGGCGACGACTGCGGCGCCACCTTGAGCAGCTCGAAGTACGTGTACTGATCGAGGTCGCGGTGGATCTGCGCGATGCGCGCCTTGAGCTGAGACTGGTCCATCGAGTGCTAGCTGTCTGCCTGTCTGCCTGGTCTGCCTGTCTATCCCGTGTGCACGCCGGTGACCTCCTCGTCCGGGACGTGGTCTACCGGCGCAGGCATCTGGTCCTGGCGCGCGGCCATCTGGCTGATGGCTTCCTCGCTCGAGGTGCCGATGACCTGCACGCGCGCGTTCTGCGCGCGCCCCGTCTCGAGGTCGACGGCGCTGACCTGCAGGATGCCGTTGGTGTCGATCTCGAAGCGCACCTCGATCTGCACCTCGCCGCGCGCGGCCGGGCGCAGGCCTTCGAGCAGCAGCTCGCCGAGCGCCTGGTTCTCGGCGAACGTGCGCGACTCGCCCTGGCAGACCTGGATGCGCACCACCTGCTGGTTGTCCTGGCTGGTGGTGAAGACGCGGCTCTGCTCGACGGGGATCTGCTGGTTGCGATCGATGATCGTGTCGGCGTAGCCGCCGACGACGGCCATGCCGAGCGCGCGCGGCGTGACGTCGAGCAGCACCGAGCCGGGCGCCGAGGCCGAGACGCCGCTTCGCGCGAGCGCGGCGGCCTGGATCGCGGCGCCGACGGCGACGACCTCGTCGGGGTTGATGTCGGTGCGCGCTTCGATGCCGAAGTAGCCCTTCACGCCCTCGCGCACCATCGGCATCTTGGTCGAGCCGCCGACGAGCACCACGTCGTCGATCTGCGTGGCGGTGACGTTGCCGAGCTTCATCGCCTCGTCGCAGATCAGAAACGAACGCTGTACGAGATCGCGCGCCATCGCGTTGAGCGCCTCGACGGTCAACGTGAACCCGAGGTCGAGCGACTGTCCGCCTTCGCCGTAGGCGATCTCTTGCACCTGCACGACGGCCTTGGGGCGCGAGCTGAGCTGACACTTGATCTGCTCGGCCACCGAGCGCAGGCGCGCCATGCCGCCGATGTTGTAGCGCAGGTCGACGCGCGTCTGGCGCAGGAAGATGTCGACCATGTAGTCGGTGATGCGCTCGTCGATGTCGTCGCCGCCGAGGAACGTGTCGCCGGCGGTGGAGAGCACCTCGAAGACGCGGTCGTTGAGCTGCAGGCAGGTGATGTCGAACGTGCCGCCGCCGAAGTCGTAGATCACGACGCGGCTGGTGATGCCGCGGCCGTAGCCGTAGGCGAGCGCGGCGGCGGTGGGCTCGTTGAGGATGCGCAGCACGTTGAGGCCGGCGATGCGGCCAGCGGCGCGTGTCGCCTCGCGCTGGCCGTCGTCGAAGTTGGCCGGCACGGTGATGACGGCGCTCTCGATCTTCTGACCGGTGTAGTCCTCGGCGAGCGCGCGCACGTGGCGCAGGATGAAGGCCGAGATCTCGGGGATGGTGTACTCGTTGCC
This sequence comes from Myxococcales bacterium, assembly GCA_020431405.1. Classification (GTDB taxonomy): domain Bacteria; phylum Myxococcota_A; class Polyangia; genus JAGQIK01. Next base: position 2,569 of record JAGQIK010000117.1, read on the forward strand.
GCGCGCGACGATGACGGGCTGTTGGTTTTCGCCCTCGACGACGTCGTAGGGCAGCCGCTTGGTCGACTCTTGCACCGGCTCGGCGCGGAAGCTGCGGCCGATGAGGCGCTTGGCCGAGTAGACGGTGTTCTTGGGGTCGATGATGCGGCGGCGCTTGGCTTCCTGGCCCACCAGCACCGTGCCGTTAGGGTGAAACGAGACCACCGACGGGTGAATGCGGCGTCCGTCGCGATCGGGAATTACGGTCGCTTTGTTATCGGCGACCACGGCGATGACCGTGTTGGACGTGCCGAGGTCGATCCCGACGACGGGCTGCTCGGACATGGCCCCTCCTGCGCTCAGCGGCTGCGGGTGATTCTAAACGATATTCAGCGCAGCGAGGGGATTGACACAGTTTGGATCGCGGCCTGACGCAGCTGTCATGTAGGCCGCCCGCGTTTCGAGGGCGCGCGCCGCTAAGCGCGCAGAACCGCGATGCTCTGTCTCGCGGCACGGCAGTTGCTCCATCGATCGGCGTGGCTGGCGCCGTGCGCGGGTCACACGCGTGTGCTGGGAGGTACCATCATGGCCAAACGCACGCTGTTTGCCCTCGTCGCGCTGCTCTTCGCTTTCGCCTTCGCCCTCGCCGCCTGCGGCGACGGCGACGATGGTCCCCCCGCATCGGATACGGGTATCGCGCCCGACGGCGCCACGGACAGCGGCGCTTCGCTCGACGGCCGCCCGATCCTGCCCGAGCTCGGTCACTGGGCTTGGCGCCGTGTCTGTCACCAAGGGCTGGCGGTCAACGAGGTCACCGTCTCGGCGCAAGCCGGCGGCGCGTGCGGCGGCGCGCCGGTGGCGCCGTATCTGCGCGTGCGCTTCGATGACACGCAGCCGCTCGCGCACGTCGAGACGCTGGGCAGCCAACAGCAGCGTATGACGGTGGGCGGTGCGACGGTGTCGGCCGAGCTGTGTCGCGCGTCGAGCAGCGGGCAGGTGATCTGTGACAACGCGCTGTCGGGTTGGGTCGCCGCGGCGGCCGAGAGCGGCAGCGCGGTGGAGCTGCGCGCGGTGGAGGTCTCGCTCGACTTCAGCGGCGTGTCGGTGCGGCTGCGCTCGCCGATGTTCGAGATCTGCGCCTTCGACAAGCCGCCCGGCTGCTAGCGCGCGGCGAGCTGGAGCCTCTTACTTGAGCACCAGCTTGACGCACTGATCGAGGCACTTGTTGTCCGACGGCGTGTGCCCGCCGATGATCATCGAGCCTTCGGGACAGATGCAGGTGTCGTTGACGTTGTAGGACTTGGCGATGACGCCGAGGATGCCGGGCGCGTTGCCTTTGGTGTAGACCGCCGTGACCGGCGCCGTGCGCTGCAGGTACTTGGTGTTGAACTTGGTGCAGTAGATCATCGGACCGGCGACGCTGAGCATGCCGGTGCCGATCTCGTCGGCGTTGCAGAAGCCGATGCGCATCACGTTGATCTCGGCCGGGTTGGTCGACAGCACGTTGGTGCCGCCGAGCGGACAGCACGTCATCTCGGCGGCCTTGCCGTCGTTGATGATGACGACGACGTTGCCCGCCGGGCAGGTCCCGTAGCCGCGTTTGCCGGCGGCCGGCAGTGCGGCGCAGGCGGTGTAGTTGGGCAGCGCGAAGCCGCCGGGGCCGAGCCCTTGCGGTTTCTGCACGTCGGTGGGCGGCGGCGGCGGCGGCGGCGGCGGCTGCGAGGCGCAGGGCTCGTCCTTGCCGTCGCAGTCTTGGTCGATGCCGTCGTCGCAGATCTCTTTGGCCGGACCGACGGCGCCTTCGCAGGGACCCCAGCTGCCGAACTCGGCGCTGCCGCTCGTCTCGCAGCGCTGCATGCCGGCCTTGCAGATGCCGACGCCGTCGGTGCCGCCGGCAGAGCAGGCGCGCGTGGCGCCGGCGGAACAGGCGCTGGTTGGCGCGTTGGGGTTGCTCGGCGTCGATGATGGCGGCGACGTGGAGGGCGGTTGGTTGGGGCTCGAAGTCCCCGGGCCCGAGCCCGGCGGCTGGCCGACGGGATCGCCCGTGTCGACGGCGCCGACGCCGCAGCCAGCGCTCAGATAGACCAATGCCACCACCGTACCGAGGATCCGCGTCGTTTGCATGGTCGTGTGACATCGCAAGGGTCGTGCCGCTCGCGATCGTGCGAATGCGGGGATCTAGCAGGGGCTCGCTGGGGGGGCGGTCGCCAGACCGGGTCAGTTGTCCTGAGCGGGAAACGAGTTTGCTATCTAGGTAAGTTTTTTTATCGTGCAGCTGTGCGGACGTTGCTCATCGCCCTGTGCCTGTCGCTGCTGGCCTGCGGCGAGACGCCTACGCCTACGCTCGGGCGCGTCGCGCGCGCGGCGACCAGCAGCTGCAAGCCGGGCTTCGACTGCTGCTTCGAGGCGCTCTCGCAGAGCCTCGCGGGCGCGACGCCCGACCCGAGCCTCATCAGCGACCTCGGCAACAACGATCCCGCCGTGTGGTTCAAGAGCGGCGGCTCGGAGAATCACGCCGTGGCCTGCCGCGTGGCCAAGTACCACGTGGACAACGACCCGGCGTGGCTGACGCGCTGGCTCGAGCTGCAGCTGCAGCCGGGGGCGCCGCACTTTCTCAACCGCGAGACGTTCTCCAACACGTACACGTCGCTTGTCATCGGCGGCGCCATCGCGGCGCTGCGGCGCGCGCAGGCGCAGGGGCACGCCACGCTCGCGGCGCACGCCGCGTCGTGGCTCGGCGCCTACTGGACGTATCTCGCGCTGGCGGCGACGGAGCCGGCGCTGCAGCGCACGACGACCTACTCGCGCTACGGCACCGACAGCCAGACCGTCAGCTGGGGCTGGGGCTACAACATCGGCGTCGTCGGCTCGCGCTGCTACGTCAACGGCTACGGCGGCACGGCGCCGAGCGCCGGCGGCCCGGGGCTGCAGTCGATCCTGCTCGCCGTCGCGCTCGAGCACCCGTCGCGCGCCTTCAAGAGCGGCCTCATCGGCGGCTACTACAGCGGGCTGCGCGTGGCGCTGCAGGCGCTCGGCTACAAGCTCGACGCCAAGGGCCGCGTCGATCTCGCGAGCCGCAGCGTGCCGCCGGAGCAGGTTGGTCTGACCGCCGCGTGGCGCGCGCAGCTGCGTGCGTTCATCCAGGGTGGCGGCGCGAGCGGGGCGTCGGCGCTGCTGGCGCGCGTCGCTGGGCTGACGCTGCGCTGTCCGCAGACGCTGCTGCGCACGCAGGCTGGCGTGATCAGCTGGCACGGCGAGAGCACGGGCACGACCTCACCGTGCGGCGACGTCAAAGGCGGGCCATGGGCCATCGCGCGCGCGCTCGCGGCGTCGGGCAGCAGCGACTGGGTTACGCGCTCGAGCGATAAGTGGGGCAACGGCGATCGCGGCAGCGTCACGCGCGTGGGCGACACGATCTGCGCGCGCTCGAGCACGCTGCCCGCGCTGTGTCTCGACATCCCATCCGGTGCGCTGCGCTACGAGATCGTGCTCGGCCCGCAGGGCGCGCGCTGTGTGGCGGGAAGCTGCGCGACGTCAGGCGGCGGCGATGGCGGAGGTGACAGCAGCGGCGGCAGCGACGCGAGCACCCCGGACCTCGGTGCCGACAGCACGGCGCCCGCAACCAGCGACGCCGTCACGCCCGCGCGCGACAACAACCACGACCACGACGCCACCACCAGCACAGACGCGCACGCCAGCAACACGCAGCCGAGCAGCGGCGGCTGCCAGATCGGGAAGGAGCCGCTCGCTCCTCCCCCGCCGCTCCTCCTGCTCGGGGTCACTCTATGCGTCGTAAGCGCCTGGAATCGAAGACGTTCTAGCCCACAATGACAAAACCGGTCATACGTCGGTTTCGCCGCAGACTGTGCTGGAGGCGGTTTTGTCATTGTGCGATTTGCGCCCTTTAGTTTCGGCGGGTTGCGGATCGGAGAGTGACCCCGAGGGCGAGGAGGAGCAGCAGCAGCGACGAAGTCGAGTTGGTCGAGCCTGGGGGGACGGCGCAGCCGCCGCTGGGCTCGTCGCTTGGCACGAGGCCGTCGGGGTTTCGTTGGCTGGCGGGGGTCTTGGGCACGCCGGCGGCGACGGGCGTGGGCGTCTGGGGCTCGAAGAGGTCTTTGAACTCGAAGTCCTTGGGCTCGGTCATGGTGCCGTCGTTGTCGATGGTGCCGACGAAGCGCAGCGTCATGTCGCCGCGCGCGCGGTAGGCCACCGACAGGGCGTGCGTCGGCGGCGAGAAGGCTTTGCCGCCGAGCAGCACGTCGAGGTGCTGCTGCATGGTGTGCGCGCCGCCCTCGGCGTAGAAGGCGTCGATGTACTCGCCCCACTCGGGCGCGCTTTTGCCGTCGGTCTCGAAGTTGGTGGTGATCAGCACCTCGCCGTCGTGAAACTCGGGCTGCGGTACGCGCTTCTTCGAGCAGCGCTGACCGGCGAGGCAGGTGATGACGCCGCCGTAGCCGTCGGGGGCGTACCAGTTGATGAAGCCGCCGGTGGCGATGGTGTAGCGGCGCAGCAGTTGGTAGACGAAGTCGAGCTGCCGCGCGAGGGGCACGCCGTCGACAGCGGTGAGCACCAGGCGGTTTGCGACCATGCGCGCCAGGTAACCGTTGCCCGGCTTGGAGTGCATGTCGGTGGCGAGGTCGTGCAGCGAGGCGAGCACGCCATGCTCGTTGACGCCGGTCAGCGACAGCACGTAGCCGGGCCACGCGACGTTGAGCCAGCGCACGGGCTCGCCGGCGGTCGCCGCGCGCGCGATCAGCACGTGGTGTTTGACGGCGTCGCTCTTGAGCACCAGCGGCGTGTCGAGCCGGCGGCTGTGCAGCGCGCGCACGGGCGCTTTGACGCGCGAGCCCCAGCTCGAGTGCGAGTTGCAGCCGGGCGGGTAAAGCCAGTCGGCGATGGTGTTGATGATCTCGAGGTCGGTGACGGTGATGTCGGCGTCGGGCAGCACGTGCTTGACGCCGTCGACGATGCCGCGCAGCTCGTCGAGGATGCCGCGCGGCTCGAAGACGTACGTTTTGACGCGCTCGCGGCCGCGGTCGTAGACCTTGGCGAAGACGGTTCGCGCCTCCTCGACGGCGAACAGCACGTCGCGCGCGAGCAGGGCACCGTGGGCGAAGCCCATCTCGTAGTGCGTGCCCCACACCGAGAGGATCGTGTAGCCCACGCGGCTCTTCGTCAGCGACTGCTCGATGATGCGGCCGTTGACCTCGACCTCGGGCGCTGCGTGCGCTGTCGCCAGCGCGAACGTCACCAGCACGGCGGCGGCGAGCGCCGTCGTCAATCTTGTCTCTTTCATCTGTAGGTACTCCGAGTGCCCGCTAGGGCAGCAAGTAGCGCAGCACGGCGTCTTCGAGCTCGCGCGTGATGCGCTCGAGGGCGAGGCTTTGTGGTGGTTCGAGCAGCGCGCTGTAGACCACGCCCTCGACCATCGCGACGAGCACGAAGCTGGCGGCGTCGAGATCGGTGGGGCGGATCGCAGCGGCGTTCGCGGCGAGCAGCGCCTTGACCAGCGCGCGCGCGCCCGCCTCGAGCTCGTGCCAGTAGCTCACGCCCACGTGCGGGATGTGCTGCACCAGCACGCGGTTGAGCTCGGGCGCGGTGCCGTGCGCGGCGAGCAACGCGTCGCACAGCGCGTGCACGGTCTCGCGCAGCGGCCGGCCGAGCGACTCGGCGCCGGCACGATAGACGACCTCGAGCATGCGGCCGGCGTGACGCTGCGCCACCGCCGTGACGAGCGTGGCCTTGTTTGGGAAGTACTGGTAGAGCGTGCCGACGCTCATCTGCGCTGCGAGGGCCACGCGCGTGGTGGTCGTCGCCTCGAAGCCTTCGGTCACCAGCAGCTCGGCGGTGGCGTCGAGGATCGCCTCGATGGCGGCCACCGCGCGCGCCTGCGTCGGCTGGCGACGCGTGTTGATGGCGGGCTGCGCGCTGGACAGGGCGCGATCGAGGTCGGCGGCGGTCTGAATGGTCACAGGGGGCTCCTGGTCGCTATGGGTTCGTCGTGGGTTGATGGCTAGGCCCGAGCCGCGTGCGCCCGGGCCGTCGCACGTTTCGAATCACTTCTTCTTGAGCTTGAAGTCGCCCTTGGCGTTCATCGTGCCGTCGTCGGTGGCGCCGGAGAACTTGCCCGTGCAGGCGCTGGCGTTGCACGCGCCGTTGACCGTGCCCTTGCCGTTGACGCCCTCGACGACGATCGGCGAGTTGATGGCGAGCTTGTCGCACTGGATCGCGTGCTGGCCGGTGACGTCGAGCGGCACCTTGATGCCGGGCAGCAGCTTCGACCACGCCTGCACCGAGAGCTTCGTCATGACGAAGTCGTTGGGGGTGCTGCCGGCTTTGATCGTCATCTCGATGGTGCCGACCATCTCGATGTTGGGCAGGAACGTGTTGGCGATGCCCGTGATGTCGCCGGTCCAGTTGCCGACCAGGTTGGGACACTGCTGCGCGGGCGGCGGCGGGTCGCTCGGCTGCTGGGGCTGGCTCGGCTGCGAGGGCTGCGAGGGCTGCGACGGCTGGCTCGGCTGGCTCGGCTGCGAGGGTTGCGACGGCTGCGAGGGTTGGCTCGGCTGCGACGGCTGGCTCGGTTGACTGGGATCGTTGGGCCCAGGCTGGCCGGTGTCGACGTCGCCGCCGCAGGCGGTTGCAAAGAGGATGGCCGCAGCGAGGCCGAGCGCTTTTCGGGTGAAGGTCATCATCGGTCAGCTTTCCTTGTTCTGGTGCTTCGTTTCGGAACATCGGGTTGCTCTGTTTCGCTGCAGCGCCCTTCGCTAGAGCAGGCCTCGTGCCACGGCGGCCTCGCGCGCAAGTGCCCGAAACCTGGTCGCAGAGGCTGGGGGACCAATCCCCGATCGGGTGGGTTCGCCCCAGACTAACCCGTTGTTTTTAAACGGAATATGAGGAGTCTTCAGCTTTGAGGCGGGGCGATCGGCCTGCAGCGGGTGGGAGTGTTGGTGGGGCCTTTGCACTAGGCGCGGACACGCAGGAGGAGGGGCCTATGTCCGAGCGTGGAAGCCGCAAGATCCCGGTCACCGATCGACAGTTTCTTTGGGTACAAGACGACGACAAGGGCGAGGTCGTGCTCCATGTCGGGCCGACGATGGTCTCGCCCACCGCCGCCGATCGCGTCGTCGTCGACGACGGCGAGGGCGCCTTTCGCGAGGACCACAGCGGGCGGCCGCAGCGCATGGTCGAGCTGTCCGACGCGCAGTACGCGGTGCTGACCAACCCGCTGGTGGAGCGCGACGAGGGCACGCCCAACGGGCGCTTCAAGTCGGGGCGCAACGAGTCGCGCCCGCTGCGCAACGGCACGCGCCACATGATCCCAGGGCCGACGAGCTTCTATCTGCGGCCCGGCCAGCGCGTCGAGGTGCGCGACGCGCACGCGCTGGCATCCAATCAGTACCTGGTGGTCAAGGTCTACGGCCAGGTCGATCGGGCGGCGCCGTACTACGAGATCACCGCCAAGTCGGCGACGATCACCGCAGCCACCGCCGAGGACGTGGGCGACGGCAGCACCACCGGGCTGTCGGACAGCGAGCGGCCCGAGATCGAGCTCACCCGCGGCCAGCTGATCGTGATCCGCGGGCTCGATACGCAGTTCTACATCCCACCCACCGGCGTCGACATCGTGCCCGACGAGAGCCTGCTCAGCGTCCTCGACGATGACGACGACGACGGCGACGCGGATGACGACGACGACGACGAGGACGAGCACTATCTCGACGACGAAGCGCTCGACGCGCTGCTCTCGCGCGCGCGACGTGCCCACGACGGGCGCGTGCGGCAAGCCGTCGTGCTCGGCGAGAAGGAGTTCTGCGTGATCCTCGACGCCGACGGCAAGCGCCAGATCAAGCGCGGCCCGGCGCGCGTCTTTCCCGGCCCCTACGACTCGTTCATGACCGCGGGCAGCAATGACCGCATCTACAACGCCTACGAGCTCCTGCCGCAGCGCGCGCTGTGGCTGCGCTTCATCGCGCCCATCGAGCGCGAGCGCGTGCAGCGGCTCTTGCCGCGCGGCGTCGAGGTCGAGGCCGACGTGATGCAGCCCGGCGACGAGCTGGTGCTCACCGGCGTCAACTCGTTCTTCTTCCCCTTCAACGAGGTCGAGATCCTGCACCCGCTCAGCGGGCGGCCGCACGTCGGCAACGACCACAGCGACATCTTCGTCGAGGCCATCGGCATCGATCAGAAGAGCGGCATCTACGTGCGCGACCTCAGCAGCGGCGAGGCGCGCCTGGTGCGCGGCAAGCAGAGCTACCTGATCGACCCGCGCAAGGAGGTGCACATCACGCGCAGCGTCTCGGCCGACGAGTGGAACCTCTGGATCGCCGTCAACGAGCCACACAAGGCGGCCGCGGCGGCGGTGACGACGCCGTGGGCGATCTCGATCGCGGTGCCGCACAACACGGCGGTGCTCGCCACCTCGGCCGACGGCCAGCGCGTCATCGAAGGGCCCTGCGTCGAGCTTCTCGAGTACGAGGAGAAGCTCGTGCCGATGCGGCTCTCCACCGGCACGCCCAAACAAGGGCGCACCACGCTCGAGACGTGCTTTCTGCGCACCGTGGGAAACCCGGTGTCGGACATCATCGACGTCGAGACCGCCGACTTCGTCAAGATCAGCGTGCGCGTGAGCTACTCGGTGACGTTCGACCAGGCGCACCGCGAGCGCTGGTTCAACCACGACGACTATGTGGGCGTGCTCTGCGATCACCTGCGCTCGCTGGTGCGCGGGCGCGCGCGGCTGATGCCGCTCACCGAGCTGTGGCCGCGGCTGCCCGACGTCATCCGCGACATCATCCTCGGCGTCAAAACCGACGACGCGCCGCGCGCCGGCCGGCTCTTCGACGACAACGGCATGCGCATCACCGAGGTCGAGGTGCTCGAGAGCGAGATCCTCGACAAGGAGATCGCCAAGCTGCTCGAGGTGGTGCAGCGCGAGTCGGTCTCGCTGGTGATCGGCGACAACCAGGCCAGCGAGAAGCTGCGCTCGGCCAAACATCGCTACGAGGTCGAGGTCGAGCGGCTCGAGCTCGAGCAGAAGACGCGCAAACGGCGCGCCGCGCTCGAAGACGTCGCGCGGCGCATCGCGCAGGCCGCGCGCCTCGACGGCATCCGCAACGAGGGCGAGGCGCAGCGCGAGACGGTGCAGCTTCTCGCCGAGCGCGAGGCCGCGCAGCTCGGCGCTGAGCTCGAGCGCGAGCGGCTCGGCGTCGACGCGCGCGCCGAGATGCGGCGCGTGGAGGCGGCGGCAGCGGCGGACGCCGAGCGGCTGCGACACCACGAGGAGCAGCGCTTCCGCGAGGCGATGTCGGCGATCGAGATCGCGCTGCGTCAGGCCGAGTCGGCGGCGACGGTGGCCGAGCGCCAAGCCGTGCAGCCGGCGCTTGTCGAGGCGCTGACCGCGCTCGGCGACAAGCACCTGCTCGGCGAGGTCGCCGAGAACATGAACCTCGTCAGCCTCTTCAAGGGCAAGGACGTGGCGACGATCTTCAGCGACGTGGTCGGCGGCACGAAGCTCGGCCGCACCATCGAGAAGATGCTGCCGCCCAAGGGCAACGGCGCACGCGCGGAGGGCTAAGCAGCAGTAGTTGACGCAAACGCGAGGCGATGGGGCTATGCTCGGCGGCCGTGACCTCCGACCCACCTCGCGTTTGTGTCGACCCCGCCGGCCAGGGCTTGCGCCTCGGCGGCGCGGGCGGCGAGCTCTTGCCGCTGCTCGCCGGCGCCATGCACTACTTTCAGCTGCCGAGCGCGGTGTGGCCGCGCTGTCTCGACGCGATCTGCGAGCTCGGGCTCGAGGTGGTCGACACGTACGTGCCGTGGGGCGTGCACGAGCGCGCCGCCGGCGACTACGACTTCGAGTCGGCCAACGGGCGCTTCAACCTGCGGCTCGACGCGTTTCTCGACGCCTGCGCCGAGCGGCAGCTGAAGGTGATCCTTCGGCCGGGCCCGCACATCAACGCCGAGCTGACGTATTTCGGCTTCCCCGAGCGCATCATCAAGGACGGTCGCTGTCTGGCGCGCGGCGCCAGTGGCCAGCCGGTGATCATGCCGGCGCCGCCGCGCTTCTTTCCGGTGCCGTCCTACGCCAGCGAGCGCTTCTTCGAGCAGGCCGAACATTGGCTGCGCGCGGTGGCCGAGCGCGTCTCGTCGCGCCGCTGGCCCGATGGGCCGATCGTCGCGGCGCAGGTCGACAACGAGCTGTCGCTGTTCTTCCGCACGGCGGCCTACGATCAGGACTACCACCCCGACGCGGTGGCGGCTTACCGGCGCTGGCTCGTCGCGCGCTACCCCGACGGGCTGCCGGCCGGCTACGGCGCCGTCGCCGCGGTGGTCGAGACGGCGGATCCGCCGCGCATCTTCGACGCCGCCGGCGCCGAGCAGCTCGTGCCGCACCTCGACTGGGTCGCCTTCAAAGAGCACCTCGTGCAGGGCGCGCTGGCGCGACTCGGTGCGGCGCTGCGCGAGGGCGGCCTCGATGGCATCCCGCTGACGCACAACTTCCCGGCCGGCGGTCACGGCGAGAGCGTGGGCATTTGCTGCGCCGAGCGCGTGGTCGACGTGGCGAGCGTCGATCTCTATCTGCTCAAGCGCGACTACGGCGCGGCGCGGCGCGCGGCCGAGCGCGTGGCAGGCTCGAGCCGGCTGCCGATGCTCGGCGAGCTCGGCTGGGGCGGCGCGTTGTGGTGGGCGCCGCAGTCGCTCGAAGATCAGCTCGCCGCGGCGCTGACGACGCTGATGCATGGCGTGCGGGCGCTGAGCTTCTACATGACGGTAGGGCGCGATCGCTGGTATGGCGCGCCGATCGACGAGCGCGGCCGTCGCGACAGCGCGCGCTTCGAGGCGACGCAGTCGCTGGTGGCCGCGGTGCGCGAGGCGGAGCTGTGGTCGCTCGAGCGCGACGTCGACGTGGCGCTGATGGAGGTGCGCGAGCTGCGGCGCCTGCAGCGCGTCACACACCTGACCGGCCCGACACCACCGATGGTGCTCGACCTTTTCGGCCTCGGCCCCGAGGAGCTCTGCAGCGACGACACCTTCGGCTTCGCGAGCGCCGTGCAGCGCGACGTGGCGCGCGTCGAGCGCGCGGTCTGTGACGTGCTCGACGAGCTCGGCGTGGCGTTTCGGCGCGTGGACAGCGACCTCGCGCCGTCGGAGCTCGCCTGCTACCGCGTGCTGATCGTGCCGAGCTTCGAGCTGTGCGATGCGGCGCTGCTCGAGCGGCTGGCGAGCTACGTGGCGGGCGGCGGGCAGCTGGTGCTGCTGCCGCGCGTGCCCGAGCGCGACATGCAGATGAAGCCGCTCGAGACGCCGATCCCCGAGCACGTGCTGATCGACGACGAAGATCCGAGCGAGGCGCTCGAAGAGCTGCTCGAGCGGCTCGGCGCGCTGCCTCAGCTTCGCGCGCCGGAGGGCGTCGACGTGGCGCACTACCGGCGCGACGCCGAGAGCGCGATCTTCGTCGCCAATCGCGGCGAGACGAGCCGCCAGGTCTCGCTCGACGGTATCGAGCTAGCCGGGCGTTGGGTTTGGGACGCGATCACGGGCGCGCCGGTCAACCCCAAGGCGCTGCACGTCGAGGCGCGTCAGGTGCGCATGCTGCGCAGCCGCCCCTCGAACACCGGCCCCGTGCCGCGCCAGCCGCGCCCCGACGCGGCCAAGGACGCCGAGAAGGTGACGTCATGATCTCGCGCGACATCCGTATCGAGCACCTCGACGAGCGTCACCTCGCCAACCTGGTGCGCGCGATGGATCCGCCGGAAGGCCGCGGCGAGCCCGAGGCCGCGGCGCGTCCGCGCAAGCGCCGCTCGAGTGGGCTGTTCGAGCGGCTCACCGGCGCGGCGAGCGCCAGCGCCGACGACGAGCGCGACGACAGCGGGCTCGGCGCCGCCGCCGAGCAGGCCAAGAAGCGCCCGCGTTGGCGGCCGCCGGTGGTCGCGCTGACGCGTGCCGGCCGCGTGCTGCGGCTGTTTCGGCTCGGCGGCGGCACGCTGCCGCGCGGCACGCTGCGCTCGGCCGACCCCGAAGATCTCAAGCGCTTTCGCCGCAAGCACGAGCTGCCGTTCGTCGTGGCGGTGGACGTCGAGGCGCTGCCGCGGCTGTACTCGCAAGTACAAAAGGACGTGCGCGTCGACGACGACATGGTGGCGCAGCAGCTGGCGATGCTGCGCGCGGTGCGCGCCGCGCTCGACGGCGGCGAGGTGGTCGTCGAGCCGCGCCTCATCGGCGCGCTGCCGATCCCGAGCTACGACATCCTGCAAAAGAGCTTCGACCTGGTGCTGCCAGACGGGCGCTCGGCGCTGTTCTACATCGTCGACGGCCACCGCATCTGGACCTCGGCGATCGTGCACAAGGAGAAGGGCGACGTCAGCGTGCTGACCTCGCACCGCGCCATCGCCGACGAGGTCGAGCTGCGCTCGATCAAGACCGACGCGCCGCGCGTGGTCGAGGCGGTGACGCGTCGCTACGGCCCGGTGCACGTCGGCTTCTTCGTCACGCTGCACACCTGGCACGCCTTCGTCAGCGGCGACCGCGGCGCCATCGCGCGCGCGTTGGCCACGCGCACCGCCGTGCTCGACCCGTGCCCGCCGTGGCTGTTCGCGCTGGTCGGCGCAGGTGCCGTCAGCGAGGCCGCCTCGCGCTCGGCGCGGCTCGCCGGCCGGCTGCTCTCGCGCTCGCGCTTTCTGTCGAGCGGCGCCGGCAAGCTGGTGCAGTCGATGACGTCGCCGCTCGAGGTGCTCGGCGTCGATCCGTGGGAGCTGATGAAGTGGGCGCAGGCCTGGTCGCGCCGCGTGCTGCCGCTGATCTAGCCCGCGAGCTGGGGCTCGGAGAGCCCCTAGCGATCGTCGAGCGCGCGCATCAGGCGGTGCCGGTCGCGGCGGCTGGCGAACGGCGGCTCGCCGTCGCCCGCGCCGGCGGGTTGAAGCCCGCCATCGTCGGCCGCGTACCACTTGGGAAAGAACGACAGCTTCGTCGCGCGCTCGATCTCTTCGATGTCGTCGACCAAGTAGTCGTCGGGTGACTTGTTCTTCGGCGCGTCTTGCGGGATGCGGAAGGCGAAGACGTCGACGTTGCTCATGCGGTTCCACGGATAGCGGAACGGATCGGCCATCACGTAGAAGTACGCCTCGGGCAGCGGCACCTGGCTGCCGTTGGGGCGCTCGATGATCTCGGGGTCGTCGCCGAAGATCGGTCCAGCGATGGCCCAGACGTGGTCCTTGTCGGGGGTGTCCTCGATCTTGCGGATGGCGTCTTCGAGCTTGGCCCACACGCCGGTGTTGAGCGTGCCGCGCTGTGGGCTCATGTTCGACATCAGGAACGTCTCCATCTGCGCCAGGCGGCCGAACTGTTCATTGATCGCCTGGTTGGGGACCATGTGACCGACGTGGTAGCCATCGCCGAAGGTCTCCGACCCGACGCGCAGTGCTTCATCGAGGCGCGCATCGTCGTAGTAGAGGTGCGGACGATCGTAGTCCACGGCGGCCTTGGCGTGCGCTACGCGGTAGGCCGCCCACGTCGGCTGCATGCGCTTGGGGCAGAACCCGACGGCGAAGCCATGGTTGACGAGCACCACGACCGGGTTGTCCTTGTCGCCGTTGAGTGGTCGGCCTTGAAAGCAGTAGAGGTCGAGCAAGTAGGCCAGATGTTGGCTGCTCGGATGGACTGTCGTGAAGTCGGTCATGCTGCACCGCCGTTGCTCGCATCGTCGTGATCGTCATCGTCTCCGTCTTCGTCGCGCAGCGCGGCGAAAGGCGAGCCGGCGGCGAAGTAGCTCACGCGTTTGGTGCTCGGCAGCCCTTGCTTGTCGCCGCTGCCCGCGACGGCGAGCTCGCCGGCGTCGAGCTGGCGCAGCGCCTTGTAGTGGCCGTCTTCGTAGCGCAGCTGCACCGCTTGAAACGCGAAGACCAGCCGCGGATCGCCGCTGAACGTGAGCGCCGACTCGCCCGCCGAGCTCGCCTTGACGCCGACCTTGGCGCCCACCAGCTGCTTGATCTCGTCGACCTTGACGCCGACGTCGACGTTGCCTTCGTCCTTGGCGCTGACCTTGAGGTTGTTGCTCTTGAGCACGGTGGCGAGCACGTACAGCTCGTCCGCATCGAGCAGGCGCTTGGTGTTCTGCGCGTGCGGGTTGACCTCTGCCGTGGCGAGGAACTTGTCGAGGGCGATGATGCTGATCTGGTCCATACGCACGTCGTGAAATTCGAACGTCAGCGCCACCGCCTTGCTGTACTTGGCCTCGATGCCAGCGGTGCCGCCGCCGAGCGCCGCCAGCACGCCCTTGAGCAGCGACAGGCCGAGCGACAGCTCGAGCGAGCGCGTCTGCTTGCCGGCAAGCTGCGGCGTGGCGATGTCTGCTTCGACCTCGGGTATCGGCTCGGCGCCCGTGTTGAAGAGCTCGCCTAGCGCGCCGAGGCGGCGCAAGCTGCTGCCGCTTCGCTCGGCGAGCGTCAGCACCGGCAAGCGCTCGCGAGGCAGGCGCACCGCGGAGAAGCCCGAGTCGGCGAGCATGGTCAGCACGGGATCTTTGTTGCCCATCTGTCTGTCTCCTCGTGCGCCGAAGCGGCGGCGGCTAGATCAACGTGGCGGCGGGATCGCCGTGAAGAACGAAGCTGGTGCGGTCGAAGGCGGTAAGCTTGGCGGTGGTCGCCTCGCGCGCGATCTTCTTGCGGTCGACGCCGGCGTCGCCCGACCAGCGGGTCAGCGCGTCGCGGCTCTGGCTGAGCAGCGCGCCCACGCCGACAGTGAACCCAGAAAGCGCACGCCCGATGGTGCTGCCGCTGTACAGCCCGTTGACCAGCGCGACGCGTACGTGATCAGCGAGCAGCTGCTGGTTGTCGATCAACGTCCAGTTGAAAGTTGGCTCGACGTGCCCGATGAACGCGCGCGCGGGGTGCGGCCCGCCGAGCAGCGCGCGCGCCAGCGGGCTCGAGCGCGCGCCGAGCGCGCCTACCGCGTCGAGCATCTCGCGAATGGGGCCATCGCTGAGCAGCGGCGCAAACACCGAGCCATCGTCGCTGCCGCCCGAGCAGCAGGCGTGGACGTACCAGATGGCCCCGCTGGCGGCGACGGCGGCGGCGACGGCCTGCGGATCGACGGCGGCGCCTCGCGTGTCCACCGGCGCACCGAGGCGCGCGCGCGCCTGCGCGCTGTCGAGCTTGCTCGTCAGACCGTGGCTGCTGCAGACCACGAGCGCTGGCTTTTCGCGCGACAGCACGTCGAGCAGCGCGTCGACGTTGGCGTCTTTGCCTTCGAGAAGGCGCGCGCCAGCGCGCGTGTCGGCGTCGGCGGCGAGCGCGCGGTGCACCGGCATCGCCACCGCGGGCTTCATCAGGTGCGTGATGTCGTCGGGGTCGTTGTCGTGGGTGACCGCGAAGACCAGCGACTGCGCGCGCTGTGCGGGCGCGGGCGGCTGCGCTGCGAGCAGCGCGTCGACGTAGCGGCCGAGGGCGTCGTCGTCGTCGTCGTCGTCGAGATCGAGGCGACCGACGTAGAGCCCCGAGAGGCCGGCCTGATATTGCAGCGCCCAGGGCAGCGCCTGCGGGCTGCCGAACAACAGCAGGTACGTCGGGATGCGTCCTGCGCCGGCGCCGCGCGGCGTGCCGACCAGCGGGCGCGCCTGGCCGTCGACCCACAGCCTTCGCGGGTCGCCGCGGTAGCGCAGCACCTTGGCGCCCGGCCGCGCCGCGAACAGCCGCTGCAACGCCGCAGGTGCGCCATCGAGCCGCGCGCGCGCGCTGTCGTCGAGCGCGTCGTCGTCGGGCAGCACGACGCCCCAGCCGACGTCGGGATGTGCAGGCGAGTTGGGATCGGGCGCGCCAGGCCAGGCCATCAGCGATTGCTCGCGTGCGGCGACACGCGCGTTGGCGAAGGCCAGCGCGTTGGGCGTCTCGTCGAGCAGCGCGCCCTCGCCGGCGACGTAGGCGTCGATGCGCAGCGCTTCGCTCAAAGCTGACCTCGCAGCGTGGCGAGCGTGGCCTCCGCCGCAGCGCGCTTGTCGGGCGGCAACGCGGGCAGCGACGCCTCGAGCACCTGGATAGCGACGAGCAGATCGCCGCTGGCGCCAACGGCTTGCAGGCTATCGCGGCGCTCGAACAGCACGGGCGCGACCCAGCGCTTGTCGATGGGCGCGTGCTGCGGGCGCGGGTCGGGCACCAAGCGCTGTCGCGGCGAGAGCATCAGCTGCGGCCAGCTGAGCGTCTTGACGTCTTCTGGCTTCTGCAGCGCTTCGAGCAGTCCTGCGTAGAAGGCCCGCGAGAACGTGCTCAGGTCGCCGAAGTCCATGATGTCGCTCATGCCGATCGCGGCGTGAAAGCGCTTCTGCACCAGCGTGCGTCCCATCGAGCGGCTGGTATCGCCCGGGCGCGCGCCGCGACAGCAGCCGAGCACCGCGACGAGCGGGTCGAACGCGGGCTTGGCGCGGGCCACGGCGTCGATGATGTCGTCGGGGTAGATGTAGATCGAGCCGGGGGCGTTGAGCTCGGCGTCGATCACGTCGGAGACGATCAGATAGGGCGAGCGCGTGGCCTCACCGTGGCAGAAGACGTGAAGCACGTGCGGGCGAGACGCAGCGAGCGCCTCGAGGAGCGCGGGTCCGCCGCCGCGCTTGATCTCCTCGACGCGCAGGCGCGGCGTGCCGTTGGCCGCGGGCGCGCTGGCGGCGGGATGCGCGGCGGCCTCCTGCAGCACCTCCTTGTCGGCGGCCAGTAGGTGCAGCGTCGCTTCGCGCCCGTCAGCGAGCACCGTGTCGCGCAGCGCGCGCCACTCGGGTGTCGCTTTCCAACCTTGCGCGCCGAGCACGGCGAATACGCGCAAGCCCTCGCTGATGTCCACGGCGAAGCGCTCGTCGTCTCCGCGCCGCGCTACGTCGCGAACGACGCGGCTTACCGGCCAGCCGTCGAGCGAGATGAAGCGCGGTGGGTCGCCGGCGTTGGCACTGGCGCAGAGGCACTCCCAGGGCAGCGAGTCGACGTCGTTGCCGGCGAGGTCGAGCACCACCGAGCCGCCGTCGACCAGCAGCTTGACCACGCCGTTGTGCACGCCCGGGTTGTCCTTGACGAGCCCGTCGAACAGGCGCTTGCCCAGCGCCTCGGTGTTGGCGTCGTCGAAGGCGGCGCCGAGGAAGGCCTGCACCTCGGCATCGCTGCTGTCGAGCTCGAGCGTCGATTCGTGACCCCAGCCGGGGATGTTCTCGGGCCGGTCGAGCTCGACCTTGGTGCCGTCAGGCCGTTCGCGGATGCGCAGCACGAGCTTCATGCGTCGCCTCCGTCGCGCCTGCGCAGCGCGTCGACGTCGATCTCGGGCGGCGCGTCGCTGCTCTCGAGGAGCTTGGTGAGGTACTCGAGGGCAGCGCGTTGGCCGCGGCTGGTGCCGGCCGCGCTGTCGAGGCGCGCGGCGGTCTGGCGCACGAAGGCTTCGGCGCGCCACAGCTCGGGTTGCGCGTCGACGGTGCTCTCGACGCGCGCCAACATCGCGTCGAGCTCGCTGCCGCTGCGCGCGTTTTCGAGCGCCTCGGGCGACGAGTAGACGCGCACACCGGGCGCGCCGTGAAGATCCTGCAGGCTGAACGGCTGGTGCTGCTCGAAGGGCAGCAGCGCGGCGAACAGCGCGTCGCCGACGTCACCGCCGACCTGCTCGCGCGCGTCGAGCACCGCGACCGTGCCGGCGCGCGAGCGGGCGATCGTGTCAGCCAGGCGCAAGAGCCCGCTGCGCGAGTAGCAGTCGTGCGCCATCACGACGGCCAGCGCGCTGCAGCCCATGTAGTCGAGAGCCGCGATGAGCTGTTGGGATCCGACGTAGCGGCTCGCGCCGACGCGCTCGAGGTGCGGCGACTCGGCGACGGCGAGCACGCCGCTGCCCTGTGTGTACACGCCGTGGCCGACCACGGCGAAGAGATCTACCGGCCCATCGATACTAGTCACCATCCAGCGCAGCCACGGATCCCGGATGCGCCGCGTTGGCGACGCCGCCGCGCTGTCCGTTAGATCAGCCGGCGGGTGATGCACGCTGACGTTGGGCGGCACCATCTGCTCGACCTGATCGACGAGCGGCGCGTCGGTGAACACGTGTGTCTGCACGCCGGCGCCGAAGAGCGCGTCGGCGCCGCGCGCCAGCTGCGCACAGGTGTCGGGCACGCTGTAGCGCATCTCGTCGTCGGGCAGGCTGGCCCAGATCGCGGCGCAGGGCTGACGCCGCCGCGGCGCGTGCGCCACGTCGAGCCCGAGGCGCACCACGGTGCGCGCGAGCTGCGGCGCGAGCCAGCGCTCCCACGGCAGCAGCGGCAAACGGCTGCTCGCCGGCGCCACCCACAGCCAGACGCCAGGCTCGTTGGCGAAACGATGCGCGTGCGCGGCGACGCTCTGTAGCCCGGCGGGAAGCGCGTCCGGCGGATCGATCACTTCGGTGGCGGCGAAGCGGATCTCCGAGGGCAGCCCGATTTCGCTGACAGGGCAGCTGCCGGCGATCTCTCTCGCGTCGCCTTCGACCAGCGCGAGCTCGACGGTGTCGTCAGGCCCGAATCCAACCTCGAGCCGCGGCCCGCTCATCTGTGGCGGCGCTCTCATCTGTGCTCCCCGCGCGCGACCGCGCGCTCCACCCGCTCCGTCCCGTACGCCCATGCGAACACAGATACGCATGATTTGCGGCTTGCGGAGGTTGTTATGTACCAGAAAAAGGCGCGGCTGTGTTGCGCGACACGTAGCGCGGCGCGCGTGCGGCTAGAGCAGCGCCATCACCACGCCCGAGCCCAGCACGGCGAAGAACACGACCCAGCGCACGAGCCTGGCGCCGCCTTCGCGCACCTGCAGGCGTACGCCGATGTAGGCGCCGAGCAGCATGCCGACGGCGAGCGCGCCGCCAGCAGGCCAGTGCACCTGGCGCGCGGCGATGAACAGCGGCAGCGCGAGCAGCGTGTAGACCAGCACGAGCGTCATCTTCACGGCGTTGCCGCGCACCGGCGGCATGCCGACGGCGCCGACGAGGAACGCGACAAGCGGCAGGCCGACGCCGGCCTGCAGAAAGCCGCCGTAGCCGCCGACGGCGGCGCCGAGCAGATCGTGCCACCAGGTGGGTTTGCGCGGGCCGCCGGCGGGCGCTTCGAAGCTCTTGGGAAAGACCACGAGCACGATGGCCCAGGCGATGAAGACCCAGCCGAAGATCGGCTTGAGCAAGCGGCCGGGGATGTGCGTCGCGGCGTAGGCGCCGCCGACGGCGCCGAGGGCGATAGCGGGCGAGAGGCGCGCGGCCATGCGGCCATCGAGCATGTCGCGGCGCCAGAAGGTGATCATGCCGCTGAGGTTCTGCAGCACGAGGCCGACGCGAAAGGTGCCGTTGGCGACGCCCGGGCCGACGCCGAGGCCGAGCAGCGTCGGCAGCACGATGAAGCCGCCGCCGCCGGCCATCGAGTTGACG
This sequence comes from Myxococcales bacterium, assembly GCA_020431405.1. Lineage (GTDB taxonomy): Bacteria > Myxococcota_A > Polyangia > JAGQIK01. The sequence goes on from JAGQIK010000117.1 coordinate 21,952, forward strand.
ATGCTGGCCGCCACGCCGGCGAGGCCGACCAGCGGCAGCGCGAGGGGCAGCGCCAGTTTCAACGCGACTAGCTTAGCAGGCGGCGGCGACTACGAGCGGTCGAGCAGGCGCAGCGTGGCGCGCGTCCTGCTGCCGAGCGGCGCGACGAGCTCGCGGTTCGCCTCGGTCTCGAGCGGCAGCGCCAGCCCGTCGAGGGCCATCGAGCGCGCGGCGGTCTCGACGACGCGCGCGACGGCGAGCCCATCGACCGCTCCGCTGCGCGGCGCCACGTTGTGCATCGCGCAATAGACGAAGTGCGCGCACTGCGCCTGCAGCGGCTCGACGCGCGCGATGCGCGGCACGTGCGGGCGCCCGTCGGCGTCGTAGATCACGAGCTTGGCCAGATCGCGCGTGTCGTCGAAGACCGCGCTGCCGCGGCTGCCGACCACGCGCAGCAGGCGCGTGCGGTGCGAGTCGACCAGCGAAAGCTCGATCTCGGCGCGCGCGCCGTGCGGCAGGTCGAGCGTGAGCGCCGCGCTCTTGTCGCTGCCGCGCGCGGCGACGCGCAGCGGCTCGGCACCCGAGAGGGCGCGCACCAGCGAGATGTCGTGCGGCGCGAGCGCCCACAGCGCGTGCTCGTCGCCGTGCAGCGCCTTGTGCGTGCGGCTCGACGAGATGGTGTGCACGTCGCCGAGCTCGCCGGCGGCGATCAGCCGCGACAGCTCCACGACCGCCGGGTGGTAGCGCAGGATGTGGCCCACCATCAGCACGCGGCCCGACGCGCGCGCGGCGCCTTCGAGCCGCAACGCCTCGCGCGGGCAGAGCGCCATCGGCTTTTCGACGAGCACCGACAGCCCGCGGCGCAGCGCGGCGAGGCTCAGCGCGCAGTGGCTCTTGGGCGGCGTGGCGATGACGAGCGCGTCGAGGCGCGTGTCGGCGAACAGATCGCCGATATCGTGCGTGACGCGCGCCCCGGGGCCGCCGTGGTCGTGCGCCCAGGCGCGCGCCTCGGCGTCCACGTCGCAGATCCAGCGCAGCTGCACGTCGGGCAGCGCGCGCAGCACGCGCACGTAGTTGCGACCCCAGCGTCCAGCGCCGACGAGGCCGACGGCGAGCTGGCGCAGCTCCGAGCACGGTTTCTGTCTGGCGGCATACATCGCGCGTCGCTATATGCGACGGTCGGGGATCAGCGCAAGAAAAACCTATGGCTACTGCGCCTGGCGGATCAGCCCTTGCGCCTCGCGCGCGGCGCGACTGCCCGGCGCGGCCTTGATCGCCGCCGCCAGGTGCTCGGCCGCCTTGGCCTTGTTCTTCGCCTTGAGATACGCCTTGCCGGCGCGCAGGTGCGCCATCACCAGCTTGGGGTCGAGCTGCAGCGCGGTCTCGTAGAACTTGGCCGACGTCTCGGGCCGATCGAGGCGGTCGTAAGTGCGGCCCATGTGGTAGTTGGGCTGCGCCGCCTGCGGGTCGAGCTTGATCGCGTCCTGGAAGTTGGCGATGGCGCGCCCCGTGTCCTTCTTCTTGAGGTAAGCACGGCCGAGCGCGGTGAAGGCGCGCGCGCGCATGCTGTCGGGCAGCTGGCGCTCTTTGATCTTGGCCAGCGCTTCTTTGCAGCGGCGCACGGCGAGGTTGAGCTCGGAGTCTTTGACGGCGATCAGACCCAGCTCGAGCAGGCCTTCGGGGTGGCCGGGGTCTTGTTTGATCGCCGCCTGGAACGTGTCGTAGGCGTCGTCGGTGCGGCGCGCTGCGAACTGCGCCTTGCCGAGCAGCACCAGCAGATCGGCGTCCTTGGGCAGCGACTTCTTGGCCTTCTTGAGAAACGCCACCGCCTGCTTGGGGTCGCCCTTCTTGAGCAAAAGCTCGCCCTTGAGAAACGCCAGCTCCGACGCCGGCGCGCCGGCGCCCTCGGCGCGCGTGATGTTCTGCTCGGCCTCGGACAGCTGCCCGCTGGCGAGGTCGACCTTGGCCAGCGTCGCCAGGTAGTCAGCGCGATCCTTGTCCGCCGTCTGCAGCGACGACAGCTGCTTGCGCGCCTCGTCGATGCGGCCGGTGGCGATGCGCAGCCGCGCCAAGCCGATGTGCGCCGGCGCGAAGTCGGCGCGCCGCTTGAGCGCCGTGCGGAAGCGCTTCTGCGCGCTGAGCATGTTGTGCTCTTGCAGCGAGACCCAGCCGAGCAGCGTCGGCGTCTGCGGGTCGAGGCCGTTGAGCTTCCACGCCGTGCGCAGCGCCGTCTCGGCCTTCTTGTAGTCGCCCGACCAGTAGTAGATCTGGCCCAGCGCCTGCGGCAGCTTGTAGTTTTTGGCCTGCTTGGCGAACAGCGTGTTGACGCGTTTGATCGCCGCCGCGTAGTTGCGTCTGCGCGCCTCGACGTAGGCGAGATAGATCGTCGCCTCGGCCTTGAGCTTGGCGCTGTCGCGCGCCGCTTCCTCGAGCTTGGCGCTCGCTTCCTTGAGCTTGTTGCGCGCCAGGGCGAGCCGCCCGGCGAGCAGCTTGGTCTCGGGCGCGCGCGCCGGCGCCTTGTTGATGTACTTCTCGGCGGCCGCCGCCTTGCCCATGTCGAGCAGCAGGCGCGCCATGCGCTGCAGATACGACGGGCGCTCGCCGTTGAGCGACAGCGCCGCGCGCATCTGCGCCAGCGCCTCGTGACGGCGGAACAGCACCATCAGCTCGTGCGCCAGCTCGTAGCGATACTCGGCGTCGCAGCAGGGCGGCGCCTTGATCGCCGCGTCGAGCGCGCCCGACATCCTGCCCACGTCGCCGAGCCGCCGCGCCACCTGCGAGAGCACCAGCTGCGCCCAGCCGATCTGTCCGCGCCCGGCCTTCTCCGCCAGCTGGTTGGCAACCTTCTCGGCGTCGTCGCGCGCGCGGCGCAGGTCCTTGCCGTGCCGCGCACCGAGACGCGCGCGCTCGATCAGCGCTTGGATGTTCTTGGGGTGCTTGCCGAGGATCTCGGTCAGCGCCGCGGCGCCGCGCTCGTAGCCGCTGTCCTGCGTGCCGAGCAGCACCGCCAGCTGGATGCGCGCGCCGATGTAGCCCGGCGCCAGCTTGAGCGCGCCCTGATAGGCCTTGCCGGCCTCGGGGATCTCGCCCGCCAGCGCGAGCGCGCGCCCGTGCAGATACTTGAGGATGGCGCTCTTGGGGAACGTCTCGCCGGCGGCGCGGAAGTAGCCGGCCGCCTTGTGCGGGCTCTCCATCAGCATCAGGTAGCCGCGCGCGGCCTTGCGCCACTCGCTCTCTTTGCCTTTGGTCGCGTCGATCAGCTTCTTGGCGTCGGCGATGCGGTCTTCGCCAAACTCGATCGACGTCGCCGCCGCGCAGACGGCCAGCGCCGCGCGCGCGCTGGGGTCGCCGCTCTTCTTCTCGAGGATCTTCTTCGCCGCCGCCTTGGCCTTCTTGAAGCCCACCGGCGTGCTCATGTGGATCGCGCTGCGCAGCTCGCTCCACTGGCCTTGGATGTACTTGTGGCGCTGGTAGAGGAAGTAGCCCGCCCCGCCGCCGCCGCCGAGCAGCAGCAGCAGAAACACGACCCAGAACTTGCCGCGCCCCTTCTTCTTGCGCTTGGCCGAGCCGATGCCCGCCGCGGCCATCTCGGCCTCGTAGGGGTCCATCTCGGCGCCGGGGCCGGCGGCGAAGTCTTCCGGCGCGCCGCCTTCGTCCCACGGCTCGGGCGCCGGCGAGGCCTTGCGCGCCTTGCGCGTCTTGCGTTCGGCGTTGATCGCCGGCATCGAGTCGTCGGCCATGCCGCCGCCGCCGGTCATCATCGCCATCAGCGGGTCGTCGCTCTGCGCGCCGCCGCCGCCACCGCCGCCGCCGCCGCCGTGGTGGATGCGGATGCTCGGATCGCTCGCCGGGCCGAAGTCGACCTCGCTCGAGGCCGGGCCGAAGTCGACCTCGCTCGAGGCCGGCCCGAAGTCGACCTCGCCCGAGTCGCCGAAGTCGACCTCGTCGTCGGCGTTTTCGTCGACCTGCAGCGACGCGGCGTCGAGCTTCTGCGCGCGCGGATCGGGCGCGCTCTGCGGGATCGGCTGTGGCTCGGGCCGACCCAGCGGGCGGCTCGCCGGCTCGACGTCGAAGTCCTCGAAGTCGTCGTCGTCGTCGTCGTCGAGCCGGCCCGAGACGGGCGGCCCGGTGACGCCGAGGCCGGGGAGGTTTCCGAAGCCGCCGCCGCCGCCACCGCCCGTCGTCAAGACCTCGCCCGAGCGCGGCACGGGGCGTGTCGCTTCGCTGACCGGCTCGTGGCTGACGGGCTTCTTGGCGAGCGGGTCGAGCTTGAGCTGTGGCTCCTTGGGCGCCGAGGGCCGCAGCAGCGGCATCGTCGGCGCGTCCTCCTCGCCGGGCAGATCGTCGAGCGCCGGCAGCCGCAGCGTGCCCTGATACTTCTGTCCAACGCCCGCGCCGGCGTCGGACTGCGGGCGCCAGCCGGCGGCCTTGTCCTTGGGCGGATCGTGCAGCGTGCTGAGCCCCGGTGCGGGCTCGCGATTGGCGCTGACGACCTCGATCATCGAGTCCGAGAGCTCTTCGGTGCCCAGATCTTCGGGCTCCGACGGCAGCTCCTCCATCATCGAGTCGGACACCTCGGCGATCAGATCGTCGTCCTCCCTAGGCACAGCAGGCAACTCCTCCATCATCGAGTCCGAGATCTGAAACTCGGGCAGCGAGCCCACGTCTCCAAGCAGATCGTCGTCCTCGTCGATGCGCGCGACCGCGCTTTCTTCGCCGAGTATGAATCGGTCGAGCGACGCCGCGCGCACCTTGATCTGCATCGCGGCCGGGATCGGCACCGTGTCTTCGTTGCTCGGCGGCGGCAGCGCCGACGGCCGCGAGAGCGTGTCGAGCAGCGAACGGCTGCGCGCGTCATCGGGCTGCAGCTCGACGACGCGCTCCAGGTGCTCGCACGCCGACGCGATCTCGCCGCGAGCGCAGGCGACATCGGCAAGAATTCTGAACGCCTCGGCCTGGCCTGGATCCAGCCGTACGACCTGCTGCGCCTCTTTCTTGGCGCCCTCGTGGCGGCCCTGCGCCAGCAGGCTGTGCGCTGCGACGAGACGCAGCTCGGGATGATCGTTGCCGCGCGCGAGCTCGTCGGTGACGACCTGCAGCGCGTCGCTGTAGCGCTTGTCCTTGAGCAGCTGGCGAGCGCGTAGGACCGCCACCTTGGCGCTATCGTTGGGGTTGGGCGGCATGGGCTCTTCGGGCGGCGCGAAGCGTGTTCGGCCGGCGGCCGTATCTTACCAACGACCTGCGACTTTTCGCGACAACCTTCTCTGGTCGCGCGGTGGTCGTCCGCGAACGTCCCGTGTGACTTCGTGATGGTGCCACGGCCTGGGGGCTAGCGCTCCGATCTGGGAGGGCACGCCCCAGATCGCGTCGGCCCGCTGGCCGGTTATCTCGTCCAACTCGCGGGGAATATGAAGTTCCTTCTGATTGGAAACCCGTGGCATGTGGGTTGCTCTTCCGTGGGACATGCGTCTCCCGAGCATCGTCCTCGCCGCACTCCTCGCCGTGCCGGCGTCTGGCTGCGTCGAGACCGACGGCGAGCCCATCGAGAAGAACGAAGGCGCGCAGCAGTCGTGCCCCGGCGGCGTACCGCGTCGCGACCCGGTCAAGCCCGAGGTCATCCAGGCCTTCTATCCGTGCTGCAGCGGGCGCGCGCACCTGATCCCCGAGTTCCTCGTGCCGTCCGACTTCCGCGACATGCTCGACAAGGGCCCCGACGGCACGTCGACGCTGTGCGTGCCCGACGAGTTCGCGGTCAACCCCGACTTCACGCCCAAGACCTGCCGCTCGCTGTTCGGCCAGCCGGGCGCGTGCATCTCCGAGTGCGTGCCGCAGGTGCGCGACGCGCCGACGGCGCTGCCGCAGGCCGACTGCGCCCCCGGCGAGAAGTGCGCGCCTTGCGTCGACCCGCGCACCAACCAAGAGACCGGCGCCTGCAAGATGGGTCAGATGGCGTGCGCGCCGCCAGCGAGCAACACGCCCGGCACCGACGACTGCCGCGAGTGGGACCCCGAGCCGAGCCTCGCCGATCAGTACCCGGTCTGCTGTCCCGGCGCGCGCTGCGTGCCCAAGGACCTGGTCGAGGATTCGCTCGCCAAGGACCTCGCGCCGTGTGAAGGCGGCTACTGCACGCCCGAGAAGTTCCTCGTGCGCGGCGGCAAGTTCAAGCCCGCCACCTGCCGCGCCATCGGCAACGTCGAGGGGCGCTGCCTGTCGACCTGCATCAAGTCGATCAAGGAGCAGGCCGATCAGCTCGAGCAGGGCAGCTGCGACCAAGGCGAGGTCTGCGCGCCGTGCTACGACCCGCGCACCGGCATGGGCACCGGCGCCTGCACCGCTGGGCTGTGCGACGCGCCGAAAGAGCCGGCCAAGACCTTCACCCAGTGCGGCAAAGAGAAGGACCAGGCCTGGTGCGTGCCCGAGTCGCTGGTGCCGGCCAAGGACCGCTGCAACTTCGACACGCAGGGCTGTCAGGCGGCGCCGGTGTGCGAGCCGGGCACGATCTGCGTGCCCAAGGCGATCGTCGACGCGGGCCCGACGTTCAAGCCGCGCCAGTGCACCAACGGGCTGCTCGGCTTCCTGGCGCTCTTCCAGAAGCTGTCGGGCGGCATCATCCAGGCCATCGCGGCGATGAAGGACTTCAAAGAGGGGCGCTGCCTCTCGGCCTGCCTGCCGCAGGTGCGCAAGGACGCCGCGCTGCTCGGCCAGAACGGCTGCGCCGACGGCGAGATCTGCGTGCCGTGCTTCGATCCGCGGCAAGCGGCCAACGGCAAGATCCCGACCGGGGCGTGCGACGAGAATCGCCGCTGCCCGGGGACCTAGGGACGGCCGACGTTGATCACCCGCTTCAGCGCGGCGCTCGCGCCGCTCGTGCTGCTCGCGCTCGCGCCGTCGTCGGCGCGCGCTGGCGGCATGGAGGTCGGTGACACCGGCGCCGAGGCGCTCGGACGCGGCGGCGCGTTCACGGCCAAAGCCGACAACCCGACGGCGGTCAACTACAACCCCGCCGGCTTCGCCAAGCTGCGCGGCCACCACGCGGCCATCAGCGCCAACATCATCTACTCCGACTACACGTTCCAGCGCCTCGGCGGCTTCGACGGGCAGACGCCCTATCCGACCATCGCCAGCGAGACGCCGCTGTTCGCCGCGCCGATGCACCTGATGGCGAGCACCGACTTCGGCTACTTCAAGCGCGTGACGTTCGGCTTCGGCATCTACATGCCCGCCGCCGCGACGCGCTCGTATCCGCGCGAGCTCAACGTCGGCGGCGCCAACGTGCCGTCGCCGGCGCGCTTCGACTTCCTCTCGATGCAGGGCATCATGCTCTTTCCCACGGCGGCGCTGGCGATCCGCCTCACCGACTGGCTCGACGTCGGCGTGACGTTTCAGACCGTCATCACCAAGGCGACGATCAAGATGCTCGCCACGGTGGCGGCCGCCTGCGAGACCCCCGAGGACGCGTCGTGCGACGTCGACATCGACCTCGAGGTCAAAGACATGTTCTCGCCCACCGGCTCGCTCGGCTTTCTGATGCGCCTCGGCGAGAGCGTCGAGGTCGGCGGCATGCTGCGGCTGCCGTCGTCGTCGGAGCTCAAGGGCACCGCCAACGTCGGTTTCGGCCCTGGCATCTCGCGCCTCGAAAACAGCCTGCAGCACAAGATGCTCGATCCGATGGCGCCGCAGGTCACGCTGACCAACGACTACCCGTGGATGATGCGGCTCGGCGGTCGCATCATCTTTCGCGACAAGCGCGGCGAGGAAGCCGGCGACATCGAGCTCGACCTGATCTACGAGCGCTGGTCGGCGGTCAGCAAGCGCACCGTGCTGATCGAGGGGCAGTCGCTGGGCAAGCCGATGCCGCCGTCGGAGGTCGACTACGCGCTCAAGGACACCTTCAGCGTGCGCCTCGGCGGCGCCTATCGCTTCAGGCTCGCCAGCGACATGTTCCTCACGCTGCGCGCCGGCGTGTTCGGCGAGACGGCGACGACGTCGATCTCCGATACGCGCCTCGGCGTGCTGTCGCCGGCGCGCGTCGCGTTCACCGGCGGCGTCGGCCTCAAGTGGGGCTTCATCAGCGTCGACGTGGCGTTCGCGCAGTTCTTCTTCCCCAAGCGCGTGGTCGGGCGCAGCACGGTCACGGCGCAGGACTTCGGCGGCGGCGTCGGGCCGACGGTGGGCAACGGCGTCTACGCCGCCAAGCTGACGGCGCTGGCGCTGCAGGTCAGCTTCGCCTTCGGCCAGCCGAAGCAGGCGCTGCCGCGCCGCACGCCGCCCAAGCCCGACGACTACGACGGCATGGGCCTCTACCTCTCGAAGAACGAGCGCAAGCGCAAGCGCCGGCGCCGTCGCACGCGCCAGGCGCTCGCCTCGGCCGACGGGCTCGTGTTCTCGGGCACGCGCAGCTACGCCACGAAGACAGCCGCCGCGCACGAGAGCCGCACCGAGCGCCTGCAGCGCGCGCGGCGTCAGGGGCGCACGTCGTCGAGGCGCGCGCCGTCACGACGCGGCGTGCGCGATGTCGACTTCAACTTCTCGGCCGAGAAGGTCACGCGGCGCGACAGCAGCTCGCGCAGCGGCGGTGACAGCTACAGCTTCGAGCCCACCACCGTGCGGCGCTCGAGCCGCTCGCGTCGGGTGCGCCGCCGCGTGCGCCGCTACCGCCG
>JAGQIK010000118.1 GCA_020431405.1 Myxococcales bacterium
AGCGCACGTCGCGGGCGGCGGCGAGCGCGGCAAGCGCCGCGCGTGCAGCAACACCGGCGGCAGCCGCCAAAGAAGAGGCCGAGCCCGCCGCTGCGGCAGCTCCGGCGCGCCCGGCGCCGCGTCCGGCACGTCCGCCGCGTCAGGTGGCGCGCGCGACGACGGCGCCCAAGGCCGCGGTGGCTGTGGCGAAGTCGCAATCGAAACCAAAGGCCAAGGCGGCCGACGAGTCGATGGAGCGCCGCGCCAGCGCGGCGGCACGGGCCGTGGCGCAGGCGGTGAAAAAGGACGCGGCCAAGGCTCAGGCGGGCAAGAAGTCGTCGTCATCCAAGAAGCGCCCGCCCACCACGGCCGGCAAGAAGACGCGCGCCAAGCGCAAGTAGCGCGCGGGGTTGGTGGGCTCGAGACGCCAACGGCGGTGCGGTTTGCTAGCGCTGGCTCTCAGCGCAGCAGCGGCGGCGTACGGCTGCGCAGCCCCCAATCCGATCGTCAGCCTCGCGCCCCCCGCCAAGGCGCCTGTCTCCGACAGCTACCCCGATCAGCTCAGGCGCTGGACGCGCTTCGGGCGCATCATCAAGCAGCTCGACACGCCGCTCAAGGTGCACGCGACGCTGTTCGCCCCCGAGTTCGCCTCGGCGTACGTCAGTCGCTACAGCGACCTGTTCAAGCTGCCGCCGGCAAAGCGCGCCAAGCTCGCCGAAGAGCAGCGCAAGAGCTGGGAGACGTCGTTTCCGCTGGTCTTCGCGGCGGCCACGCACGACTGGACCTGGAACGACTTCGATCGCAAGGACTCGGTGTGGCGCGTCGCGCTGGTCAATGACGGCGGCGCTCAGGTCAGCCCGCAGACGATCAAGCGCGTACGGCGCCAGACCGCCACCACCAAGTCGTTCTTCCCCTACGTGGCCGAGTTCTACGAGGTCTACGAGGTGCGCTTTCCGCGCGCGTTGCCCGACGGGCGCGCGCTGGTCGACGGCGACACCAAGTCGCTGCTGTTGCGTTTCGCTGGTCCGCTCGGTCAGACCGAGCTGACGTGGAAGCTTCGCTAGCGCGGTCGCGGATGGCGGCGGCCGTCGCGCTGCTGGCGACGATCGGCTGCGCCGACGAGGTCGGGCATACCATCGCGCGGCTCGAGGTCGCTTCGACGGCGAGCGAGCGCGAGCTGCTCGCGGCGAAGCTGGTGGTGGCGGCGCGTGGTGCGCAGGCGAGCCAGCGCCAGCGCATTATCGATGGCCTCTCGCTGGCCTATCGGCGCGACGTCGGGCGCGAGCACTTGGTCAGCGCGCTGGCGGCGCTGCGCGCGCAGGGCAGCGCGCCGGTGCTCGCGGTCTATGTCAGCGCGTTGGGTGACTTCGCGCGCGGGCGCGTCTACCTGCGCTCGGCGCGTACGGCAGCTCGCGCGCTGGGCGAGCTGGGCAGCAGCGGCCGCGCCGGCGAACGGGCGCGCGCGGCGCTTATCGCTTCCCTTTCGCGCGTGCGATCGCACGCTGTGCCACGCTGGGTGACGTCGCGGCCGCCG
>JAGQIK010000119.1 GCA_020431405.1 Myxococcales bacterium
CGCGCGCCGCGCCGAGCGCTGCCGCCAGCGTCTCGATCGCGCGCGCGCCGACGTGCCGCGCCCGCTGCGCGCGTTCTTCGATCGGCGCCCGGCCGTACGCGCCGCGCTCGAGATCGCCGACGCGCTCGATCAGCGCGGCGTCGAAGGCCGCGCCAGCGCCGCGCAGCTGCGTCGCCTGCTCGAGGTCAACCAAGCGCTCAACCGCTGGCGCGATCTCGACGAGCTGCTGCGCACGATCCTCGACTGCCTGCTCGAGCTGACCGGCGCCGAGCAGGGCGCGGTGCTGCTCGTGCCGCGCGACGCCAGCGAGGCCAGCGTACGCGGTGTCGATCCCTCGTCGTCCTTCGACATCGAGGTCGCCGCCGCGCGCCACCTCGACGCCAGCGTCACCGCCGAGGGCATGCAGCGCTTCTCGCGCAGCATCGCGCGCCGCGCCATCGCCGAAGATCGCCCCATCGTCGCCGCCGACGCCGCGCAGGACGAGCGCTTCGAGACCGAGCTCTCCGTGCACGGCCTGCAGCTGCGCGCCGTGCTGTGCGTGCCGATCCACGTGCAGGCCTCGGTGCGCGGCGCGCTCTACGTCGACAACCGCTATCGCGTCGGCGCCTTCGACGGCGCGGCCGTCGAGCTGGCGCAGGCCTTCGCCGATCAGGCCGGCATCGCCCTCGAGAGCGCACGCCTGCTCGAGCGCGCCGCGCACACCGAAGAGCAGCTGCGCGCGGCCAAGGCAGCGCTCGAGGCACGCGGTCGCGCGCTGCAGGCGCGCGTCGAGGCGCAGTCGGAAAAGCTCAGCGCCATCGAGCTGCGCCTGCGCAGCCAAGATGAAGAGCTCGTGCGCCGCTACAACGCCGCCAACATCGTCGGCAGCGCCAAGCCCATGCGCGAGCTGTTTCTCAAGCTCGACCGCGTCGCCGACGCCGATGTCTCGCTGTTCATCCACGGCGAGAGCGGCACCGGCAAAGAGCTCGTCGCGCGCGCGATCCACGCCGGCGGCCGCCGCGCGCAGCACCCCTTCGTCACCGTCAACTGCGGCGCGATCCCCGAGACGCTGCTCGAGAGCGAGCTGTTCGGCCACGTGCGCGGCGCGTTCACCGGCGCGCTGCGCGATCGCCCCGGGCTCTTCGAGGTCGCGGGACAGGGCACGCTGCTGCTCGACGAGGTGGGCGACATGCCGCCCGAGATGCAGGTCAAGCTGCTGCGCGTGCTGCAGGAGTCGCGCTTTCGCCGCGTGGGCGACGATCGCGAGCGCGCAGCGCACTGCCGCGTGATCGCCGCCAGCCATCGCGACCTCGAGCGCCTCGTCGACGAGGGGCGCTTTCGCGAGGACCTCTTCTACCGCCTGCAAGTGATCAAGCTCGTGGTGCCGCCGCTGCGCGAGCGACGCGAGGACATCCCGCTGCTCGTGGCGCACCTGCTCGGCCGCGACGCGCCGCGCGTGCTGCCGCCGGCCATGCGCGCGCTGATCGACTACGACTGGCCTGGCAACGTGCGGCAGCTCGAAAACGAGCTCGCGCGCGCGCGCGTGCTCGCCGACGGCGACATCGACCTCGCCGACCTGTCGCCGCCGCTGCGCGGTATCGAGGTGCGGCCAGGCGCCGCCGCCGACGAGCGCGGCGCGGCCTCGTCGCTCGCCGAGGCTGTCGAGAAGACCGAGCGCCAGCTCATCGAGCGCGCCCTGGCGCAGACGCAGTTCAACGTCAGCCGCGCCGCCGAGCGCCTAGGCATCCACCGCGTGGCGCTGCACCGCAAGATCCGCAAGCACGGCATCGAGCGCGAGTGATGGCGACTGTAACAAATCGTTACAGCTGGACGCCGCGATGTATCAGAATAGCTACGCCTCAGAAATCTAATATATTGAAACAATGGGAGAAAGCGCTCATCCTATCTGGCACCCCCCTTGCTCTGGATCCTCCGCGTGATGACGACGCGACATAGCCGCTGCGGAACGCTGCTCGGCTTGGTGATGGCTCTGAGCGCTGGTTGTGGCACCGGCGATCAGACCGGCGTGCCACAGCCGGTGCCCATCCCCAAGTCGTCGCAGCTACGCGCCACGGGCTCGGACAACGTCGGCGAGATCGACGTGTTCGGCCTGCCCGGCGCCGTTTCGGCCGCGGGTCGCGTCGAGGTTCGAGGACCAAACGGATCGGCGAGCGCGCGCTCGACGGACGCCGGCACCTTCTTCACGATGGTCGCCGCGCGCCTGGGTGACGTGCTGTCCGTGACGTGGGAGGGGTCCCAGCCGGTAACCATCACCGTCGGCAGCAAGGAGGGCACGACGCAAGGCGTGCCGGAAGCGGCGGTCGACAAGGTCGCCGGCGATCTCCTCACGCTGACGGTGACGGTCGTCGCCGGCCTCGAGTACATCGTCGCCAACACCAACACCGGCGACGTTGTCATCGAGGCGGCCGACGCTGCAGGCGCCCTCACGTTCACGATCCGCGCGAGCAGCGGTGACGAGCTTCGGCTCTACACCGACGTTGGCGATGCTGCCAACGGTGGCTCGCTCGCCGAGCCCACGGTCCTCGTCGTGCCTTGACAAAAACCTCCGCGGGCAACGCGGAGACAGTGGAGGACCAGCGATGGGACGCAACCAAAAGACCACCCTCGGTGCATTCGTGATCTGTCTCGCCGCGCTGGCGCTCGCCGCCTGCGGCAGCGACCGCATCGCCGGCAGCATCGGCGCGCTGTGCAGCAGCAACGACCAGTGTCCGAGCGACGGCTACTGCAACACCTCGGCGGGCAAGCCCGGTAAGTGCGAGACGCGCCCGCAGGCCTGCGACGCCGTCTACGCCCCCGTGTGCGGCACCGACAACAAGACCTACGGCAACGCATGCGAGGCTGCCGGCGCCGGCGTCTCGGTGAAGTACGAAGGCGAGTGCGGCACGCCCAAAGGCTGCGTCGGCCCAGGCGGCGTGACCTACGCCATCGGCGACACGTTCAAGGCGCCCGACGGCTGCAACAGCTGCACATGCACGAGCAACGGTGCCGCCTGCACCGAGATGGCTTGCGCGCCGGGAAGCTGCACCAGCAACACGCAGTGCCAGAGCGGCGAGTATTGCCAGAAGTCGAGCTGCGGCGGCCTCGGCGTGTGCGCGCCGACCCCGCAGGCCTGCACCGACCACGTCGATCCCGTCTGCGGCTGCGACGACAAGACCTACAGCAACGCGTGCGAGGCGGCGGCCGTGGGCGCCAACGTGGCCTACAAAGGCGAGTGCAAGCGGCCGGGCGAGTGCAGCAAAGACGCCGACTGCAAGAGCACGCAGTACTGCGCCAAGTCGGCCTGCGGCGACGCGCTCGGCAAGTGCCAGACCAAGCCGCAAGCCTGCTACGACCTGTGGATGCCGGTCTGCGGCTGCGACGACAAGACCTACGGCAACGACTGCGAGGCGGCCGCCGCTGGCGCCAACATCGCCAGCCAGGGCGAGTGCAAGGCGAAGGGCTGCAAGACGTCCGACGGCCAGCAGTACAGCATCGGTGACACGTTCCCGGCTGCCGACGGTTGCAACGAGTGCACCTGCACGCAGAGCGGCATCGCCTGCACCAAGAAGAACTGCGCGCCCAAGAGCTGCACCAGCAACGCCGACTGCACCGTGGCGGGCACGTTCTGCAAGCAGGCCGCCGGTCAGTGCGGCGGCAGCGGCACCTGCGCCGTCAAGTCGCAGGCCTGCATCGAGATCTACTCGCCGGTGTGCGGCTGCGACGACAAGACCTACGACAACTCCTGCTTCGCAAACGCAGCCGGCACCTCGGTCAAGGCCACGGGCGTCTGCCCGGCGCCCTAGCCTAGCGACGCTAGGCTGCCGCAGGCGAGAACGCCGCGCCGCTCGCGTATGATGCGGCGCGGTGACCGATACCCCCAGCACGCGCCGCCGGCGCAAAGCACTGCTCGTCGCGCTGGGCGCCACGCTGACCAGCATCGCGCTCGCCTACGTGCCGCTGCCCACCGCGCGCGCGCTGGTCGGCTCGCTCACACCGCAGGCGTGGCCCAACGTCGGCCTGCTCGCGCTCGGGCTGACCCCCTTGCTCGCCGCGTTTCAGCTCGTCGAGCTCGCGGCGCTGGCCGTTCCGCGCTGGCGTGCGCTGCGTATCGGCGACGCCGCCGCGCGCGCCAAGCTAACGCGCGTCGCGCTCTTCATCGGCTTCGCCATCGCCGCCGTGCAGGCCTACAGCGTGGTGGTGTGGATCGAGAGCTATCACTACTCGCAGCCGGGCCTCGCCACGCGCGCGAGCTTTGGCTGGGGCCCGCGGCTCTACGGCATGGGCTTGCTGCTGCTCGGCGTGGCGCTGCTGGTGCTGCTCGCGGCGCTGATCCGACGCTACGGGCTCGGTGAAGGCTACTCGTGGATCTTGGTCGGCTCGCTGACGCCGAGCGTCGGCGTGACGCTGATCAGCGCTGGAAACCACGTCTCCATCGGACAGCGCAAGCCCATCGCCGTGCTCGTCGAGATCCTCGTGCTCGTCGCGCTGTTTGTCGCGGCGCGGCGCTATCTGCGCGACAGCGCCGCGCGCGCCCACGACGATCCGCTGCGCCCGCGCGAGCCCACCGCTGGCATCCTGCCGCCCGCCTGGGCCGTGCAGCTGCTGATGCTGCCGGTGACCCTCGCCAACCTCGCCAACCTCGATCTCGGCCGCATCGGCCTCGGCGCGCTTTTCGCGCGTCTGACGCCCGGCACGCCGTTTTACACGGGCGCGTGGTTGTCGGTGACCGCTGGCGTGTCGCTGGTGCTGTCGCGCCTCTTCCTGCGCCCGCACAACGTCGCGCGCGGCTTCGCCGAGCTCGGCGTCGCCTTCGACGGGGCGGCCTTCGCCGAGCGCCGGCGCGCCGCCGTGCTGCGCTCGACGCTGCTCGTGTGCACACTGCCGCTGCTGAGCTACGCCCTGTCGCGCTTCGTCACCGGCGGCGCGCCGAGCATCTCGCTGGTGGCCGTCGTGGTGGCGGCCGCGGTGTTCGAAGACATCGCCGAAGAGTGGCGCGGGCGGCGCATCCTCGGCGGCATCGAAGAGCCGCTGCTCTCGATGTCGCGTGTCTATCGCGTCGCGCCGGCGCGCGCGCGCCTTCGCGAGCGCGGCATCGACTGCTTCGTGCGCGGCGCGCACCACCGCACGTTGCTGAGCTTCTTCGGCCCCTTCATCCCGATCACGCTCTTCGTGCGCGCGCGCGACGTCAACGCCGCGCGCGAGGCGCTCGCACCCGCCGCTACAGAAACGCCAGTACCTGCTGCGGATCGCTGACCAGGTAGGCGGCGCCGGCGGCCTCGAGCTCGGCGCGATCGCCGTAGCCCCACAGCGCAGCGCACGCCGGCATGCCCGCCGCGCGGGCGGTCAGCATGTCGGTGTCGCTGTCGCCGACGTAGAGCACCTCGTTCGGCTCGAGCGATAGCCCGCGCGCCATGCGCAGCGCCGCACTGGGGTCGGGCTTTTTCGGCACGTCGGCGCGCGCGCCGGCGACGTCGGCGAACGGCCAGCGCGCGAAGTAGTGCTCGACGATGCGCACGGTGAAGTCGTGCGGCTTGTTGGAGAGCACCATCATCGTCAGCTCGCGCTCGACGAGCGCGTCGAGCAGCATGTCGATGCCGGGATAAAGGCGCGACTTGTGATTCCAGCGCTGCGAGTACTCGGCGCGCATCTTGGCGACATAGCGCGTGATGAGCTCCGGCTCGCGCCGCGAAGGTGGCAGCGCGCGCTCGACGAGCTTCTCGACGCCCTCGCCGATGAAGTGCTTGTAGGTCTCGGTGGCGTGCAGTGGCAGCGCGTCGCGCGACAGCACGGCGTTCATCGACGCCGCGAGGTCGGCGAGCGAGTAGAGCAGCGTTCCATCGAGATCGAACAGCACGGCGCGGATCGGCATGATGGCGGCAGCCTATCACCC
Source organism: Myxococcales bacterium (assembly GCA_020431405.1). Lineage (GTDB taxonomy): Bacteria > Myxococcota_A > Polyangia > JAGQIK01. Next base: position 5,870 of record JAGQIK010000119.1, read on the forward strand.
CGCCGCCGGTGGGACGATTTCACGCGCCGTCGCCCAGCGACCAGCGCGCTAGCCGGTTGCGGCGCGTCGCGCGGGATCCGGACGCTGGCAAGTATCTGATATTAATCGCTTCGACTCGCGACACAGTGCGGCATAGGGCTTGCTCGATCCAACCGATCAGGACGTCTCCTCTCCGATTTTCGGAGGGGGTGGGGTGTGCGCTAACCAGCACGCTGATGCGAAGGGAGCGAGCGATGAAGTGTCTTTGGTCGGGGCGAAGAGCCGCCGCGCGCCTGGCGGCGCCGCTGGCGTTGATCGTCGGCTTGGGTCTCGCGGGGTGTTCGACCGACAGCGGCGGCGACGAGGAGAACTTCGTCATCCCTGCCGGCAAAGAAGACAACTACTACTCCAACGTCGCGCAGGAGTATCGCGCCAGCACCACGGTGACGATCACCCTCGAGGACAGCTGGCGTGACAAGACCGACGCCGAGCGGCTCGAGCGCGCGCGCGTGATCATGGAAGGCAAGAAGAAGCAGATCGGCTGGTTCTTGCACGTCTACCTGATCGACAAGAGCGACCACGACGACCACAGCGACTACGGCGGCCTGCGCGCGATGGTGCTCGACGGCTCCTACGAGGCCGCCGAGGTCAAGCCGAGCCCCGAAAACCCGCTCGAGTTCAGCTTCGCCTTCGGCGTGCAGGTCGGCGGCACCAAGCAGCTGCTCTCCAAGATCCGCCAGGCCAACGGCCTCTCGGGCGCCGAAGACACCTTCAAGCTCAAGATGGCGAAGCTCAGCAACAGCCGCGTGATCAACTTCTCGCACGGAAGCTACGGCGCCGGCGACTGGGCGCCCGACGCTTGCAACTGCGAGCTCGAAGAGATCGACGTCAAGCTGGCGCCCATCGCCCCCTCGCGCGACGCCTACCTCGACTACGGCAAGATGCTCGCCGACGGCGTGCTCGACATCACCATCCACGTCGGCTGGGACTACCACGCGCGCTACGACATCACGCACTCGCGCACGCTCTACAAGTGGCTCACCGACACGCTCAACTTCAAGTCGCCGGCCGACAGCTACGAGAAGTACAACCGCACCTCGGGCCCGCTCACCAAGACAACGACGATCAACGGCCAGCAGGTCGAGCTGCGCGTCTCGATCTTCCGTCCCGACCCGTGCGAGTCGTGGGACGAGGACGGCTACAGCGGCAGCTGGCGGCGCGCCGTCGACGCCGACGACAACGCCAAGAAGCGCGCTTGCGACGACTGGGACTGGGGTGACGCCGGCGCGGCCGCCAACGCCAACCCGACCACCAACGCCGGCGCGGGCAACCTGATGGCCGACCTCAAGTCGGCGATGAAGCGCGCCGACGTCGTGATCTTCAGCGGCCACTCGGGCTACACCTACGCCTACGCGCTCGCCTCCTGGTACAAGACGAGCAAGGGCGATCTCGATCCGCCCGAGATCCGCACCATGGATCTGCCGCGCGACAAGAGCCAGATCTTCATGCTCTCCGGCTGCGACACGTACCACGTGGGCCAGGCCTTCAAGGACAACCCCAACAAGAAGGGCCTCGTCAACGCCGACGTGATCACCACCTCGAGCTTCAGCAACGCCGGCGACGTCGACGACACCAAGGCGCTCGTCTCGGCGCTGGTCGGCGGCAGCGACGGCGTCGTGCGCGCCGTGCCCTACAGCAAGCTGATGGGCTCGCTCAACCCGTCGACCACCGACTACGGCTGGAGCTTCTTCACCATGTACGGCGTGCATGGCATCGACGACAACCCGGTCACCAACCCGCTCGGCGATCCCTCCAAGACCTGTCAGACCTGCAGCACCGACGCCGACTGCGGCGCCTCGGGCAACGTCTGCATCCGTCTCGGCGAGGGCGAGAAGGTCTGCGCCGTCGAGTGTGTCGACAACGCCGGCTGCAGCACCGACCAGGTCTGCAACCAGTACGGCTCGACCTACGGCATCAAGGGCCGCGCCTGCGTGCCCAAGTCGCTCAGCTGCAACGTCGCGCCGCCGCCGCCGTCCGGTGGCACGTTCACCGCGCAGGGCACGGTGGCCTATCAGGAGATCAGGCGCTACGCGGTGCACGTCGGCGCCAGCGCGCGCGAGATCGAGGTCAAGATGACCGGCGACGGCGACGCCGACCTCTACACGCGCTTCCGCGACGAGCCAGACGTCAGCAGCTACGACTGCCGTCCCTACAAGTCGGGCTCGGCCGAGGTCTGCACCCATCGCAACGCCGCCGGCGACACGCTGCACGTGATGGTGCGCGGCTACAAGCGCGGCGACTCGAGCTTCGCGCTCGACGTCACCTGGCAGTAGCGCCAGCGTCCTTCCTCGGGCCCGCCAGCGCGCTGGCGGGCGCCACGCGATAACACAACGACAGGTCGCGCGCGCCGCGCTTGATCGCCAGGCGCGCGGTGGCCTTGGCGTCGCGCGCGAGGCGCGCCAGCGCGGCGGGCAACGCGCTCGCGCTCGATGCGGTCACGCCGTCGACCTTGGCCACGACGTCGCCGTCGCGAAGGCCCGCCGCGTGAAGCACCGAGCCGTCGACGAGGTTTTTGATCGTCACGCCGCCGCCCGCGACCGTCAGCGTCGCGGCGCGGTCGAGCAGGCTGATGTGCTCGCTTAGATACGCCAGCGCGCGCGGGTGCACCAGATAGCAGCCGCGCGCGGGGCGATAGATCCAGCCGCGAAACTGCTGCATCGAGCGCGGCGCGGCGGGCGTGGCGGCGTGGGCCAGCGCGCGGCGCACCTCGGCGTGCAGCCGCGCCGTCTCGGCGGACTGCTCGCGCACGGCGTCGCGCACGATGGCGAGCTCTTCGCGCACCGGGCGCAGGTCCGCCGCGGCGCAGCCGCACGCGCAGCACGCGGCGAGACACGCCAGCGTGTGCCTCACGGTTTGATCTCAACGGTGATCGTCATGCGCTCCCTACGGCGCTCGAGCGTGATCACCGCGCGCGCCGCCGCCAGCACGCGCACATAGGCCTTCAGCGCCAGGTCCGGCGACGTGATGGCGCTGTCGTTGATGCGGACGACGAGGTCGCCGTTTTTCAGCCCGAGCTGGTCGGCGATGCTGCCCGGCCGAATCGCGTAGAGCTTGAAGCCGCTGGGCTGACCGTTGCGCACCAGCGGCACGATGCGCATCGCGCGCGGCATCTTGTTGAGCACGTACTGAAGCTCCGAGCGCGCGAGGCGAAAGCGCCCCGGGCCGAGCTTCTTCAGCGTGCGCAGCTTGGCTTCGCGCGCCGGCTCGAAGCGCTGCAGCGCGGCGCTGAGGTGAGAGACGTCGGCGGCCAGCGCCCGTTGCTGCGCGCGGCTCTTGGCGAGCAGCGCGCGAAGCTCGGCGATCTGCGCCTTGAGCGCGCGCACGTCGCGCTGCGACGCACCGCAGCCGGCGAGCACCGCAGGCAGCACGAACGTGAGCGCGATGGCGCGGAGCATCGCGCCCGAGCATATCAGCTCGCGCGCCGCGCTACTTGCCCTGCCACCAGTCCTTGCGCACGCGCGGGTCCATCCAGGCGCCGGTGTCGCGGATCGCGACGTGGATCTCGGCGCCACGCGCGCGGCCCATCGGCTGCTGCGGGTCGAGCGCGGGCAGCGTGCCGCGGCCGGCGGCGTCGAGGGCGCGATACAGCGCGAGCAGGCTCGGCTCGACGCAGATGTTGTCGATGTGCACGGTGTAGCCGCTGACCACGTTGTCTTCGCGCGTGTACTTGATCGTGATCGTGTGCTCGGTGGCGTAGAGCACCAGCGCGGTGTGGCCGTTGCCGATGTCGTAGCTGCTCTTGGGTGCGTGAAGGATCTCGCCCGGCGTCGTGGCCATGCCGGCGAGAGTCACCGGCGGCGAGGTGATCCAGCCCTTGGGGCAGTTGCAGCCCCAGTCCCAGGCCTCTACCTGGTAGACCGCCGAAAAGGCCGGCACGCGCTGGTCGCCGAACAGCGAGTAGAGCTGCGGCGGCTGCGCCGGATCGGTGGGGCCGCCGACGTCGACGAGCCCCTGCGTCTCGCCCACCGCGCGCTGCTTGCGCAGCATCAGGTTGAGATCGCCGTGCACGGCGGCGGGGCGGTCGCTCTTGACGGCCGTGCTCAGCGACGCGTAGCTCGCGCCGGCGATCGGTGCGCAGAGCGTGGCCGGCGCGCCGTTGTCGACGTGCGCGTCGGGGCTGGGGCCCTGCGCGTCGGATGCCGAGCCGGCGTCCGCGCCCGGCGGGTGCGCCCCGCCATCGGGCGCGAGGCTGTCGGCAGCGGCGCTGGCGGCGTCGGCGCGCGTGGCTTCGGCGTCGGCGTGTAGCTCCTCGCCGATCTGTCCCGGCTGGCAGCCGAGCAGCGCGAGCGCGATCGGCGCGAGCAACGTCAGCGTCAGCGCCAGCGCCAGCGTCGGTCTTGCCCGCGTCCGTCTCGCCGCGCGCGGCGGTCGCCTGCGATCTCCGGCCATCGCAGCTGGTGCTGTGCAGCGCGCGTGCCGTGCGAGAAGGCGTGCGATCTCGTGCGGCCGCCCCCGCGCGCGGAGGGACGGCGCCCCCAGCACTGCGCACCGGCGTGGGCAGTCGACACGGGATCGAGCGGCTGGTAGCGTCGCTGCGTGCTCGGCTGGTGGCGCATCTTCGTGGCCTCGGTAGCGCTTCTTTGTGGCGCCAACGCCGTCGCGCTCGCCGCGCCGGTCTCGCCCGACTTTCGCCACTTCGACCCCAAGCGCCGCATCGCCGCCGCCGAGGCCGCCGCCGCCCATCAGAACGCCGACGCCATCGACGCGCTGATCGATCTGTTGCGCGACCGCGTGCCCACCGTGCGCCTCGCCGCCGTGCGCGCGCTGCACGTGCTGTTGGCCGCGCCTTCGCTGCGCGGCAAAGCGGGCTCGCGGCGCGCCTCGCGCTACCTGATGGTCATCGCCCAGACGGACTTCGACGACCGCGTGCGCGAGGCGGCGCGCGCCGCCGTGCGCGGCGTCGATCCGAGCGGCTACGTCTCCAAGCTCGCCACCGCCGACAAGCCGCCGGTGCTGCGCGTGCGCGCGCTGCCGCCCGGCAAGCTGCGCCCGCAAGGCCGCGCGCTGGTCTTCAGCTCGGCGATGGGGCTCAACACCTTGCGCGCGCGCGACACCCTCGGCGGCCTGGCGGCGATCGGCCTGCGCTGGCCGCGCGCCGAAGGGCAGCTGGGGCTGCTCTTTCCGGCGATGGGCCTCGAGGGCCAGCTGCGCTTCAACATCCTCACCGGCGGGCGCGTGATCCCGTACCTCACCGGCGGCTTCGCGCTGATCATGAGCGCCAGCGACGAGCAGCCCAACGCGCCGGTGGCGTCGCTGTTCGTCGGCGCTGGCCTGCGCCTGCGCGCCACGGCGCGTTGGTTCTTCTACGCCGAGCTGCTCGCGAGCTTCATCGTCTCGCAGACGCAGCGCGCCATCGGCGGCTCGCGCGTGGCGGGGCTTCGCACCGTTGGGCTTCCCGCGTTCGCCGGCGTGGGCCTGGAGCTGTGGCCGTGAGGGTACGACGCGCGCCGTTCGCGGCCACGCTGGCGCTGGCGCTGGTGCTCGCGCTGTTGCTGGCCGGCTGTCTCGAGTCGCCGTTCGCGCCGGCGCCCGAGTCGGCCAAGGGCTGTGGCGCGGCCGCCGACCCGTGCGCGCTCGACTGCAAGCTGGCCTGCTTGCCGCGCGTGGTCGAGCTCGCCGCCTCTTGCGCGCTGACGCTGCAGGGGCAGCTCTCGGCAGACCGCACGCACTGCACCTTCGACGACGGCAGCCGCGTCAGCTTTCGCGAGCCGCTGCCCGCCGATCCCGACGCGGCCAACACGCTGTCGTTTGCGATCGAGCGCGGCGGCGCGCCGTGCGTCTCGGCGTCGCTGTCGCGCGGCGTCGAGGTCGTGACCACCGAGCTGACCATCGGCGGCCAGACGCTGCGACAGCGCGCGACGTTCCGCGTGCCGGGCGGCGACGGTGGCAGCGACGACGGCGCGCCCGCCGACGCCACGCCCGACACCACCACCGACGCCACGTCCGACGCGCTGCCGAGCGACGGCGGCGTGGCGGATGTCGGCCCCGACGGCCCGCCGCGCGCGACGCAGCTTCGCGAGCTCGAGCTGCGCTGCCCCGACGACAACAAGATCTATCGCGGCGATCGCACCTTCTGCGCCGGCTGCGAGGGCGGCTGCGACAACACGCGGCTGCTGCGCATCCTGGTCGCTTTCCAGAACGGCGGCGTCAACATCGGCCTCACCGGCGCCGAGCGCACGGTGGCGCTCGCCTCGTGTCAATAGCGCTGGCGCGCGCTATTCTCGCCGCACGATGAACGCCCGCTGCAAAAAAACGCTCGCGCTGATCACGATGCTCGCGCTCGCCGGCGCCGGCCCAGCGGGCTGTGGTGACGACGGCGGCTCGGCCACACCGGCGCGCCCCTTCAACGGCGCGGTGAGCATCTCCAACGCCGACGGCACGCAGAAAGAGACGCTCGTGGTGGCCGATGGCTACCCGCAGGTCAGCCTCGGCGCCGTCTTCGAGGTGATCTTCGTCGGCACGGCGCGCGGCGCGAGCTACACGCTGCGCGCGACCATCAACCCGGCCAACGTCGGACAGCGCTACGAGCTGCCGCGCGACGCGCAGCAGCTGACGGTGCTGGTGCAGCGCGACGGCGCCCCCGAGCCGGTGGGGACCACGTCGGGCTTCATGCAGATCGACGAGGCCGACAGCGCCGAGAGCTACGGCGCGGGCATCGTCTCGCTGGCGGTCAACGGCGCCGGCGGCTTTTCGCTCGCCGACATCGACGTGACGTTTCAGAAAGCGCCGCGCCCCTGATGGAATTTGATCTGCGCCAGCTCGAGATCTTCTGCGCCGTGGTCGAGCACGAAAACTTCTCGCGCGCCGGCCGCGCGGTGAACCTCGCGCAGGCGTCGGTCTCCGAGCGCATCGCCAACCTCGAGCGCGACGTCGGCGCGCGGTTGCTCGACCGCCTCGGCCGCCGCGCGGTGCCAACGCAGGTGGGCACGCTGCTCTACGAGCGCGCGCGCGAGCTC
>JAGQIK010000120.1 GCA_020431405.1 Myxococcales bacterium
CGCGGCCTCACCCCCCAATGTCGGCTCCGCCGGCTCGCCCTGCGGGCCCGCAGCAGCCTGTTTATCAACAGGCTGCTAGGCCCCGAACCTTTCGCTGTAAGATCCCGCCCGCGCCGTCGTACTGTCCCCCGACAGCATGCCCCACATTCGTCTTCATCGGCGCCCCGCTGCGCTCGCGCTCGCGCTCGTCCTCTCGCTGGTCGCGCTCGGCGCGCGTGAGGCTAACGCGCGCTCGCGCGTGCGCACGTACGAGCGCCGTGGCCGCTGGAGCTACGTCTTCCAGGCCGGCGCCAACACGCACCTGCAGTACTTCGCCGGCATCGCGCAGCTCGCCCTGCTGCGCAACTACGCGCGCGAGCACTGGGGGCTCGTGCAGTTCGCCTTCTTTTCCAACCGCGGCAAGCGCGCACTGAGCCTGCTGCAGTTCGCCGGCTGGAACGCCATGCGCGAGGGCTACTTCCTCGTGCAAGCCGGCGGGCTCAACCAGTTTCGCCAGCTGATCTCGGCGGTGCAGATCGGCGGGCTCAACGAGGCGCGCTTCTTCGCCGGCGCGCTGCAAGCCGGCGTGGTCAACGACGTGGGCGACATCGGCGCCATCGCGCAGGTCGCAGCAGTGAACCTCATCGACGACGACGCCTACATGGGGCTTCAGGTCGGCGGGCTGAACTTCGTGCAAGGCAGCTCCAGCGAGCTATGGACGCTGGCGCAGGTGGGGCTGGCCAACGTCTTCGACAAGGGCGCCGAGCTCTACGCGCTGCTGCAGCTCGGCCTCTACAACAGCGGCGACGACGATATCTCCGTGATCCTGGCGCAGATCGGCGTGGTCAACCGCATGACCGAGGGCACCTTCCGCGGCCTGTTGCAGATCGGCGCCGCCATGAACGTCGGCGAGAACATCACCGGTGTGGCTGTCGCGCCCTACAACTACGTCGGCGATCGCCTCTACGGCGCCCAGATCGGCGTGGTCAACCTCGCGCGCGAGGTCAACGGCACACAGATCGGGCTCTTCAACTACGCCCGCACGCTGCACGGCGTGCAGCTGGGGCTGATCAACATCTCGCGACACGGCGGACTGCCGTTTTGTGTGATCGGCAATATCGGCTTCTAGCAGGCCTCGGGCCTCGGGCCTCGGGCCTCAGGCTTCGGGGCTAGGCTCGCTGCTTCGCAGCTCGCAGCTGGAGCGCTTGATGACCTAGCGCGTTCACGCCCATCGCGAGGTTCGCTGAGATTTGCACGGAGCGCCGCTTGACGGCGGCGCCGTCTCGCTGCACCCGTCAGGTGCACCGGCGAGCGAAGCGAGCGGCTCGGGGGTGAGCCGCGCGGATTCACTTCGCGCGGCGAGGGGGGCTTGAAGAGCTGCCCTAGATGCCGAGCTTCTTTATCAGGCGGTAGAGCGTGGTGCGTTCGATGCCGAGGGCGGAGGCGGCTTCGGCGCGCCGGCCGCCGCTCTGCTCGAGCGCTGCTTCGATCCTGCGCCGCGTCGCGTGATCGAGATACTCGGCGAGCGGCAGCTGCAGGTCCTCGTCGGGCACATCGGTGCGGCTGACGGTGAACGAGAGCAGCAGGTCGTCGGCGCCGATCCGCTCGCTGGGCGCCAACAGCGCGGCGCGCTCGATGACGTTTTCCAGCTCGCGCACGTTGCCCGGCCAGTCGTGCTTGGCCAGCTGCTCGCGCGCGTCCTCGCCTAGAGACAGCGCGCGCCCGAGCGCCTGCGACTGACGCGTCAAAAAGCGCTCGGCGAGCGGGACGATGTCGTCGCGGCGCGCGCGCAGCGGCGGCAGCTCGAGCGGCACCACGGCGAGGCGGAAGAATAGGTCCTCGCGAAACGCGCCGGCGGCGATAGCCTCGCGCAGCTTGCGGTTGGTCGCCGCCACCACGCGTACGTCCACCGAGCGCGCCCGCTGCGCGCCCACACGCTGCACTTCGCCCTCCTGCAGCACGCGCAGCAGCTTGGCCTGAAAGTCGACGCTGACCTCGCCGATCTCGTCGAGAAAGAGCGTGCCACCATCGGCGCGCTCGAAGCAGCCAGCGCGCGCGCGCTCGGCGCCGGTGAACGCGCCGCGTTCGTGGCCGAAAAGCTCGCTCTCGAGCACGCCGGGGCTGAGCGCCTTGCAGTTGATGGCGACGAAGGCTTTGCCGACGCGATCGCTCCAGTAGTGGACGAGCCGCGCGACGACCTCCTTGCCGGTGCCGCTCTCGCCTTCGATCAACACCGAAGCGCGCGACGGCGCCACGCGCTGCACCAGCTCGAGCACACGCCGCATCGCCGCGCTGCTGGCGACGATCTGATCGGGGGCGTAGCGCTCGCCCACCGCCTGGCGCAGGTGCACGTTTTCGCGCGCCAGCGCGCGCAGCTCGAGCGCGCGGCCGACCAGCGCGCGCAGCTCGTGGTTGTCGAAAGGCTTGGCGATGTAGTCGAAGGCGCCCGCGCGCATCGCCTGCACGGCGGACGCCACGTCGGCGAACGCCGTGACGAAGATCACCGGCAGCTCGGGCGCGCGCGCGTGAAGCGCCTGCATCAGCGCCATGCCGTCCATGCCCGGCATCTTGCGATCGGTGACGACCACGTCGGCGCCGCCGCGCTCGTGCTCGGCGAGCGCAGCCTCGCCGCTCGGCAGCGGCACCGCATCCCAGCCGCCGCGCCGCAGCGCCACGCAGATGTTGTCCGCCATGCGCGGCTCGTCATCGACGACCAGCACGCGCGGGCGCCGCGCGCTCTTGACCGCGTCGCTCGCGCCGCCGTCGCTCATGCCGCCGCCGCCCCCGTGACACGCGCACTCGCCGCACGCGGCAGGCTGACCACGAAGCAGGCGCCGCGCGGCTCGGCGTCGCGCACCTCGATACGCCCATCGTGGGCCTCGACGATCTGGCGCGCCACGGCGAGGCCGAGGCCATGGCCACCCTCGGCCGAGCGCGTGGTGTAGAGCGGCTCGAAGACCTTGTCGCGCAACGCCTCGTCAACACCCTCGCCCGCGTCGCTGACGCGAAGCTCGACGCGCTCACGCTGCGCGTCGATGCGCGCCTCGAGCTCGACCATCGCGCCGGCCGGGCTCGCCTGCAGCGCGTTGTCGACCAACCCGAGCAGCACTTGCGTGAGCAGGTCGGCGTCTACATCGACGAAGGCCGCCGCGCTATCGCCCGCGCGCTCGACGCGCACACCGCGCCGCTCGCATATCGGTCGCGTCAACAGCTGCACGCGCTCGATGAGCTTCGCTACGTCGGTGACGTGACGCTCGAGCGCTGGCGGCCGCGCCAGGTCGAGCAGCGAGCCGACCACGCCCGAGAGCCGATCGATCTCTTCGATCACCATCTGGTAGCCGCGCTGCTCGTCGTCATCCGCGCCGCGCTCGTCATCGCGCGCTTCGGCCGCTTCGGCCAGGTTCTGCACCGCCGAGCGCATGATGGCGAGCGGGTTTTTCACCTCGTGCGCGATGGAAGCTGCGAGCTGGCCGAGGCTGGCCAGCTTCTCCTTGATCGCCAGCCGCTCGGACAGCTCGCTGACCAGCCGCTGCTCGGCAACCAGCGCCTGCGCCGCGCGCCGCGCCTCTCGCCGCCGCCGCAGCAGGTCGCCGATGAACCAGCCCAGCACGCCGAAGCTCAGCGCGAGGTACAGCCACACCCACAGCGTCACGTCGTGGCCCGCGCTCGCGAAGCTGACACCGATGGCCGAAGCCACGCCGATATCCACCAGCGAGACCAGCAGGCCGGCGCACGCGCCGACCAGCGGCGCGTAGCGCCAGCGGCCTTCGTCGCTCATGGACGCGATCATACACGGCGAGACGAAGCAATCGCCGCGCCGCGGCGCAGGCCGTCGAGATCACGACGCCGCACCGCCGTGACGTTGCAACCCTTCAACGCGCGCGCGTTGCAGCAGCGCAACGCGGCGGCGCACCAGAGATGCGATTTCGCCGACCTGCCGTGCGGGCACGCGCCTCGCACAACGTCTTCGCGACCTCGCACAAGAAACCCACGGAGGACCCCCATGAAACGATTCGCCTGGCTCGCCGCCCTGGTCGCCTTCATCGCGCTCACCGTCGCAGCCATCGTCGGCGCCGGCTGGAGCGGCTTCATCGCCTGGATGCTTCAGAGCCCGCTGTGGTTCGCCCAAGTCGCCGCCGACCTGGTCGTCTCGCTCTCGCTGGTCCTCGCCTGGATCGTGCTCGACGCGCGCCAGCGCGGCATCGCCGCCTGGCCGTGGGTCGTGCTCACGTTGTGCACGGGCAGCATCGGACCGCTGCTCTACCTCGCGCTGCGCGCCGGCGCCGGTGACGCGGTCGCAGCGATCACACAGCCCACGCGCCTACGCGCGTGATCAACGCGGCGACGTCGTGCGCCATCACCGCTGCGAGCGCGGCCATGGTCGCGGCATAGAGCCCGCGCGAGCGCGCCGCCAGCGCTTCGAGCGCGTCGGCTGCCAGCAGCGCCAGCGGAAGCACCGCGTGCAGCATCCACGCCGTGAGCGCCACGTCGTCGGCCCACAGGTAGCCGGCGAGCGCCGCCAGCGCCGCCAGCGACAGCAAGGCACGCACCGCGTGTGCGCGATCGCGCCGCGCGGCGTCGCCGGCGAAGGCGCTGTAGGCCCCGCGCGCCCAGCCGACCAGCAAGAGCGCCGACGGCAGCAGCGCCAGGCGGTTGACGCGCCCGAGGTAGTCGATGGTCTGCTCGCGCACGCGCTCGCTGTTGCGCCCTGGCACGAGCAGCCAGCGGCCGTGATAGTCGCCCCAGACGTCGGCAAAAAGCGCGGCGATGGGCGCGCTGTCGAGCCACGGGCGCAGCGGGCGCCACAGCAAGCGGCCCCAGGTCTCGATGCGCGAGGTGCTGATCGGCACGTGCGTCGCCGCCTCGAGCACCGCCGCCGCGCTGCGCGGCGCTAGCCAACCACGCGCCGCCGCCAGCGGCCCCACCCCGCCGAAGACCCCGACCAACAGCGCCGCCCCGGCGCCGAGCCGCGCCGACGAGGGCGAACCGCCTACCACGTCGACCCAACGCACCACGACGCCCAGAGTCATCGCGGCGGCGCCGAACAGCAGCGCCTGCAGCGACGGTGCGCTCGCCGTGCGCGTGGTCAGCGGCATCATCGCCAGCAGCAGCAGCGCCGAAGGCGCCAGGCGCGCCGACAGCGGCGCGAGCCCGCGCGCCACGCGCGCCGCGACCAGCGCGAGCAGCGTGGCGAGCAGCAGCGCTGTCAGCACAGCGGCGCCCAGCGAGGCGATCCCGTCCATGCCGCCAAAGGCCGTCCGCGCCACGGCGTTGGCGACGAAGAGCAGCGCGAGCACCGCAGTGGAAGCCAGCAGCAGCACGCCCGCAGCATACCTGGCTCCGCCGTCCGCCTGGGCAAATGGGGGTGGCTGGCCGTTCTGCACACCGTCGTGTGCATGCTCGATCCGCCGCGCGCCCCCGCCCCTCGCTCGATTTCAGCGAGTTAGAGCGCGCCGATTTCGGCCCGCGACTTGCTCGGAGCAGTCACCACAAGCCGCCACCATCGAAGAAGGAACCGCCATGTCGCGCAACTTGCTCGTCATCTGCGTGCTCGCACTCGCCGCCAGCGCCTGCGGGTCGGCCGAGCCGCCGTCCACGCCGCTTCCGCCTCCGGCCCTGCCCGGCGATCCCGGCGTCGAAAACCCCGGCACCGATCCCGCGACGCCCTCGACGCTCGCGCCGCCGCTGCTCGATCCCGTCGCCACCTCGAGCTGCGGCGACAGCGTCGCGCTGCGCGGCGTGGCCGAGCCCGGCACCACCATCTTCGTCATCGGCGGCGCCGACAGCGCGGGCCTCGCCACCGACACGCACCCCACCAGCGGCCAGTTCTGCCTCGACGTCAAGCTGACCCCGGGCGCCGTCAACAAGCTCGAGGTGCGCGCGCAGGACGCCGTGCGCGGCACCAGCGACGCGACCATCGTCGAGGTCGAGCAGAGCCCCTGCACGCCCGACAGCGAGACGCCCAAACCCGAAGCGCCCAAGTCGGTCAACGTCGCCGTCGGCCAACCGGTGACCACGCGCGACAAGCCCAAGAAGAACCAGCCCGGGTTCGCCACCGACGGCGACAACAGCAGCTACGTCGAGGTCGGCGGCAGCGACGGCACCTTCGGCTGGAATGACTGGAAGGGCTGGGTGATGGTCGACCTGGGCAAGCTCTACGAGCTGTCGAAGATCGTCGTGCGCTTCAAGGACCGCGACGGCAGCGGCGACAAGTACGCCACCAAGTACAAGGTGCTGGTCAGCTCGATGAGCGACCCCGGCAACCCGGACCTCGACAACGGCAAGTGGATCGAGGTCGGGAGCACCGGCGACGGCGACGGCGGCACCGACACCTGGAACCTCAGCCAGACTCAGCCGATCGCGCGCTACGTGGCGCTGTGGCTGCAGCAGGACGGCAAGCCGCACTGGAAGGAAAACATCGGCATCCCGTTCGTCGGCAAGAAGTACGACGAGATCTTCGACGTCTCCGAGATCGAGGTCTGGGACGTGCCCAAGAAGTCGGTCACCGACGGTCCGCCCGACACCAACACCTGCGCTGCGATCGGCAACTAGCCGCTAGGCAGCTCGCCGCTCGTCACCCACCTACTGCTTGCTGCACGTCTTCGAGGCGGGCGGCGTATTGGGACACGCCATCCGCTCGGTGACGCCGCTGGTGATCAGCGAGCAGGCCAGGTGCGCCGCCGTGCTGTAGGCTGCGAGCCGGGTTTCGGCGCGCGCGGCCTTGCACGAGCGGTGTCCCTTGTAGACGATACACACCTCGCAGCGCCACGACTGCGCCGCCATCAGCGTGTAGATTAGGTAGCTGACAGTGCCGCCGGCGATCAGCACGCCGATGAGTATCTTCGTCCAGAGCTTCATGGGTCGTCTTCTCCGAGTGTCATATCCTCCACTGCCGCCCGGCGCAAGGGGCGCCACGCCGTGAGCACCACGCTGCGCTTTTTCGCCACCGCCGCGCGCGGGCTGGTCGAGGTGCTCGAGACCGAGCTCGCCGCGCTCGGCGCGAGCGACCTCGTGCGTCTGCCCGGCGGCGTGGCCTTCGCCGGCTCGCTCGAGGTCGGCTATCGCGCCTGCCTGTGGTCGCGCGTGGCCGGCCGCGTGCTGCTCGAGATCGCCGCGGCGCCGGCGGCGCTGCACAGCCCCGACGCGCTCTACGAGCTGGCGCTCGACGTCGACTGGGCCGAGCACCTCGCTGGCGAGCGCAGCTTCTGCGTCGATGTCAGCGGCAAGAGCCGCGCCTTCGACAACCCGCAGTTCGCCGCGCTGCGCGTCAAAGACGCCGTCGTCGACCAGCGCCGCGCCCGCGGCGCCTCGCGCCCGCGCGTCGACACGGACCGCCCCGACGTGCGCCTGCACGCCCATCTCGACGGCGACGCCGGCGCGCGTCTGCTGCTCGATCTGTCCGGCGCCGGGCTGCACCGCCGCGGCTACCGCGACAGCAAGGCGCGCGCGCCGCTGCGCGAGACGCTCGCCGCCGCGCTGCTGCTGCTCGCCGAGTGGCCAACCCACCGCGCCGCGGGCCGCCCGCTGCTCGATCCGATGTGCGGCTCGGGCACGCTCGTGATCGAGGCGGCGCTGCTCGCCGCCGACACCGCCCCCGGGCTGCTCAGCGAGCCCGCCGGCATGCTGCGCTGGTCCGGCCACGACCCCGCGCTGTGGCGCCGACTGCTCGACGAGGCCGCCGAGCGCGATCAGCGCGCCGGCACACCCAAGCGCCTCGGCTGCGGCCCCATCGTCGGCCGCGACGTCGATCCGCGCGCGGTACGCGCCGCCGAAGCCTCGGCCCAGCGCGCCGGCGTCGCCGACTGGACCACCTTCGAGCGCGTCGCCATCGCCGAGGGCAGCGCGCCGCGCGCCCACGTGCGCGGCGGCCTGCTGATCACCAATCCCCCCTACGGCCAGCGCCTCGGCCACCTCACCGTGCTCGAACGGCTCTACCTCGAGCTCGGCGACGCCCTGCGCGCGCACTTCGGCGGCTGGCGCGCCTTCGTGCTGTCGGGTCAGCGCGAGCTGACATCAGCGCTCGGCCTGCGCGCCGCGCGCCGCCACCGCGTCTTCAACGGCGCCATCGAGTGCCGCCTGCTCGACTACCCCATCGAGGAAGACGCTCGCCCGCGCCACCGCGACGGCGACGGCGACAGCGCCCACGGCAAGCTCGCGCCGATCCTGCGCAGCGCCGAGCAGGCCAAGAGCTTCGCCAATCGCCTGCGCAAGAACCTGCAAGCGCTCGAGCCGTGGGCGCGCTCGTCGAACGTCGAGGCCTACCGTGTCTACGACAGCGACATCCCCGAGTTCGCTGTCGCCGTCGACCGCTATGGACGGCGCCTCTGCATCAGCGAGTACGCCGCGCCGCGCTCGGTCAAACGCGAAGACGCCGAAGCGCGCTTGCACGACGCGATCCTCGTCGCCGCCGAGGTGCTCGACGCGCGCGCCGACGACGTCTACGTCAAGGTGCGCAGCCGCCAGCGCGGCGCCCAGCAGTACGAGCGGCTCGCCGAGAGCG
Source organism: Myxococcales bacterium (assembly GCA_020431405.1). Classification (GTDB taxonomy): domain Bacteria; phylum Myxococcota_A; class Polyangia; genus JAGQIK01. The sequence continues at coordinate 8,480 of JAGQIK010000120.1, forward strand.
GCGTCTTCTTCGTGGTGCGCGAGGGCCGCGCGCGCTTTCGCGTCAACCTCGGCGACTACCTCGACACCGGCCTCTTTCTCGATCACCGCGACGTGCGCGCCTACCTCGCCGAGCGCGCGCGCGGCAAGCGGCTGCTCAACCTCTTCTCCTACACCGCCAGCGCCTCGGTGGTCGCCGCCCTCGCCGGCGCCAAGCAGACCACCTCGGTGGACATGTCCAACACCTATCAAGCGTGGGCGCGCGAGAACTTCACGCTCAACCGCCTCGAGATCGGCGCTGCCCACCGCCTCGAGCGCGAAGACTGCCTGCGCTTCGTCGAGCAAGCCGCCGCACGCCGCCGCCGCTACGACCTGATCTTCTGCAACCCACCGAGCTTCTCCAACTCCAAGCGCATGCGCGAAGCGTTCGACATCAAACGTGACCACGGTGCGCTGCTGCGCGGCGCCGCCGATCTGCTCGCCCCCGGCGGCGAGATCGTCTTCGCCGCCCACGCGCGCGGCTTTCAGCTCGACGAGGCCGCCATCGCCGGCCGGCTGCAGCACGAGCCGCTGGCGCTGGTGCCGCGCGACTTCGCACGCAAGGCCAGGACCTACACGATCCTGCGACTCTCTCGTGTGTAGCGTGGATCCAGCGTGGACACGCGTCGACGCGGTGGGAGCCATTGTCCCTGGTGCGCGCGCGCTAAATCACCGAATCTTCGCGGCTCGAAGGTGGTACGCTACTTGATGAGCTAGGCCCCGCTTGAACGAAGTCTCCGCGCTACAAAGGTTTGGTCGGTACGTTCTGCTCAGACGCCTCGGCGCCGGCGGAATGGGCGAAATCTATGCCGCCCTCTCCGGCGATCTGCTCGGCCTGCAGAAGCTTTGCGCGGTCAAGAAGATCCTCCCCGATCTCGCTCGCCACGGAGAGTTCCTAGCGCGCTTCCACGACGAAGCGCGCGTCGCGATCTCCATGTCGCATCCCAACATCGTCGGCGTCTACGAGATCGGCGCGGTCGACCACATCTACTACCTCGCCATGGAGCTCGTCGAGGGCTTCGACCTCGAGCGCGTCACGCGCCGTGTTCGCCGCCACGGCGGCTACTCGCTGCCGGCGGCGCTCTACATCACGCGCGAAGTGCTCGCCGCGCTCGACTACTGTCATCGCCTCAAGGACGGCGAGGGCGACCCGCTCAACCTCGTACACCGCGACGTCTCGCCGAGCAACGTGCTGCTCGGCTTCGACGGTCAGGTCAAGCTGGGCGACTTCGGACTCGCGCTCTCCGAAGCGCGCACCGCGCAGACCCTCGACGGCCGCATCTGGGGCAAGCCCGGCTACGTCGCGCCCGAGCGCCTGATGTCGCAGGAGCCGGATCTGCGCATCGACATCTTCGCCGTCGGCGCGCTGCTCTTCGAGCTTCTGACCGGCGAAGCGCAGATGCCCAAGCTCGATCCGTTGATGCTGCTGACGATGGTGCAAGAGCGTTGCAAGACACCGCCGTCGAGCCTGCGCCGCGGCCTACCTCCCGAGGTCGACGCGCTCGTCGCCTGCTCGCTGGCCTTCGACCGCGAAGAACGCTTCTCCACCGCGCGCGCTTTCCTCGACGCCACCCAAGCGCTGCTAGCTCGGATCGATCCGCTCTATGGCCCACACCGGCTCGCCGAGGAGCTCATGCAGACGCTCTTTCAGCCGGACCAGTGGCGCCTCGAGATGCGCAAGCTGGCGCGCCGCGCCGAGGCCTTCTCCGAAGCGCTACCCTCGGGCCCCGGCCGCACGCGCACCATCGCCGAGTCGATCCCGCTGCCCTCTAATGGCGCGCGGCTGCTGATCTACGACAGCCACGATCTCAACGTGGACAGCGACGACGTGATCGAGTCGGTGGAGATCGCCACCGTCGACAGCGACGACCTGCTCACGCCGCCGCCGCAGATGACCTCGGCGCCGCGCACCGCGCCCTCGGCGCCGCGCACGGCGCCCACGTCGATGAGCTTCGACGTGGGCGGCGAAGAAGACGACGACGAGTTCGGCCTGCCCACGCTGGTCAACGACATCGAAACCATCGCGCGCCCCCACCTGCACGCCGTCCAGCCGGCGATGCCCGGCGGCGTCACAGCGAGCCTCGGCAGCGGCGGCGGGCCCTCGAGCGATCGCCGCCCGCGCTCGGAGCGGCTGCGCCGTTCGCTGGCGCGCCGCGAAAGAGACGACCTCGAGACGCGGCCCACCTCGGTCATCGGGTCGGACACTATCGAGCAGCTCGAAGATCTCTTCGACGCGACAAGCTCCAGCTAGTGCTCTGACCACCAGTCCCGTACGATCACCGCGTGCTGCCAAAGACTCAGGGCGCCGTCGGCTGCGCGCACTGCCAGAAGCTCGGCGCCAAGAAGTCGTGCCCGAGCTGCAAGCGCCCCGTCTGCGAGACCTGCTTCGCGCGCCCCGCGACCTGCAACCGCCCGCGTCCGTTCGAGCGCCCGCTGCCGCGGCGCGCGCGCATCAAGTCGATCAGCGCCTGCGGCCGCTACGCGCTCACACGCCCGCTGTGGGGCAAGCTGCGCGGCCTCGACCTCGAGCAGATGACCAGCAAGCCGCTCGAGAACGCGCACCGCAGCCGCGCGATCCTCGTCAGCACGCCGAGCGCCCTCGACGAGCGCGCCGTCGCTCGGCTCGGCCTCAGCTGCAGCCCGCTCGACGAACGTTGCTGGGTCGTCGAGCCACCGGCGAGCACGCAGCTCTCGCAGAGCGGCGATGGCCGCTACCTGCTCGTGGTGCGCGGCGATCGCGCGGCGGTCCACGACCTGCACGACGGCCTCGAGCTGGTCAACGCGCACCGCATGCCCGCGCAGGTGATCCACTCGGCGGCGCTCAATCCGGCGATCGGGCTGCTCGCCCTCGGCGGCCATCGCGTGGTGCAGGTGCTGCACTACGCGCAGCGCGGCGCCGCCTCCAACGCCGGTCAGTGGTCGCTGCCGGCGGGCGCTTCCCGGCAGCGCTCCGGGCCGTACGACTTCAGCGGCGGCAACATCACCTGGCTCGGCTTCACCATCGGCCAGCTCGCCGCGCTCACCGGCGACGGGCAGCTCGTCATCGGCGCCGTCGATCTCGACGCGCCGCCGCGCGCGTGGCCAGCTCGGGTGCAGCCCACGCGCGCCGCGCCGAGCAAAGACGTCGAGGGCTGGGCGGTCAACCCGCGCCTCGCCGCCATCGACCCCAACGGCAAGTGGCTCGCGTTGGGCGGCGAGCGCTTCGGCGGCGCCTTCAGGACCGGCGGCATCCTGCGCCTCGTCTCTCTGCACGACAACCGGCGCATCCAGATCCCGCTCGACCGGCCGCCGCGCGCGCTGCGTTTCATCGACGGTGGCCGTTCGCTCGTCGCCGCCGAGAGCGAGCGGCTGCGCTACTGGCCAACCGAAGCGCTCTACACCGGCTGATCGATGGCGAGCGCTAGAAGCCCTGCTGAGTGAGCCAGGCGATGGTGTCGTCGAAGCCGCAGCCCTTCGATCCGCACAGCGTGTGTGGACAGAGCGGGTAGCGCTCGTAGGTCGCCGTCACACCGGCGCAGGTCTTGATCGCGTCGAAGGCGCCCTGCTGCTGGGCGTCGGGGATCACGTCGCCGAGGATGCCGCACGGCTGTGCGCTGCCGCCCGAGCACGCGACAAAGCGATAGAGCAGCGACGGCTGCGCTGCGCTGGCAGCCGCCGTGACGTCGGCGCAGCTGTAGGGCGAGCCACTCGAGCCGAGCTGCACGTTGTCCTTGTTCCATTCAGCCTGGTGCGGCGGGCTCGCGCAGTAGCACTTGCCGTTGCTGCAGCCGTGCGAGAGCGGCGTGCCGTCGCCGTAGCGCGCGACCGTGCGGCGGTGCATCGCGGCGCAGCTCTGGCTTTGCGCCGTCCAGGCTTCGTAGCTGCCGAGGTTGGAGAGGCCATCGTAGAAGACCAGCGCCGTGCGCGTGCGCCCGAGCCACAGCGCCGGCTGCGCCTTGAGCGCTTGGCCGCTGGCGATGCCGAGCAGCGGCGCCGTGCCGCCGTGGCTGACGCCGCTTATCAGCAGCTTGTCGCCGCTCCACGCCGCCGCCACCTCGGGGAGGGCGCGCACGCGGCGCAGCAGCTCGCTCATGCGGTCGAGCTCGCGGTAGTAGGGATACTTGCCCGTCTCGCCGCTGGTCGTGAACGGCTGGGCGCACACGGCGACGTAGCCGGCTTGCGCGTAGCGCGCGAGCAGGCCGTCGTAGGTGCCGAGGTAGCAGAAGCCCTCGCCGCCCGACCAGTAGATCACGAGCTTGTCGCAGGGCGCTTGTGCCGAGCAGGTCGCGGCGTCGATCAGCACGCGGAAGTGACAGTCTTCGCTGCCCGGCGCGACGCCGCCGCAGGCCTTGAGCGTGTAGAGGCGCGCCCCGCTTGCCGCCGCATCGGCGACGACGAGCCCGTCGCTGGGCAGCGAGTCGGCGCTGCTGTCATCGAAGCTGTCGTAGCTCGTGTCTTCGATCGTATCGTCACGCGGGCCTGCGTCGGCGTCGGCAGCGCCGTCGACGGGACCTTGGTCCGCCGCAGCGTCTCGCGCGCCGTCGCGCGGCGCGACGCGCTGGTCGCTCGTCGCCGCACCGTCGCTGCAGCCGCAGCCGACGAGCACACCGAGCAAGGCCAACGCCGCGATGCGCATCAGCAGAGCTACGACGCGCTCGGATCGCGCAGCAGCGCGTCGAAGGCGCTCTGTCCCGACGCCGTGTCGCCCGATGCGGTGTCCTGCTTGGTGCCCTTCTGCTCGGTCACGGTGTCGTCCGTTTCAGCGTCTGCGCCAACGGCCGCCAGCGCCTCCGCATCGGGCGCGACCAGCAGTCCCCCCGAAAAGTCGTCGACGATCGTCGCGTCGGGCGCCGACCCATCCTCTTCAGCGTGAGCCTCGCCCATCGGCTCGCCCTCGCCGCCAAAGCGCGCCTCTTCGCGCACCGCGCTCGACGACACGATCACCTCGCGCGGGATCTCGCCGTCGAGCGCGTCGTCATCGTGGATGACCTCGAACGTCTCGGCGGCGAGCGTGCGCAGGCCGGATGGCTCCCTGCGGTGGTGGTCGGTAGCGGGGCGCGTGTGCGTCTCGTCGTCGGCGTCCGCGTCGTCGTCCTCGTAGTTACCGATGCGCCGGATCATCGCGCTGTCGAGCCGCGGCGCGGTGGGCGGATCGTCGCGTGACGCGGCGAAGACCAGCGTCTCCTGGCGGTGCAGATCAGCGCTGCGAGCGGCGGGGTCGGGATCGGCGTCGAGACGCCTCAGCTGCGGCGTATCGAGCAGCGGCAGCTGTGGCGAGTCGATCACGCCGGCGACGCCGAGGCCGAGCTCGCCGGCGGTGTGCGAGTCGAGCACGTTGGTGCCGGCGAACGTCTCGACGTGCGGCTCCTGGTCCTCGCGTGACAGCTTGCTGGCCAGCTCGAGCACGTCGCGCAGCGGCTTTCGCCACGAGGTCTCGTCGAACAGGCGCCCCATCACCTCTCCGGCGAGACGACGCGCGTTGTAGACGGGATCGATGCGCGCCAGACAGACCTGCGTGTCGTCCTGGAAGGCCGCCGCCGCGCCGTAGCGCTCGGACGGATCGAACGCCACGGCGCGTTGGATCACCGCGTCGAGGTCGGTCGAGATCTCGCGCCGCATGGTCGACGGCTTGATCTTGGCGCGGCGCTGCGCCTCGCGAAGGGCCGTGGCGGGCTCGGTGGCGCGCACCAGCGGCTCGCCGGTGAGCAGCTCGAAGAGCAGCACGCCCACGGCGTAGATGTCCACGCGGCGATCCGGCTTGCGCCCCAGCAGCCGCTCCGGCGCGACGTAGCCAGGCCGCCCCCACACGCGCGACGCCGCGGTACGAACGGCCTTGATCGCAGAGCTGGCGAGACCGAAGTCGGCCAGCCGCACGCGCCCGTCGAACGAGATCATCACGTTGCTGGGCGAGATGTCGCGATGCACGAGCCGCATCGGCGCGCCATAGGCGTCGGTGTGCTGGTGGCTGTAGTCGAGCGCCGCGAGCAGCTCGCGGGCGATGAACAGCGCCGCCGGCACCGAGAAGCGCAGGTTGTGGCGGCGCGCGCGAGAGAGGATGCGGCCGAGATCGTAGCCCTCGCAAAGCTCCATCGCGATGAAGTAGGTGTCGTCGATGCACCCGACCTCGTGCACGCCGATCACGTTGGGATGCGACATGGAGACGCTGATGCGCGCCTCGTCGCGAAAGCGCCGGCGAAACTCTTTTTCGCGGGCGAGGTCGGGTCGGATCGTCTTCAGCGCGCAGAGCCGCTCGAGGCCGAGCGTCTGACGCGCCAGCGCGGCGTACACCTCGCCCATGCCGCCAGCGCCCAGCAAACGCAGCAGGACGTAGCGGCCAAATGGGCGGGGGTACTCGCGGGCGTCACTCATGCTGCAACAGCGACGGGGATGCGGAGGGGACTACTGCTTGGCGCCGCCGTCGATCCAAGCTTTGACGAGATCGACGAGGTTCTGCGGCAGCGCGGCACCGCCGAGTGGCATACGCGAGCCGCACAGATTGCCGCCGCCGGTGACCTTGTCGTAGAGCACGCTCTGCGCCGAATCGCCGGCGACCACGCGGGTCTTTCCGGAGCAAGCCGAGCCGCCCGTGGCCGCGCCGACGAGGTTGGTGAACGCCGTGTTGGCGTCGGGCATGTCGAGGCCCGTGCTGTGACCCGTGCCGAGGTGACAGGAGCAGTTGGGCGAGATCACCTGGGTGTAGATGTCGCCGAAGGTCGGCGCGCTGGCGGTGGTGTCGCCGCCGCCGCCGCTATCGGTGGCGGGGCCATCGGGATTAGGGCCCGCCTCTTTGTTGTTGGTGGTGTCAGGCGTTGGGCTGCTGCCACTGTCGCCGCACGCTGTCAGCGAAAAGATCAGCGCAAAGCAGAGCGTGCACGCGCGCAGCTTGGTCATCATCTAGAGCGTCTCCTTGCAAGTAGACAGAAAAGCGTACTAACCGAGCGCACAATCGTAGCTGGCTCGGGCGCGCTGGCGCAAAGGGCAAGTTGGTGGCGGCGGGAGCGCTCAGCGGCGGCGGGAGCGCCACGCGAAGAGGCCGAGCAGCAGCAGCCACGCGCAGAGATCGGCGCCGCTGGGGATCGCTCCGGCGGCCGCACAGCCGCCACGCGCCTCGACGGCGCCGTCGCCGCCAGCGCCGGGGCCAACGCCCGCGTCGCCGCCTGTCGGCTGACCGTCACCCGACGGCTGCGCGTCGCCGCCGCCCTGCGGCGCGCTGCAGGTGAATGCCGCGCCGCTGCCGGTGAGCGGGTGCCGGGTGCCAGCCGTCGTGTCGAGCGCGACGGCGTGCAGCGTGTGGCCCACACCATCACGGTAGGCGCGCGGGATGATCCAGCTCAAGCCGTGCTCGCACGCGCCGAGGGAGGTGCAGAGGTCGTTTCTGCGCACGTCGGCGGCGACGACGATCGGCGTGGCGCCCGGCTGGCCCGGCGCCACGTCGACGTAGAGCTCGATGCTCACCGGCTGGTTGGGCGTGTCGGCGTCGAAGGCCCAACCGGTGACGGCGTCACACTGCACCGACTCGAGCGCGCCGCTCGGCGCGTTGCCGGTCGGCGGCGGCGGCGGCGTGGTGCCCTTGGTGTTGGCGGCGATGAAGGCCTGCAGATCGGCGAGGTCGCCGTCGAAGACGTTGACGTCGCAGTCGCCGTTGACACCGGCGATAGCGCCCTTGCTCGACCACTGCCACATGTCCCAGCGTGTCCAGCTGTTGTCGGGAAGCAGCGGGCAGCCGCCTTCGCTCGGCGGCGTGGTGTAGTTGGCGATCCAGAGCGGATAGCTCTTGAGCGCGCCCTGGATGTTGCTCTGCGCGAAGTAGGCCGCGGTGTAGATGATCGGCGTCTTTCCGGTCTTGGCCTCGACGTGCTGCAGCCAGGCCAGCGCCGCGGCTTGCAGCGCGGCCGGCGTGGCGCCGTCCGTGACTTCGAGATCGAGCACCGGCGGCAGGTCACCGGCCTCGAGCCCGCCGGCGTCGGCGAGCTTCTGAAGCATGAAGTCGGCCTGCTTGATCGGGTCCTGCGTCGGCGCGAAGAACTGGTAGACGCCACGCACGATGCCGTTGGCCTTCATGCCCTGCCAGTTGGCCGTGAAGTAGGCGTCGTCGAAGTTGAGGCCGTGACTGGCGCGCGCGATGGCGAACTTGACGCCGTCGCCGGCGACCTTCGCCCAGTCGATGGTCGCCTGCCACTTGGAGACGTCGATGCCCTTGAGCGTTTTGCCCGAGGTGCCGCAGACCTTCTTGACGGCCAGCTCGCTGACACCGAGCGCCTCGCCGAAGTCGTCCGGCGCGCCGCAGCCGGCGGCGGCCAAGGCCAGCGCGAGGCTGGCGGCGGACAGACGGGTGGCGTGCGATCGGATCCGGCGGTACTTCACGCCGGCGAAGCTAGCAAACCCAAGGCCATGGATCGAGGACACGATTTCAACAGCTTAGCAGATGCGAAACCCGCGATCTGACTACGACAGTTTGCACCAGTGCGGGCTACGGGCGTCAGCGGCGAGAAAAAATGTCTAATAAACGTCCTCGCCCCACGTTCAGTAGACGAGCAACGAGGACGGAGTCGGCCGATTCCCGAGCGAGCACAGGCTGCGGCGGAACATGTCAGGTGGATCCGCCAGGCGATCAAGGCCCACCAAGCCAACCTGCTGCGCTACGCGCGGCGCATCGTCGGTGACGACGACCGCGCGCGTGACGTCGTGCAGGACGCCTTCTTCAGGCTGTGCGAGGCAGAGCGCGCCACGGTTGAAGGTCACGTCGGCCCCTGGCTGTTTCGCGTGACGCGCAACCGCGCGCTGGACATCATGCGGAAGGATCGACCGATGCGCCTGCAGAACGACGCCGCCGAGCGTCTCTCCTCCAACGAGCCGTCGCCTTCGACGCTCGCCGAGCGCAAACAAAGCCTCGGCCGAGCGCTGGCGATGCTCGAGACCCTCCCCGAAAAGCAACGCGAAGTGGTCCAGCTCAAGTTCCAGCACGGGCTGAGCTACCGCGAGATCAGCGAGGTCACCGGTCTAACGGTGGGCTACGTCGGCAATCTGATGCATCACGCCATGCGCGCCCTGCGCGACAAGCTTAGCGACACGGACAACGCCACGGGCTCGCTGGCCGAGGCGACGGCGGGGAGGCTGCGATGACGACACGTCACGATGATCAGGCCCGCCTGACCGCATACGCCCTCGGCGAGGAGCTCAGCGCCGACGAGCAGCGCGAGATCGAAGCGCTGCTCGAAGAAGACGACAACGCGCGGCTCGAGGTCGAGTCGCTGCGCGAGGTCGCGGCGCTGCTGCGCGACGAGCTCGGCAGCGAAGCCGAAGACATCGCGCCGCTGTCCGAAGCGATCCAGCAGCGCATCGAGGCGCGCGCCGCCGACGTGGCGGGCGCGGCGGGCGCAGCGAGCACGGCAGAGGCAGCAGACGCGGCGGGCGCGGTGAGCGAGGCCGCCGCGAGCGAGGCCGCGACGCGGCTCTCGCCGGAGTCCAAGGCGGGCGAGCGCTCCGCGGCCAAGCCGAGCTGGGGGCGCCGGCGACGGCTGATGGTCGCCAGCGGCATCGCCGTCGCCGCGACGGTGCTGCTCGCCGTCGGCGTGATGTTCCCGATGCTCTCCAAGCAGGCAGCCGACAGCAGCGTCGCCGCCGCGGGCACGGGCGTCGTCGCCTCGTCCTCTTCTTCGCCGGTACCGAGCAGTCGCTTCGCCAGCGGGGTCGAGCGCGAGAAGTCTGGCCAAGGCCAGGGCAGCGGCGTGGCCAGCAACGAGGAGACCAACGGGGCGCGCGCCAACGCCGATCCCGCCGAGACCAAAGAAGCGGACAAGCCCGCCGACGGCGACGACGGCGTGCAAAAGACGCAGCTCGAGACGGGGCGCCTCGGCAAGCGCCAGCGCCTGGCGACACCGCGCTTCAAGCTCGTCGCGAGCGCACCGCTGTCGACCTTTTCGGTCGACGTCGACACCGCGGCCTATGCCAACGTGCGGCGCTTTCTGTCGCGCAACATGATGCCGCCGCGCGCGCTCGTGCGCGTCGAGGAGATGATCAACTACTTCGCCTACGACTATCCGCAGCCCGACGGCGCGCATCCGCTGGGCGTACACCTCGAGGTCGCCAGCGCGCCGTGGAACACGTCGCACCGACTGGTGCGCGTGGCGCTCGCTGCCAAGTCGATGCGCGCCGCCAAGCGCCCGCCGAGCAATCTCGTCTTCCTGATCGACGTCTCGGGCTCCATGTCGGCGCGAAACAAGCTGCCGCTGCTGCGCAACGCGATGTCGATGCTGGTGCGCCAGCTCGGCGAGAAGGACCGCGTCGCGATCGTCGTCTACGCCGGCGCGTCGGGCCTGGTGCTCCCGTCGACCAGCTGCGCTGCCGACACGCGCGCTCGCGTGCTCGCGGCGCTCGAGAAGCTCAGCTCCGGCGGCTCGACCAACGGCGGCGCCGGCATCGAGCTGGCCTACCAGGTCGCGGTGGCCAACTTCATCCCGGGCGGCATCAACCGCGTCGTGCTCGCCACCGACGGCGACTTCAACGTCGGCGTCAGCAGCCGCACGGCGCTGGTGCGCATGATCAAACAGAAGGCCAAGACCGGCGTCTATCTCTCGGTGCTCGGCTTCGGCATGAGCAGCCACAGCGACTCGACGCTCGAGCAGATCGCCGATAAGGGCAACGGTCACTACGCCTACATCGACACGCTCGCCGAAGCGCGCAAGGTGCTCGTCGACGAGCTGAGCAGCACGCTCGTCACCGTGGCCAAGGACGTCAAGATCCAGGTCGAGTTCAATCCGGCGCGAGTCGTCGCCTACCGTCTGATCGGCTATGACAACCGCCGCCTCGCCGCGCGCGACTTCGCCAACGACAAGAAGGACGCGGGCGAAGTCGGCGCCGGACACCGCGTGACGGCGCTCTACGAGGTCGTGCCCGTGGGCGCGAGCTCGAGCGTGCCGGGCTTGCCGCGCCTCAAGTACCAGCGGCGCACGGTGGCCAAGGACGCGAGCAAAGAGATGCTGACCGTCAAGGTGCGCTACAAGCGCCCCAGCGAGCAGCAGAGCACGCTGATGTCAAAGCCGCTGGTGGACGAGGGTGCCAGCTTCACGCGCGCCTCCACCGAGTTTCGCTTCGCCGCGGCGGTCGCCTGGTTCGGCGAAGCGCTGCGCGGCTCGCCCTTCGTCGAGCGTCACCCCTACCAGCGCATCCTCGGTGCGGCACGCGCGGCGCGTGGCGGCGACCGCTTCGGCTACCGTCGCGGGTTCATCAGCCTGGTGCGGCACGCGCGCGCGCTGACCTATCGCAGCAAGCGCCGCCAGATGCTCTACGACGCCTACCGCTAGGGATCCCGCGCGAAGCACTGGTAGTACAGCTTGGAGCCGTCGAAGCTGAGCAGGTGAACGCGCGCGTCGTCGACAGCGATGCGGCTATACGCGAGCTCCGGTGTCACGTTGAACTCGTTGGGCAGCTGGACGCTCTTGCCGCGCGTCATGTTGCCATCGCCGCTACCGCTATAGATCGCAGCGTTCGGCGTGATGAGCAGCGCCAAGAAGACCTTCTGCTGCGCTGGATCGGCGGCCATCGCCGCGAGCGACCGCAAGTAGGGCTTGGTGCCCGCGATAGCCGCGTTCCTCTGCACGGCGCTGCCGTTGCTCGGCAGCAAGTCGACAGATACATCCACGTCCTCGCCCATGCCGAGAATTGCCGTCCCGACCGAGAGCACCGCGAGCGGCTGCTCCGAGTGTTGTGGCGCGCTCTTGTACTCGACGGTCTGGCGCGGCTGCCCGCAGTAGCTCGTGGGGCCGCTGTTGGCGAACGCGTGGGCGTGCGCGCCGAAGCCATCGGTCCAGGACTCGACGATCTGCTCGGCGCTCACCGCGAGGCTCACGCGCGTGGTGTCCGTGCGCGGCGCGTCGACGGTGCTGCAAACGTGGTCGCTGCGATAGCGCATGCGAATCGACTTGCTGGTGGTCGTGGCGTAGACGCTGCCGTAGACGAGGCCGCCGTGCTGCGCCAACGCGAGCGCGTCGATGTGCGTGTAGTTTACGGGCCCCGAGGTCTCGATGGTGATGGGCTTCCAGCCGACGCTGTCGCCCTTGAAGTGATCGACCATGGCGCTGCTGCTGCCGTTGCGGCCGCGCAGCAGGTGCAGGTTGGTGCCGTCGTACTCGGCCGCCAGCTGGCTCAGCAGCACCGGCGGGCTGCCCGGCAACTGCGCGAGCATGACCTCGATGAACGAGTCGCCGACGATCTGGTGGAACTGGACCTGCGAGCTGTCGCGCTTGAGCAAGACGCGATAGACGTCGCCCTCGTACGCGATGAGGTCACCGAGGATGTCGGTCCAGTTCTCGCTGCTGGGACATGGCTGCCTCGTACCGTCGACACCACCGTCGAGTGTCGGGGTCTTGGCGTCGTCGCGCGGCGCGACATCGGCGGCGGCGTCGGATACGCCGAGCTCGGACCGCGGCAGCGACGGCTCGTGGCGGCACGACCCGGCGAGCAGCAGCAGCAGGAGCGCAACAAGCGCTTGCTGTAGCCCTTTGCGCACGAAGGCCAGTCTAGCGCTACGACCGTACTGTCGCGAGCGCTACAATCAACACATGCTCCGCACGCGTCAGCTCGCGCTGCTCGCGGGGCTGCTGGTGGTAATCGCCGGCTGCCCCACGGGCAAGACGGTCGCGCGCGGCGACGGTCAGCCGAGCATGTTCGACAGCGGCGACGCGGCCACGCCGCCGCACGATCTCGGCTCGGAGTCGGCTGCGCGCGATCTCGCAGCGGATGCGAGCCACGACGGCGCTGATGACGCGACCGACGCCAGCGCCTTCACGTCGATCGTGCTGGTGGCGCTCGACAACGCCATCACCGGCAACCTCGGCGGCGTGGCCGGCGCCGACGCGCTCTGCGCCCAAGCGGCGAGCAACGCGGGCTCGGCCGGCACCTATCGCGCCTTCCTCTCCTCGTCGACGCAGGACGCGCGCGATCTGGTGGCGCCGGCCAAGCGCGCGCTGCCGGTGCTCGACACGCGCGGCGTGATGCTCTTTTCCAGCTGGAACGAGATCTTCACGCGCAACGAGTGGCGCGACAACGCTCGCATCGACACCTTCAACGGCACGTTGATCGAAGACTCCGGGCCATGGTTCGACTCGGACGCGTGGACGGGCACGCGCAGAGACGGGACGCTCGCCAGCGGGCACACCTGCAACGACTGGACGTCGGCAGCGTCGAACGACAACGGCACGGCGGGCGAGCTCGACCTGCGCCAGCTGCTCGACCAAGACCACGACGACTGCTCGCGCACGCTCGCGCTGGTTTGCGTGCGCCTACCCTGAGCGCGCGCGCGCGGGCGCTACAGGCGCGGATCGCCCGGCTTGAACTCGATCACGCCGATGCGGATGCCGTCGTAGCTGACAGCGAGGTAGATCAGGTCCGGACCCTCGAGCGCGGTCAGCTCGTGATCGGTCTCCGGGTCCATGCGCACCTCGTCGCCCGCGCGCACGATCGCGCCGCTGCTGTCGCGGTAGCTGCCCTGCACGACGTAGGCGATCTCCTCGCCGAGGTGCGTGTGGTGCGGGAAGCTGACGCCGGGCTTGATGCGGATGAAACCGACGATGGCGTTAGCCACCGCGGCGCCGCCCTCGAGGTGATAGAGGCTGATGCCGGGCACCATGCTGGGCTCGAAGCTGGTCGCCTCGTCGATGCCGTCGATGAGCGCCTGCGCCTTGTCCTTGGTGACCGAGATCAGCTCGGCGAGGCGCGCGACGAAGCGCGAGAAGCGGCTCGTCTTGCCAACGCTCGCCAGCACGCGCTCGCGCAGCGCTGGCGGCGGCGCCACCGGCTCGAGCGCCAGCGGCACGGCGCCGAGGTCGTCAGCGACGCGCGCCGCGGCGCGGGCGAGCTCGGGCGAACGCGCGATCTCGGCCTCGAGCTCGCGGCGCTCTTGCTCGCTCAGCTCCCCGAGCGCCCACTGCATCAGGCGCATCTCGGTTTGCTCTGTGACGACAGACTCGGTCATTACCCAGGCTCTGACAGCACGCTCCGTAACTTGGCGCGCGCTGCGTTCATTCGCGACTTCACAGTTCCCACGGGCACCGAGACCTGCTCCGAGATCTCGGTCGTGGTCAGCCCTTCGTAATACGCAAGCTCTAAGACTTCTCGCTGCTCGTCGGGTAAATCGGCGAGCGCGCGGCGGATAAGCGAGCGTTCCGCAGCGGCGCTCGGATCAGCGGGCTTGCCCTCGATCCGGTCGGCCGCGCCCTCTTCGAGCTGCTCCGTGCGGCGACGATGTGCCGAACGGACGCGGTCGAGCGCGCGACTGCGCATGCGAAGCAGGAGCCAAGCCCTCACCGAGCCGCGGCTCCGATCATAATCTCCGGCCTTCTGCCAGACCTCGACGAACACGTCGTGCAGCAAATCCTCCGCAGCCCCTCGGTCGCCGACGATACGAAGACCGAGCGCCAGCATCAGGCTGGCGTAGCGGTCGTAGAGCGCGGCGAGCGACGGCTGGTTGCCCGCAGCGACCTCGATCATCAGCGACGCATCGAGCTGCGCCGTGTTTTCGTGTTCAGCGTCTGCCATGCCCGAAGGGACAAAGCCTCATACGATTGAGAAGCGGGGCGCGGATCGACCCGGTGGCTTTGTTCGATCGAGCATACAGGATACGAAGCACGCCCGCGAACGGATCGGCGGCGCGCCGGCAAAAGCGCTTTCCATCCAAGAAAAGTTAGCCGGCTAGTGCAGTGGTCGGCAAAAACCCTGTCTTTACGAACCGATGGCGTCGATCTCGCTCGACAGCCGATCGACCAGTCGATCGAGCTGATCGACGGTGGCTTGTACGGCTTCCGGCTTGTCGAGGTCGACGCCGGCGCTGCGCAGCTGCTCCATCGGGAAGTCGCTGCCACCCGAGCGCAGCAGCTCGAGGTAGCGGCCCACCGTGCCCTCGCGGTCCTGCTCGAGCTGCGAGAGCAGCATCGCCGACGAGGCGAAGCACGTGGCGTACTGGTAGACGTAATAGGGCGAACGGAAAAAGTGCGGGATGCGCGCCCAGGTGACCTTGTACTTGTCGAGGTGGTCGATGTCGTCGGCGTAGAAGTCGCGCAGGATGCCCATGTAGAGCGCGCTCAGCGAGTCGGAGTTGATCGGCTCGCCGCGCTCGGCGAGGCGATGCGCCTCGAGCTCCCAGTTGGCGAACAGCACCTGCGAGTAGAACGTACCGACGATGCTGTCGATGGCGTGCTGCAGCAGCACCGCGCGCTCGGCCGGCGCGTCGGTGCGCGAGAGCATCAGCTCGAGCAGCAGCGCCTCGTTGAGCGTCGAGGCCACCTCGGCGACGAAGATGGTGTAGCTGGCGTAGCGGAACGGCTGCGCTTCGTGCGACAGCAGCGTGTGCAGCGAGTGGCCCAGCTCGTGGGCCAGCGTGAACACGTCGTCGAGGGTGTCGTTGTAGTTGAGCAGCATGTAGGGGTGCACGCCGTAGACGCCGGCGCTGTAGGCGCCCGAGCGCTTGCCTTCGTTCTCGTAGACGTCGATCCAGCCGCCGCCGACGGCGCTGCGCATCTTCTGCTGGTAGTCGTCGCCGAGCGGCGCCACCGACTCGACGATCATCTCGAGCACGTCGTCGTAGAAGTACTTCTTGTCGGCGTTGACCAGCGGCACGGAACCGTCGAAGAGGTGGTACTGCTCGAGGCCGAGCACCTTCTTGCGCAGGCGGTGGTACTTGCGCAGCGGCTCGGTGCCGGCGCGCGTGGCGTCGATGAGGTTTTCCACGACGCTGGTGGGGATGTTGTTGCCGTGAAGCGCCGCTTCGAGCGTCGAGCTGTAGCCGCGCGCCTGCGCGTGAAACCAGTCGCGCTGCGCGATGCCGTCATAGATCGCGGCGTAGGTGTTGATGTTGGTCTCGTAGGCGCCGTAGAGCGCGTCGAACACGACGCGACGATCGGCCTGGTTGCGGTTGGTCGCCAGCGTGGCGCGGTAGGCGCCCTGAGTAACGGTCAGCTCGCTGCCGTCCTGCAGCGTGACCTTGGGGTGCTTCATGTCGGCGGTGGTCAGCGCGCCGTAGGCTTCGCCGGGGGCGCTGTTAAAGCGCGCCGAGTACGACATCAATCGCTCGCCCTTGTCGTCGAGCACGTGCTCCTGCTGCCGGTAGAGGTCTTCGATGTAGAAGCGGTAGAGCGCGAGGTCGTCGTTTTGTTGCATCCACGCGCGCACGGTCTCGAGCGGCACCGCCAGCAGCTCGGGGTTGAACCAGGCGCTCGCCTGGCTCGCCTTGGCGAAGAGGATCGAGACCTTCTGGCGGCGCGCGTTGATGTCGTTGTCGCGCTGATCCTCGTCGTACATCAGCGAGGGGTAGAACCAGACCTTGTAGGAGAGCTGCCCCAGGTCGTCTTCGAGCGTCAGCGCGGCGAGCAGCGCCTCGGGGCCTTTGGCCAGCGTGCCCTGCAGCGTGGCGAAGCGCTCGATCATCTTTTCGAGCTCGCCGTAGCTCTGCTGCCACGCGTCCCAGCCGTCGAAGATATCGGCGAGCTTCCAGCGGTAGCGTTGATCGATGGCGGCGCGATCGCGCGTCTCGGGCTTGGCCTTGCTCTGCGTCACTGGATGCTCCTTGGTGGTGAGCGTTTGTATCGCGAACGCGGCGGCGGTTCCACCGTGGTACCCTGGAGGTTCTAGGAGGCGACTAATGCTTGTACGTATCGCGGCGCTGAGCTTCTCGCTGGCGATCCTCGCCGGCGCCTTGTGGCTGCCCGCTTGTGGCGACGACGCCAGCTCGACGAAGGACGCCGCCGTCGCCGACGGTGCCAAGGACGGCAGCAGCAGCAAGGAACAGGGCATCGCGGACCTGCCCGTCCCCGGCGAAAACGTCGTGAACCCCGACCGCGGCAGCAACGAAGGCGGCACCGTCGACGGCACGCCGGCCGATGGCCCGGTAGGCGAGTCCGTCACGCGTCCCGACCAGGGCGGCGGCGCCGACGGCTCGACAGCCGCGCGCTGTCAGATCGACGCCGACTGCAAAGTCTTCCAGGACTGCTGCAGCTGCTCGGCCGTGCTCAACAGCGTCAACCCGCCGATCTGCAAGAAGGCGTGCAAGCAAAACACCTGCGACGCGTGGTTCACGCGGCCGATCGCCTACTGCGTCAACGGGCGCTGCAAGGTCGGCGAAGGCGCGGCGAACAGCTGCGGCAACACGACCAAGGCCTGCCAAGGGATCAACGACTGCTGCAACTGTCTCGCCGTGCCCGCGAGCAACACGACGATCCCCAACTGCTCGATCGCGACGTGCTTCGTCGCGACGTGCACTGCCGAGGGGCTCGCCAACGCCAAGCCCCAGTGCGTCAACGGCAACTGCCGGCTGGTGGTCAGTCCGTGACGACGCGGCGCGCGACGTGGTCGGTCGCGTTGATCGCGTTGGTCTGTGTGGGTGCGACGGGGTGTAAGCGATCGGGCGTGGCCGCGGGCACGGGCTCGAGCACGGGCTCGGGCTCGGGATCGGCAACCCTGGCTGGGACGGCGCAGACAAGGCTCGTCAAGGGGCTTGGAACCCAGCGCGTCAAGCCGGCGCGCTTTCCGTCGATCGGACCGGCGGATGCGCCGGTGACGTTGGCGCTGTTTTCCTCGCCGGGCGACAACATGCGCCAGTACGTGGCGCTGCGCGCGCAGAAAAAACACCCGCGCGACGTGCGCCTGATCTGGATCTACAACACCTGGCCCGACCAGATCGACGACGCGCGGCTGACGCTCGCGGCGCACCGACAGGGGCTGTTCTGGCCGGTGCGCACCGCCGTCGGCAAGCTGCGCCGCGAGGGTGAGACGTCGCGCGCGCAGCTGCAGTGCGATGCCGCGCCGCTGCTCGACCCGCGCCACAGCGCCAACATCGACTTCGCGCGCCTGCGCCGCCTCGGCCTCGACCTGCGCCGCCTCGCCACCGACATGCAGCGCCGCGCCATCGGGCGCGCAGTGCACGCGCACTGGCGCATCGCCCAGGCGCTCGACCTGATGCGCCCCGCGCGCTGGATGGGTCACGACTTCCTGCTCATCAACGGCCGGCGCGTGGTCACCGTGCGCGGCGCCGTACACGCCAAAGACGTGCTCGCCACGCTCGAGCGCAAGATCGCCGAGGAGCTGCGGCGCGCGCGCGCGCTGCGCGCCAAAGGCACCGCGCCCGGGCGCGACCTGCAGCGTGCGCTGGCGCTGCAAAACGGCGCCAAGCGCTACGTGGAGCTTGTCATCGACGGCCGCGTGCCGCCGCGCGCCGCCGCGCTGGTGGTCGATCCCGCGGGCGCCACGCACAAGACCATCGACACACTGCAAGCCACCGCTCGGCGCGCCGTGGCGCTGCTCGGCGAGGAGCTCTCGCTGCGTATCGTGCAGCCGGGCGACGCCGCCGACGCGATCGTGGGGCCGCCGCCGCCGCGACCGCCGAGCGCCACGGCCTGGCGCACGAGCCAGCAGGAGCCGCGCGCGCGCCGCGTGCGATCCAAGCTCGCACGTCTGCTGCGCAAGCTGCTCGACTCGAAGTCGCTGGCCTGGGGCTATCACGGCTGGCGCCGCGTGGTGCTCGTCACGCGCGCGCACCTGGCGAGCAAACGCATCGCGCCGCTGCTCGCGCTGCTGCGCAAGAACCGCTTTTCGATCTCGCTTCTGACATACCGCCGCATCAGCGCCGAGCGGCGCCGACACCTGCAGGCCCTGCCCGCGATCAGCGCCGTGGTGGAGGTGGACGACGACACCTACGCCGATCTGCTGCTCAAAGAGCTCGTACGTTCACGCACGCGCGCGCCCGACTAGCCACCCGCGGAAAAGTCCTCGCTCGGACAAGCCACTGCGAGCTTGACGCACGTCACGTTGTGCGGACAAAAGTCTCCCCGTGCCCGGCGTCGCGCGACACCTGCGCCCTCGCCCTTTCGCGGTGATGCGCGCGGGCGCACGCCTTGCATCTCGGCAAGGCGGATATCTACCGCCGAGGAGGCCCACCATGAGCAAGAGCCGTCTGATCGTCGCCGTCGCCTGCGCTGTGTTGTTCGCCAGCGGCTGCAAGAAAGAGCCGCCGCCGCCAGATCCCGTCGACAAGGCGCTCGCCAACGCGGGCAAAGCGATCGACAACGCCGGCAAGGCGGTCAACAACGCGCTCGACAACGCGGCCAAGGCGACCAAGGCGGCTGGCCAGGCCGCGGCCGAGGCGACCAAAGCCGCGGGCCAGGCCGCCACGGCCGCCACGGCGGCTGCGGGTCAGGCGGCTGCCGCTGCGGCGGGCGCCGCTGCCGCGGCTGGCGCGGCGGCAAGCGACCTGCTCGAGAACACCTGCGCCACCGGCGGCTGCACGCAGGTTTGCAAGCCCAAGGCGCGCTGCAAGCTGACCTGCATCGGCGGCGGCTGCACGCAGAGCTGCGCCGACAAGTCGACCTGCAAGGCCAGCTGCACCGGCGGCAAGTGCAAGCAGTCCTGCGGCGCGGGCGCCAACTGCAAGCTCAGCTGCGTTGGCGGCACGTGCGCCCAGAAATGCACCGGCGCCGCCGCCTGCAAGACCAGCTGCATCGGCGGCAGCTGCAGCAGCTAGCAGCGAAAGCCGCCCACCGACCTCGCGCCGCGCTCGCGTATACTGCGCCGCGATGGCCAAGCGCAAAGATGACGACGCCGCGCGCCGCGAGCGCCTCTACGAGGCTCTCGATGCCGCCTACCCCGATCCGCGCTGCGAGCTCGACTTCGAGACGCCGCTGCAGCTGTTGGTGGCGACGATCCTCTCGGCGCAGTGCACAGACGAGCGCGTCAATCAGGTCACGCCGGCACTGTTCGCCCGCTTCCCTGACGCCGGCGCGCTCGCCAGCAGCGACAGCGCCGAGCTCGAAGGGCTGATCCGCTCGACGGGCTTCTATCGCAACAAGGCCAAGGCCATTCGGACAGCGGCCAAACAGCTGGTGGACGATCACGGCGGCGAAGTGCCGCGCGACTTCGACGCGCTCTGTAAGCTCTCGGGCGTCGCGCGCAAGACGGCCAACCTGGTGATGGGGATCGCCTTCGGCGAGCCGACCGGCTTTGTCGTCGACACCCACGTCAAGCGCCTCGCCGGCCGCCTTGGCTTTTCCAACGAGACCAAACCGGAGAAGATCGAGCGCGACCTTTGCGCGGTGGTGCCGCAGGCGCGCTGGATCCGCCTCGGCACGCAGCTGATCCTGCACGGACGCCGCGTCTGTGCCGCGAAGAAGCCCGATTGCGCCGCCTGCACGCTCTCGGACGACTGCCCCTCCGCCGCGGCGGCAACTTGACCCGCCACAACTTGACCTGATCGCGGCAGAGGACCCAAGATCGATCGCTGTGACCCGCAGCGACGCCACCGGATGACGCGCGCCCGCGAGGCGAAAGCCGGCGCGCCGGCGGCCCTAGCACTGCTGCTGGCGCTGGGGGCGTGCCCCGGCGAGGCCCCCGTGCCGCGCGGAGACGTCCCGCTCTATCCCGACACCACGCCGGCGCCGCGCTTCGACGGCCAGCTGCCGCCGCCGCCCGACACGCGCATCACCGACATCAACGTCCAGCCCGACCTCACGCGCGACAGCGGACCACCGCCACCCGACACCGGCGGGGGCGGCGGCTGCGCAGCCAACGAGCAGGGCTTCGGCGGCAAGTGCTACCGCGTCGTGTTCACCACCAACATGACCTACAGCGCGGCCAAGTCGGCCTGCGCGCAGAACGGCGCCAGCGTCGTCGCGATCGAAACGCAGAGCGAGGACGCCTTTGTCTATTCGATGCTGCCCGCGATCACCACGGCGGCCTGGATCGGCCTCGTGCGCCAGGGCGGCAGCTTCGTCTGGGAGAGCAGCGGCGCCGGGCCCGGCTACACCAACTGGGCGCCCGGCGAGCCCAACAACGACGCGGGCAACGAGGACTGCACCGTGCTGTGGGGGCCGGCGCTGACCTTTGCCAATCTGCGAGCGAAATGGAACGACGCGCCGTGCGACAGCACACCGCGCGACACGGTGATCTGCGAGCGCTGATCACCTCTGCAAGCGAAACCTCGTGAAAGGAGACCGTGTGCTCAGTGACGTCGAGATCGCCCGATCGGTAACGCCTCGGCCCATCGTCGAGATCGCTGCGTCGTTGGGGCTGTCGACGCAGGACTTAGCGCCCTTCGGACACGACAAAGCCAAGATCTCGCTCGACGTGCTGTCGCGCCCGCGCGCGCGACCGCGGCGGGCGCGTATGGTGCTCGTCTCGGCGATCACACCGACGCCGGCCGGCGAGGGCAAGACGACGACGACCATCGGCCTCGGCCAGGCGCTGGCGCGGCTCGGCGAGTCGGTCTGCATCGCCCTGCGCGAGCCGTCGCTCGGCCCCTGCATGGGCATCAAGGGCGGCGCGGCCGGCGGCGGCTACAGCCAGGTCATCCCCATGGAGAGCATCAACCTGCACTTCACGGGCGACTTTCACGCCGTCACGGCGGCGCACAACCTGCTCGCCGCGGTGCTCGACAACCACATCCACTACCGCAGCGACCTGCGCATCGACCCGCGCCGCGTGGCCTGGCGGCGCGTGATCGACATGAACGATCGCTCGCTGCGCGACATCATCGTCGGCCTCGGCGGCGTCAACCAGGGCGTGCCGCGCGAGACGGGCTTCGACATCACCGCCGCCTCCGAAGTGATGGCGATGCTGTGCCTCTCCGAGGATCTCGACGACCTACGCCAGCGCATCGACCGCACGCTCGTCGCCTTCGACGAGTCGGGCAACCCCGTCACCGCCAAACAGCTCGAGGTCTCGGGCGCCATGCTGGCGCTGCTCAAAGACGCGCTGATGCCCAACCTCGTGCAGACGCTCGAAGGGACGCCGGCGCTCGTGCACGGCGGCCCCTTCGCCAACATCGCCCACGGCTGCAACAGCGTCGTCGCCACCAAGATGGCGCTCAAGCTCGCCGACTGGACGGTCACCGAGGCCGGCTTCGGCTTCGATCTCGGCGCCGAGAAGTTCTTCGACATCAAGTGCCAGAGCGCCGGTCTCGATCCGGCCGCCGTCGTGCTCGTCGCCACCGCGCGCGCGCTGAAGATGCACGGCGGCGCCAAGAAGCGCGAGCTCGACAAGCCCAACGTCAGCGCCGTCGAAAAGGGCCTGCCCAACCTGGCCAAGCACATCGAGAACATCCGCTGCTTCACCGAGCGCCCCATCGTCTGCGTCAACCGCTTCTTCGCCGACAGCGACGAGGAGCTCGCCGCCATCGAGGCGCTCTGCAAGAAGATGAACGTACCGTGCGCCATCTCGGACCACTTCGCGCGCGGCGGCGAAGGCGCCGAGCCGCTGGCGCGCCTGGTGCTGGAACACGCCGAGAAGGAACCGAGCCCGTTCACGCCGCTGTACCGCTGGCAGGAGCCGGTCAAACAGAAGATCGAGAGCGTGGCGCGCAAGATGTACGGCGCCGAAGCCGTCGTCTACACGCCGACGGCCAAACGCGCGCTCAAGGAGGTGGAGCGCCTCGGCTACGAGAAGCTGCCCGTCTGCATCGCCAAGACGCAGAGCTCGCTGTCAGACAACCCCAAGCTGCGCGGGCGACCCACCGGCTTCGAGATCACCGTCAGCGACATCGTGATCAACTCGGGCGCCGGATTCCTCGTGGTGCTCACCGGCGACATCTTGCGCATGCCGGGCCTTCCGCGCTCGCCGCAGTCGGCGCACATCGACGTCGTCGACGGTCGCATCACCGGGCTGAGCTGATATGCTGCGTGCGCTTCCGATCCGCGGAGGGGCACGATGAGCGTCAGCGTAGGTATCAACGGCTTCGGCCGCTTCAGCTTGCACCTGCTTTCGTGGTGGCTCGACCGCCGCGAGCAGGCCAGCTTTAGCATCGACTTCATCAACGACGATGTGCTCGGCGCCGCGCGCGCGCTCGAGATCATCAACAGCGATCCCTACGTGCGCTTCGACGACTACCGCGTCGAGCTCGCCGGCGACACGCTGCGCATCAAGAGCCGCGACGGCCGCACGCACGCGATCCGCTACAGCAACGAGGCGCCGGCCGACATCCCGTGGCTCGGCCGCCCGCGCGTCATGATGGAGTGCTCGGGCAAGCTCGCCGAGGCGGCGCGCAGCCGCGCCTTCCTCAGCGGCGACACCAAGCTGGTGCTGATCTCGGCGACCTCGTGGGACGCCGACACGACGCTGGTCTACGGCTTCAACCATCAGTCGTTCGACGCCGAGACCCACCGCGTGATCTCGTACGGCTCGTGCACGGTCAACGGCTACGTGCCGCTGGCGGCGTGGGTCAACCAGCGCTTCGGCGTCATCGACAGCGACGTGCACGTGGTGCACAACATCGTGCGCCATCGCCTCGACGCGCATCAGACCCTGCTGCGCAAGGACTGCACGCTCGAGCGCTCCGGGCCAATGCTGCTCGACTTCATCGACCAGGCGAAAAACTTCGCCGTCGTCTACTCGATCGTGCCGTGGGACGGCGTCTCGATGATCGACTACCGCTTCCGTCTGCAAAAGCCCGAGACGCGCGACGGCGTGATCGCGGCGCTGCGCCAAGCGACGGCGGCAGGTGGGGCGCTCGCGGGGCTCTACGGCCTCGAGGCTGGCGATGTCGGCCCGCAGGCCCACAACTGCACGCCCTACAGCGCGGTCTTCATCGAAGAGGGCCTCAAGGTGCGCGGCGACAACGTCTATCTGCAGGCCTACTTCGACACGGAAAACTCGGTCAATCGCTACTTCGATCTGGCCGCCTACCTGGCGCAGAAGCTCGACGCGTGACGAGGGCGCTGCCGCGGATCGCGCTGACGCTCGGCGATCCCGCCGGCATCGGCCCCGAGATTCTGGCCAAGCTGCTGGCGCGCGAGCACGCGATCTACGCGCGCTGCATTCCGGTGGTTGTCGGCGACGCGCGCGTGATGGCGCAGGCGGCCAGCATCGCCGGCGTGGGCGAGCTCGAGCTCGCGACGCTGCGCTTCGATGGCGACAGCAGCAGCGGCGAGCGTCAGCCGCTCGCGCCAGGGCGTGCCTACCTGGTCGACCTCGAGAACATCGCGCCCGAAGACTACGCGCTGGGCAAAGTCGGCGCCGCCGCCGGCCGCGCGGCGGGCGAGTTCATCGCGCGCGCCATCGAGCTGGCGCTCGCCGGCCACGTCGACGCGGTGGTGACCAACCCGATCCACAAGGAGTCGTTCATCCTCGGCGCGTGGGGCAAGCGCTACCCCGGCCACACCGAGATGTTCAGCGACCTGTGCGGCGCGCGGCGCACCTGCATGATGCTGGCGTGCGGCGCGCTGCGCGTCTGCCACGTCACGACGCACGTCTCGCTGCTCGACGCGCTGACCAAGCACATCAAACGCGAGCGCATCGCCGAGGTCATCGGCCTCGCCCACGACGCGTGCCGCGCGCTGGGCATCGCCGCGCCGCGCATCGGCGTGGCCGGCGTCAACCCGCACGCCGGCGAGGACGCGATGTTCGGCGACGAAGAGCAGCGCGAGATCGCGCCGGCCATCGCCGACGCGCGCGCGCGCGGCATCGACGCCGAGGGCCCTATCGCCGCCGACACGTTGTTTTCCAAGGCCGTCGGCGGCATGTACGACGCGGTCGTCGCCATGTACCACGACCAGGGCCACATCCCGGTCAAGCTGGCCGGCTTCAAGTACGACCACCAGAGCGGCCAATGGGACATGCGCGGCGTCAACGTCACGTTGGGCCTGCCGATCATCCGCACCTCGGTGGACCACGGCACGGCGTTCGACAAGGCCGGCAAAGGCGTGGCGAACCACGAGAGCCTGCTCGAGGCGCTCGACTACGCGGTGGCCCTCGCCACGGGCTCAGCGCCCGTTGGTGACGAGCGCGAAGACCAGACCGAAGGTGCAGCCGATGCCGACGGCGGCGAAGGCCCGCACATCCTCGAGCGCTAGCAGCGCCAGCGAGATGCCTACCGCGATGATCACGCCGCCAACGATGCGTCGCGTGATGGATGGCGCCTTGCGCGTCATGGCGCGCATCCTAGCACCGACTGGTAGTATCAACGCATGAAGCGCGCGCGGGTGACGGCGGCGTGTTGCTTGCTGGCAGCGTTGGGGCTGTCGGCGAGCGCGTGTCGACACGAGGCGAGCGTTGGCCCGGGGGGCGACGCGAGCAACGACAGCAGGGACGGCGGCGACGGCGACAGCACCCGTGACCAAGGGCCGCCGCCGATGCTCGAGACCGTCACCTCGGGCGAGCACAAGCTGGCCGATGGCAACCCCAAGACGATCTCGATCGAAGGCTGGACTCCCGCCGATCTCGTTCACAGCTTCGTGCTGTGCTCGTATCGCACCGCGGACGAACAGCCGTCGGGCGTGCCTGCTTGCCGTCTGACCAAGGCTGGCCTGGTCATCGGCACGGGACCGGGCACGGGCGATCTGAGTACGGTCGTGCGCTGGACCGTCGTGCGAGACGTCAGCTTCGATGTCCGGCGCGGCGAGGTGACGCTCGCGAACGGGATCGGCGAGTCCGAGGCCATCAAGGGCAAGTTCGCGGCCGATCGGTCATTCATCCTGGTCGATGCGACGACCAAGGAGACGTCTCAGATCGCGGACGAGGGACGGCTGATCCGACCGGTCGTCACTGGCGCCGACTTCGTGCTGACGCGCCTCTCCGCCCAGAATGACGCCACGGCGTACTGGCAGGTCGTGCAGCTGGCCAACGACGGGCGGGTGGTCGCCGGCACGACGTCGATCGCGACCGACAGCAACACCGCTGTGGACACCTTCCCGCAGGTCACGCTCGAGCGCTCGTTCGTGCTGTTCTCGGTGACCGGGCCAACCAACATCGGCGGCTTCGAGCAGCGCTACTCGGTGCAAGCGACGCTCTCGGCGGGAAGCGTCGAGTTCAAGCGCGGCGTCGCCGAAGGGCCGCTCGATATCACCTACTTCGTCGTCGAGCTCGCCGCAGGCAACCAGGTCAAGCATCTCCCGCCGGAACTGAGCTTGGGCCAATCGCGCGAGATCTTTGTCTCGCCCGCGGTGGATCCCGATCTGTCGTTTGTCGTGCACTCGCTGCAGTCGAACACGCTCGGCCGCACGGCCGCGAGGGTCGACACCGCCTACACGGCGGCGCTGTCGAAGGCCGGTGACCGTGTCGAGCTGAAGCGGATCGGCGGCGGCAACGCCGTCTCGACGGTCTCGACGAGCGTGATCCGGCTAGCCAGCCCGTAACGCTCGCGCGCACCCGCTGGCCAGGCTGCTAGCGCTTGCGGCGCGGCTCGAGCGACACCGAGTAGCCGAGCTTGGTCAGCTTCTGCTGCACGGCGCGCAGCAGCTCGGGGCTCGAGAAGTCCACCGGCGAGTCGGGGTGGTGGATGATCTTGATGTGGCCGGGCAGCGTGCGCTCGATGAAGCCTGCCACGCCCTTCTGCATGTTGGGCGCCAGCTGCTGCGCCAGCATGATGTGGATGTTGTGGCCGACGGCGATGGTGTCGGCGCGATCGGAGTAGACGAAGGCTTTGCGCTTGCCGACGGCGATGCTGTCGAGCTCGCCTTTGGCCGCGCGATCGAGCAGCGCAGGCGCGTAGGGATCGTTCTTCTGCTTGGCAGCGCGCTTGGCGCGCGGCGCGTTGGCGCGCGCGACGATGCGCCCCATACGCGCCAGCAGCGAGTCGCTGCGCGTCGGCTCGAAGCTGACCTTGAAGAGGCCGTTCTTGGCGGCGCTGACGCCGGTGACGCGGGCGCCGAGCTTCTCGATGCTCGAAAGGCCCGTGCCGCTTTTGACGACGAGGGTCTTGCGGCCGATGACGGTCAGCCCGTCGATGCGCAGCAGGCGATGGCCCTGCTTGGTGCGCACGCGATGGATGCGGCGCCTGGTCTCGGGCGCTGCGTGCGCCGCGCTGCTCGCGACGAGCGCGCAAGCGCACAGGGTGATGGCCAACGTTGTCCCGGCAAAACGTCGCACGGGCTGTAAGAATGCAAGGCCAGATCCAATGCGCGCTGTCGTGATTCCAGCTGCTTAGCTCTACTGCGGGTGGCTAGGCCAGCCGCGCGCGCCGGATGCTCAAGGCTCCACCGCGCCCGCGGCGCAGTT
Source organism: Myxococcales bacterium (assembly GCA_020431405.1). Lineage (GTDB taxonomy): Bacteria > Myxococcota_A > Polyangia > JAGQIK01. Next base: position 35,443 of record JAGQIK010000120.1, read on the forward strand.
GTTCTGAGGACGGGTGTTGCCGCGCTGGTCGACGGCGGGGCAGCTCTTGCCGGCACCGATCACGGGGCTGCCCGAGGCAGGCAGCATCGTCTGCGTGGGGCCGCCGTTGTCGGCGAGGGCGCCGAGCTGCGCGTCCTGCCAGTTGATGTTCTCGACGCAGGCGGTGTCGTCGATCTTTCCGTCGGAGCGCTTGCGCGGCCACTGGAAGTTGTCGGCGCCCTGCTTGGGCTGATGCCAGCAAGCCTGCGGGTTGTAGGGCTCCTTGGTGGTGTTGTTCCAGAAGACCGTGTTGTAGACCTTCACCGCGCCGCCGGGTCCAAGCGCCGCCGTGAAGAGGCCGGCACCGCCCTCGGCCTTGTTGTTGGCGAAGGTGCAGTTGCGGATCTCGCCGCCGCCGTTGTGCGACAGCGCGCCCATCAGCCCCTTGGGGCTCGAGTTGTTGACGAAGGTCGTGTTGACGATGTTAGCCAGCGTGTTGAGCTCGGTGCGCACGCCGCCGCCCGATCCCTCTTCGACGATGTTGTCGGCGACGAGGCTCTGCGAGAGCGTGAAGTCCGAGTTGGAGATGTAGAGGCAGCCACCGCCCTTGCCGGCCGTGTTGCCGCGCAGGATCGATTTTTCGAAGGTCGCCTTGCGGCGCTGCCCGTTGGCGGTGCGAAAGACGCAGCCGCCCAGCTCGTTGCAGCGATTGCCGGTGAACGTGACGCCGCAGAAGCGCTGCTCGAGATCGTCGGCGCCGTCGATGGAGATCGCGCCGCCGTTGCCGCCGGCGCCGCCCTGATTCATGTGCCCCACGCCGGGACATCCGGCCTTGACGTAGTTCTGCCCGCTGCCGGTGGCGCGGTTGTTGTCGAAGGTGACGTTGACGAACGTGCCCGTGCTCTGCAAAAGCCCGACGGCGCCGCCGTTGCTGCCTTGGTTGTCCTTGAAGCTGCTGCCGACGATGGTGATCTCGAGCGAGCCGGTGGCGTAGATCGCGCCGCCGCCGACATCGGGCCCGGGCGAAGCGGCCTGGTTTCCGACAAAGCTGCAGTCGATGACGTGCAGCACCATGTCGCGCAGCAGCAGCGCGCCGCCGCCGCCGTCCTTGTAGCCGTGGGCGCAGTCGGGGTTCTGCGGATCCTGCGGCGTGAAGTCGGTGCCGGTGGCCTTGCCGCGGATCAGCGTCAGGCGCTGCAGCGTGAGCGTCTTGGTGTTCTTGCGATAGTCGGGATGCACCGCCTCGAAGATGCGCACCTTGCCTTCGCCGTCGAGGGTCACGGTGCCGCCGCCGTCGATGACGGTGTCCTTGTCGGTGGGGATCGTGATCGTCTGGGTGATCGCGATGGTGGCCGGCGCGGCGCCGCAGTTGAACGTGATCACGCCGCCGTTTTGCACCGCGCTGGCGAGCGCGGCCGCCGTGCAGCTTGCCGGCGTGCCGCTGCCGACACGCTGCGTGGGCGACGTAGTGTCGGCCAGCGTGATCGGCACCTGGCAGGTGGCGGGCGGCGGCGGCGGCGCTGTGATGTCGCCGCCGGGGATGTCGGGTGCGCCGCCCTCGCGGCGCGTGATCGGCGGGCCATCGCCCGGGCTGTCGCCGCCGCCATCGCGCGGCTTGTTGACGTTCTCTCCGGCGGGAGCGCTGCTATCGCTGCAACCGGCGCACAGCAGCCCCGCGAGCAGTCCGACCATCATCGATGTACGCATGACGATCATGGTACCGCGCTCGCCGCACCGTTGACGACGGTCAAGCCCTTGCGCCTTGCCTAGGCTCACGTGGACTCACCTCGCGACGAAACCACTGACGTTTCCGGTCGGAACGCCCCTTGCTCTCCGCTGTCGCGCAGGAGATGCCGATGGCCCAGACCACACGCCGCGCGCTCGCGCGCCTCGTCGACGAGCCGCTGCTGCTGTTCATCATCGCCGGCGCGCTGCTTTACGGGGCCAGCGCGCTGCTCACACGCGGCACCGCGGCGCGCGCGACGGCGAGCGATCTCGTGATCAGCGGCGACTTCGTACGCGGCCTCGAAGCGCGCCTCTCGCTTCGTCACGGCCGCAAGCCGACGCGTGACGAGCTGCGTGGCGAGCTGAGGCGGTTCCTCGAGACCGAGCTCTACTACCGCGAGGCGCTGCGGCTCGGGCTCGACCGCGGCGACGTGATCGTGCGGCGCCGGCTGGCGCAGAAGATGCGCTTCGTCGCCGAAGACTTCGCCCGCCTCGCCGAGCCGAGCGCGCGCGATCTGCGGCGCTACCTGGTCAAGCACGCGGCGCGCTACCGGCGCGGATCGCGCATCGCCTTCACGCAGCGCTTCATCGCGCGCTCGCGTGGCGCCGCCATGGAGAGCGACGCCCGGGCGCTGCTCGACGCGCTGCGCGCGGGTCGCTCAGGGCGCGCGGACGCGGCGCCGGTGGCTGCGCCGAAGAGCCCGGCCAGCGCGGCACACATCGCGCGCCGCTTCGGCGAGCGTTTCGCCGCGGCCGTGGCGCGCCTCGAGTCCGGCACGTGGCACGGGCCCTTCGCGAGCGCCTACGGCCTGCACGTGGTGCGCGTCGAGCGGCGCGTAGAGGGGCGTGACGCCACGCTCGCCGAGGTGCGCAGCAAGGTGCGCGCAGATCTCCTCGCCGATCGCGAGCGAGCGGCGCAGCGCCGCTTCGTCACGCGCCTCGAGCGGCGCTTCGGCGTGCGCTACGACGCCGCGGCCAAGGCGCACCTCGGCTTCGACTTGCCCGCGACGAAGACTCGGCTCGCCTCCGCGCCGGCCGCGGTCGGCGCCGCGGTGGCGCGATGAGCCGCGCACTGGTGATCACGCTGCCGCTGCTGCTGCTGCTCTGCGGCAGCCGCGAGGCGAGCGCGCACCGCTTCGCCGCCGGCGTGCTCGAGGTTCGCGGCAACCGCCACGACGTGCTGGTCACGCTCAGCGCGCCGAGCGCCGCCTTCGACGCGCTGCAGATCAAGCTGCCCGCGCGCTGCCGCACGCACGGCAAGGGCCAGCTGCGCAGCCACGACAAGACACGCTCGAGCGCGCAGCGCTATCGCTGCAGCGGCGCCGGCATCGTGGGCGCCACGCTGCGTCTCGACGGGCTCGGCAGCGCCAACGTCAGCGTGGTGGCGCGCCTCGACATCCTTGGCGCGACGGGCAAGCTGACCGGCGCAGGCGAGCCGACGCTGCTCACCGCGGCCGCGCCCACGCTGCGCATCGGTCGCGCCGCAGCGGGGGATCGCCTGCAGGCGGCGGCACGCTATCTGCGCCTCGGTGTCGAGCACATCCTGCTCGGCGTCGACCACCTCGCCTTCGTCGCCTGCCTGCTGCTGCTCGTCGGACGCGATCTGCCGCGGAAGGCTTCTGCGCGGCCCACGAATCGACGGCGGCTGCTGCAGACCATCACCGCCTTCACGCTCGGCCACAGCGTCACGCTCTCGCTGGCAGCCACCGGCGCGCTGAGCCTCGCGCCAGCGCCTACCGAGGCGCTGATCGCGCTGTCGATCGTGCTGCTGGCGCGCGAAGCGCTGCGCGCGCGCAGCAGCGGCGGCGACGGCGAGCAGCCGAGCTCGCTCGCGCAGCGCCGGCCGTGGCTGGTCGCCGCGTCGTTCGGCTTGTTGCACGGCCTGGGCTTTGCCGGCGCGCTCGGCGAGATCGGCTTGGCCCCCGACGCCGTGCTCGTCTCGCTGGCGAGCTTCAACCTCGGCGTCGAGCTCGGGCAGATCGTGTTCGTCGTCGTCGCACTGGGCGTGGTGGCGCTGCTGCCACGCGTGGTCAAAGCAGCGCGCTCGCCGCGTCTGGCGCGCGTCGTCCTCGTCGCCCTCGGCACGCTGGCGGGCTACTGGCTCGCCGAGCGCGTCGTCGCCGTCTGCGCACTGGCATGAAACGCATGGGAGGTCCTATGAGCATCGATCGATCACGCGCCGCGCTGAGCGCTGCGGCGCTGTTGGTCTGCGCGCTGTTGGTGTGGGGCGCGATGGGGTGCGGTGGTGAGGATGGCGCCGCGACGACGGGCACAGAGCGCGCCGCGGCGTCCGGGTCGGGCACAGGCTCGGGTACGGGCACGGGCACAGGGTCGGGCACGGGGTCGAGCACGACGTGTGGCGACTACGATTCGCTGCGCAACCCGTACTTCGGCGATCTGCACGTGCACACCAGCTACTCGTTCGACGCCTACGTGTTCGGCAATCGCAACGACCCGGCCGCCTCCTATCGCTTCGCCAAGGGCCAGACGATCTATCTCGCGCCGCTCGATGCCAACGGCAACGGCACGCGGCCGTTCAAGCTCGAACGTCCACTGGACTTCGCCGCGGCCACCGACCACTCCGAGTACCTCGGCGAGGTCGACATCTGCACTACGCCAGGCAGCCCCGGCTACTACTCGCTGACGTGCATCACCTACCGCAGCAGCACCATCGGCGGCTTCGCCACCTTCGGCCAAGAGCTGACCAAAGAAGCCCCCAAGCGCGACGTGTTCTGCGGCCTCGGCGGCGCCAACTGCGTATCTCGCGCGCGCACCGTCTGGCAGCGAACCATCAGCGCCGCCAACGACGCCTACGACAGGTGCAGCTTCAGCAGCCTCGTAGCCTACGAATGGACCGGCACCACCGGCGGCGACAACCTGCACCGCAACGTCGTCTTCTCGGGTGACAACCTGCCGGCCGAGCCCGTCAGCTACTTCGAGGAGCCCACGCCGCAGGGGCTGTGGGCGGCGCTCGAAGCGCGCTGTAAGAACGTCGCCGGCTGCGACGTGCTCGCCATCCCGCACAACTCCAACGCGAGCAACGGCAACATGTGGAAGGCGCCCGCGTCGGCGTCGGAGGCGGCGCTGCGAGCCGCGCTCGAGCCGCTCGTCGAGATCGTTCAGCACAAGGGCGAATCCGAGTGCCAGACCACGCTGATCAACAACGACGAGGCCTGCGGCTTCGAGAAGCTCTCGTCCAAGCAGCAGCCGGCGATGAGCTTCGTGCGCCAAGCGCTCGCCGAGGGGCTTCGCCAGCAGCTCATCCGCGGCGTCAACCCGTTCAAGCTCGGCATCGTCGGCGCCACCGACACGCACAACAGCACGCCCGGCGCCGTCGAGGAGGCCAACTTCGCCGGCCACATGGCCGCGCAGGACGCCACGCTCGCCGCGCGCCTTCTGCTCGGCGGCAACACCAACCCCGGCGGCCTGACCGTCGCGTGGGCCGAGCAGAACTCGCGCGAGGCGATCTTCGCCGCCTTCAAGCGGCGCGAGACCTACGCCACCAGCGGCACGCGCCCCATCGTGCGCTTCTTCGGCGGCTGGAGCTATCCGGACGACGCCTGCAGCAAATCTGATCGCACGCTGGTGTCGCTCGGCTATCGCGGCGGCGTGCCGATGGGCGGCACGCTCAGCGGGCGCCCCAGCGGCGCGGGCGCGCCAGTGTTCATCATCCGCGCGCTGCGCGACCCCGGCAACACCCCGAGCGCCGGCATCGATCTGCAGCGCCTGCAGGTGGTCAAAGGCTGGGTCGAAAACGGCATCCTACAGCGTCGCGTGTACACGGTGGCGGGCAGCGACAACAACGGCGCCGGCGTGAGCCTCAGCACCTGTCAGCCCACCGGCAGCGGCCACGCGAGCCTGTGCGCGCGCTGGAGCGACCCCGACTTCAAAGCCGACAAGCTCGCCTTCTACTACGTGCGCGTGCTCGAAAACCCGACGTGCCGCTGGTCGTGGCGACAGTGTCTCGCCGCCGGCGTCAGCTGCGAGACGCCGCAGCTCGGCTGGAAGAAGGCCTGCTGCGATCTGCCCAAGACGATTCAAGAGCGCGCCTGGACCTCGCCGATCTGGTACCAGCCGTGAGCGCGCCTCGCGACTACTGGCAGGGCGTGCCGAGCGCCTTGGGCGCGAAGACCACGCCGACGCCCGTGTCGAAGAACGTCGAGAGGAAGCAGCTGTACTGGTACTTCACGGTGTCGAGATCGAAGGCGATGTTGTGCGGATCGGAGTTGGCCTTGCCTTCGTACTGCACGACGACGCCGGTGTACTTGGCGCTGGCGTCCGCCTCCGCGCTGAGGTTGTCCTGCACCGGATACGCGACGATGCCGTCGCGGCCCGTCAGCGCGAGCGCCTTCTGCATCTCCGGCCACACCTCGCTGCCCGCCTGCTGGTGACCGTAGCCGAGCGCCATCGCGTCGTAGACCGGTGGCGAGAAATAACTGTCGCCGCGCCCCACCGGCTCGTAGACGTGGCGCGCGGGGTGATCGTCGAGATGACGCCGCGAGAGGCGCTGCGTGTAGATCAGCGGATCGACCACCTCCCAGGCGGTGGCGATGAGCGTGCCTGCAGGGTGCGCGAACGACAGATCGCTCGAGAGCGTGCCCAGCAGCGCGGGCAGCGCCGTGCTGGGGAACACCGACGAGAAGAACAGGAAGTAGCTCCAGTAGCCGCCCGCCCCCGTGGGGACCGCAGCGCCCACGCGCGGCTCGACCGCGCTGAACAGGTTGGCGTACATGCCGCCCATGGACTGACCCATCACGGCGATCGACTGTCTGCGGAACTTGAACGCCGTAGCGCCGCTGGGCAGCGTCGGGCCGCTGCACGCGCCGAGCGCCGAGGGCGCGATCTCGAGCCGCTCGAGGGCGTCGAGGAAGAGGCGCAGGTCGATCACGCCCTGACGGAACGTGTCGCGAAACATCGAGATGTTCTTGAAGTTGAGGTAGTCGAAGCTGCCTGCGCCGGGCAGCCGCTCGGGCGAGACCGGCATGCCCATGGAGGCGCCGGCGATGCCGAAGGGCGCGATGACGTGCGCTGGCCCCTCGCCTTTCACTGGCCGATCGGCAAGCTGCGACGAGAGGCCGCCCGAGCCGTGGATGTAGATCATCAACGGATAGCCGCCGTCAGGCATCGGCGCCTTGGGCAGCGTGATGACCAGCGGCACGTCGACCTCGTGCGTCTTTTTCGGCGCGCCGTCGGCGTCGAGCTCGAACGAGCCGCCTGTGTCGAAGGGCGGCATGCCCTGCTGAAACTGCGGCAGCTTGATGGTGGCGAGCAGCTCGCAGTAGCGCGCGTGATCGCCGTCGTCGGTGTCGAGGGCGACGCCGGCGATGCTCACGTCGGGGTAGCCGGCGCGAACCTTCTCGGAGAGCTTGTAGAGCTCGTCGACCACGTCGCTGGTCGAAAACACCGAGGCGGCGGCCACGTCGGCGCGCGCGACGCCGGCCTTGTCGAGCGCGGGCCACAGCTGCTGGTAGAGCGCGAGCGCCTGCGCCGAGCGCACCGAAGCGGCGGCGGCGCTATCGAGCGGTGCGAGCCCAGCCTTGAGCCGCTCGAGCGCGCGCGGCACGCCGAGGGCGGCGCCTTGGGCGTCATTGGCGCTGCGCAGCACCACGTAGGCGTAGCGCCCACCGGGACGCAGCAGCACGCCGGGGCGCGGCGCGATGGCCAACACGTTGGCCGGCACGTACACGTCGCGCGTCAGCGTGGAGGCGACCACCGGATAGAGCGTGCCGAAGTCGGGCTGCGCCGGGTCGACACCCACGAGCAGCATCGGCGAGCTCGCCGCCGGCGCGATGACGTCTTCGATCGCGCGCGCGGCCAGCGCGCCGTCGAACTTGAAGTAGCCCACGGCGTTGAGCGGAAAGCCGCGCCGCTGCTCGGCCGACGCGATCAGGCTCTTGATGTAGAGGTTGTCGCGCGGGTTAGGGAACGCGCGCAGGTCGGGCCCGCCCGCGGGGCCGAGACGCAGATCCGATGGATAGGGGAAATCGAAGAACGTCTGCTGCGTGTCGAAGGCCGTCAGCTCGAAGCGCACCGACGTGCCGGCGATCGCTTCGACCTCCGGCGCGTCTGCCGGCGGCGGGCTGCAAGCGCACAGCACGAAGGCGATCGACAGCGCGAACGCGGGAGCTTGGCGATGAACGGTGCGGCGCATATCGCTCGCGCGCTACGACGTTGGCTCGGCGGACGGAGCGCGCCGGCGGCGCGGCGTTTTGCGCGCCGGGGTCGACTTGGCGGCGGCGCGCTTGTTCTTCTTGCCGGGCGCTTTGGCAGCCGGGCTCGCGCTCTCGGGCGCAGCCTGCTTCTCGCGCGGCTGCTTTTGCTTCGTCGTCGCCTTCTTGGCGGTCGTCGCCTTCTTGGCGGTCGGCGCCTTCTTCGCGGTCGGCGCCTTCTTCGCGGCCGGCGCCGCCTTCTTGGCCGTCGTCGCCTTCTTCGCGGTCGGCGCCTTCTTGGCCGGCGTCACGTTCTTCTTCGCGGTCGTCGCCTTCTTCGCGGCCGTCGCCTTCTTCGCGGTCGTCGTCTTTTTCTCCGGCGCCGCCTTCTTCTCCGGCGTCGCCTTCTTCTTCGCGGTCGTCGCCTTCTTCGCGGTCGTCGCCTTCTTCGCGGTCGTCGCCCTTTTTGCCGGCGCCGCCTTCGCGACCTTCTTCTCCGACGCCTTCTTCTCCGGCGCCGCCTTCGCGACCTTCTTCTCCGGCGCCTTCTTCTCCGACGCCTTCTTCTCCGACGCCTTCTTCTCCGGTGCCGCCTTCTTCACCTTCTCCGCTGCCGCCTTCTTCGCCGGCGCCGCCTTCTGCTTCGCGGCCTTCTTCGCCGGCGTCGCCTTCTTCTTCGCCGGCGCCGTCGGCTTCTGCTTCTTCGCCGTCGTCGCCTTGTTCGACGTCGGCGCGACGGCCGCCTCCGGCGTGGCCGATGCCTTCTTCTTGCGCCTGCGCTGGCGCTTGGGCTTCTTCGTCGAGCCCGCCTCGGGCTCGCTCGCCGCCGGCTGCTCGCCACGGCTCTTGAAGAGCGCCTCGAGTGGATTCTCGCGCGGCGCCTCCTCGGCCTTCTTCTCGCGCAGCTGCCCCCACGCGGCCTCGGCCGCCGCCAGTCGCTCCTCCGACGCCGTGCTCGTCACCGATCGCCGCGCCGCCTCGAGCCAACCCGCCCCGAGCGTCGCCGGCTGCTGCGCCTCCTCGGGTGCGCGCTCGGCCTCGGCCTCGGCCTCGTCGTCTGCGCGCGTCGACTGCGGCGCCGCCTCGGCGGCCGAAAGCGGCGGGCCGCCCTCGAGCTCGCGCAGACGCCGGCGCAGGTCGCGCACCTCCTGATCGAGCTTGCGCGCTTCGTCACGCGCGCGGCGCGTCTCGAACTCGGACTGCAGCTGCGCTTGCTTGACGTCCGAGTCGCGCTTGTTGAGCCGCACCAGCTCGTCGCGCAGCCGCGCGTTGTGCTCGCGCAGATCGTCGCGCTCCTTCTGCAGCGTGCTGACGCGCCCCATCAGCTGCAGCTTGTCGTGCTCGAGCGCGCGCGCCCGCTCGGGGTCGGCCGCCCGCGTCTCGCGAAGCAAGGTCTCGCGCCAGCCCGCGAGCGCTCTGACCAGCTCGTTGGCCGACACGCTGGGGTCATCGGAGCCGAGCACGCGCGCCAGCTGATCGAGCACAGCGCGCAGCGCGGCGGCCAGCCGCTGTCGCGACGCAGCCCCCACCAGCGCGGAGGTCTGCTTAATTTCTGCAGCGTTTTCTGCCATTTACGATTTGCCAGCCGAGGTCTGAGAGGGAGGAGAATCAACGCTATGCAATGGCGCTTGCCCCGTCAAGGCCGCCGCGAGCTTGCGCGGCGAGGCCGCTTGGCTAACGGTATGAGCAGATGCCCCTTCGAACACTAGCGATCGTGCTCGCCCTCGGCCTGCTCACCGCGGCCTGCGGCGACGACGGTGACCCCCAGCTGCCCGCCGACGGCGTCGCGCTGCTCGACCACGCCAAGTGGGTCGAGACCAAGCACGATGACGATCCCTTCTGGGCCGCGCGCCCCACGCCTGACCCCGCGTGCGCGCCCTACAGCTTCCAGATCGAAGGCTTCAGCCCCGAGACGCAGTCGATCGAGATCGACACCACCGCCTGCGACTACCTCACCATCGGCCTCGAGATCCCTGCCGCGATCAAGCGCGGCGACACCCTCGAGCTCGTCGCCTGGCACCTGCGGCTCTCCGCCGATGGCGCCACCGAGCAGAACCCCGTTCCCGGCATGATGGCCGTGGCTGTGGGCAGCAACGTGATCTGGCAGAAGTCCTTCGACATCCCCAGCGCCGAGGCCTCGTACGTCGAGAAGCTCAGCGCCGACTTCGACGCCCCCGCCGGCACGCTGTTGACCTTCCACGTGCACAACCACGGCAACAACAACTACAACCTGATGAAGGTCGACATCGTCGCCGACAAACCGTGAGCCCCGACAAATCGTCAGCCGCGACAAACCGTCAGCCCCGAGGCTTGACACCGCTCGACGACGATCCATAAGGGCCGCGAATCGCGCGGAGCGTCCTTAGTCGGTCGCAGGGGAGGGGCGAGGTACTGACCCTTTCACCAGCAGGCGCCTGCTGGTGTTCCCCAACCGCGCTATCACCACCGCATCAAACACACGAATGTACCGGGAACGTCACGGCCACTTTCTGGCCTCGAGGCGTTTTCCGAGCAAAATAATGTGAGACGGCATGCAGCGTGCGCGGGCCGAGAGCCCGCTTCGCGCCACGCTGCGAAGGAGATCCGATGTTAGCGTAGTCGGAGGTATGACGATGGAGCGGACACTATTACTCAGCCAGGGCTACGAGCCCATCAGCGTCATCTCGTGGAAGAAGGCTATCTGCCTCTTCACCCTCGGCAAGGTCGAGGTCATCGAGACCTACGAGCGTGACATCCGCTCCGTTAGCCTCGTTTTCAAGATGCCGGCTGTCGTGCGTCTGCTGCGCAAGTTCCGTCGGCACAAGAAGCAGGTCAAGTTCTCGCGTCAGAACGTATTGGCGCGTGACCGCTGGGCCTGCCAGTACTGCGGCACCAAGCCGCCCATCAACGAGCTGACCTACGACCACGTCGTGCCGCGTTCGCGCGGCGGCAAGACTTGCTGGGAGAACATCGTCACGGCCTGCGTGAGCTGCAACGCCCAGAAGGCGAATCGCACTCCGCGGCAGGCCGGTATGAGCCTGCGCAAGGCGCCTGTGCGCCCGGCGTGGGTGCCGATCTTCACGATCCAGCTCTCGCGGTCGTCGATGCCGGATGCCTGGCGAGACTACTGCTACTGGACCAGCGAGCTGACCGACTGAGCGTTGGCTCTCCCACCACCCCAGCGGGCGGCGTCGATAGGGACGCCGCCCGCTTTCTTTTTCCCGCCGCTGCCCCCACGGCCGCGGCCGCTCAGCGTCCCCAAGCCGCGCGCGCGACGCCGACGATGGCGTCGAGCACGCGTCGCTCGATCTCGAGCCCCTCGAGCGCGAAGACATCGTCTGTTGCTTGTCCTGCGCTGACGGCTTCGACCGCGCGCTCGGCGACGACGGTGGCGAAAACCGCCGGCCCCATGGCGCGCGCGTGCTCGGGATCCGCGTGGTGTGCGCGCGCGACATCGAGGTGGTCTTGCGAAAAATCCCAGCGCGACAGCACGTGCACGCCGACGTGCGGGTGCAGCTCGGCGACCAGCTCGTAGATCAGCGCATCCGACAGCACGCCGAACTCGTGCTGGTGATCGCCGAGCGCGCCGAAGAGCAGCTGCTCTCCGATGTCGGCGAGCAGCGCGGGCAAAAAGACACGCGCCGGCTCGAGGTCGAGCTGCGCCGACAGCGCCCGCGCACACAACGCGCGCGCGAACGAGCGCTGGCAGCTCTCGAAGGTCACGCGCGCGAAGCGCTTGGCGATGAAGACGTGCTCGATTGTCAGCGCCATGGCGAGGTCGCGAATACCCTCGAGCCCCACGCGCAGCATCGCCTGATGGATGTCGAGCTCGCCGAGCGCCGGGCCGTAGAGCGCCGAGCGCGCCACGCGCACCAGCCGCGCGCTGAGCAGCGGATCGCGCTCGACGAGGCGCGACAGCGCGAGCAGCGATTTGCGGCCGCGCACGATCTCGGAGTTGAGCTCGACGACCACGCTCGGCAAGGAAGGCACCTCGACGTCGGGTCCGGTGACCCAGCGCAGCACGTCGCGCTCGAGCTCGTTGCGCAGACGGGTTCGTTCGAGCCGGTTCACCAGACGCCCTCCTCCCTCCCTTCCCATCGACGACAACCCGCCAAAGCTGAGCCGTGGGCGCGCCGAAAGGACTGCTACCATCCGGCCATGATCCGGCACCGCTTCGTCGACACGCGCGGCGTGCGGCTGCACCTTGCCGAGAGCGGCGAGGCCGGCCGCCCGCTGGTGGTGATGCTGCACGGCTTCCCCGAGTTCTGGTACTCGTGGCGACACCAGCTCGAGACGCTGGGCGAGCGCTACAACTGCATCGCGCCGGACATGCGCGGCTACAACGACAGTGACAAGCCCGACGACGGCTACGACCTCGACACCCTCGCCGACGACGTCGCGGCGCTGATCGCCGACGCGGGCGCCGAGCGGGCTGCACTGGTCGTCGGCCACGACTGGGGCGGCGCCATCACGTGGCATTTCGCACAGCGACACGGCGCGCTGCTCGAGCGCTTCTGCGCGATCAACTGCCCGCCTGTGGACGCCCTTCCGCGCGCCGCGCTGCGCGATCCCCGCTCGCTCGCGCAGCTTTGGTACATGCTGTTCTTCCAGCTGCCCGGCGCCGCCGAGTCGCTGCTGCTCGCCGACGACTGCGCGCGCATCGCCCGCATCATGCGCGCCAACTGCGCCCGCCGCGACGCCTTCAGCGACGAGGATCTCGCACGCTATCGCGAGGCGTTCGCCAAGCCCGGCGTCGCGCGCTGCGCCCTCGCCTACTACCGCACCGCCGCGCGCCGTCTCGCCCGCGGCATTGACGTGCGGCCGGCGCCGATCCGCTGCCCAGGCCTCGTGATCTGGGGCCGCGACGATCCCGCGCTGCGGCCGGCGCTGACCCACGGGCTCGAGGCGCGGCTCGACGCGCCGCTAACGCTGCGCTTTCTGCCCGGCGTCGGTCACTTCCCCTGCAGCGAAGCGCCGGCCGAGGTGAGCGAGGCGCTGTGCCGCTTCGTCGCCGAGCCGCCGCGCTGAAAACTAGCCGCTTCTCTCGAAATGCGAGAGCGGGGCAGCGCGCAAGCAGCTGATCTGACTAACCTTAGCCCAGGCACGCGCTTTGCGAGGGCTTGTCGCCATGACCGCTCGTCGTCGCATCGCCACCGCTGCGCTCGCTCTCGGCCTCCTGGCCGCCACCACGGCCACCGCCGCGCCAACACGCGGCGCACCCAGCGCGTTGGGTCGCTTCATCGCCAAGCAGCGGCCCGCCGTCGGACACCAGCGCTACCTCTTCGGCATGCGCCTGCCGCGCTTCGTCGATCGCATCGCCAGCAAGCTGCGCCTGCCGAGCAAGCGCCGGCGCCGCGTCGTGCAGGTCAGCAACCAGACCCTCGGCGCCTTCGTCGACGCGACCAAGCACGACTACCTCGAGGTGATGGTGCCCAAGGCGCGCGGGCACGTGTACTTCCGCTACGGAGAGAAGGTCTACGACTTCTATCCAGGCGGCTTTCGCGTGGGTGGGGTGCGCCCCATCGGCAGCGAGCGCTACGGCATGCTCGTGCCGCTGACGACCGCCCAGAAGTCACGCCTCGCCGCCTATCTCGGCGCGCTCGAGGCCGACGGCGGCCGGCGCCTCGGCGAATACGACTTTCAGGGCGAAAAGGGCCTGCACTGCGTGAGCTGGATGATGCAGCTCGCCTTCGGCGACAAGGGCCAGTCGCTCGCGCGCACCCTCGGCGCCAAAAAGGACGGCATGGGCATGGCGAGCTTCGCGCGCTTCATGCTGCAGAAGGCCGCCCCCGTCGACGCCGTCGTGCTCTACAGCGACGCCAAGCTCGACAGCAAGGCCCTCGACCGGCACCACTTCGACATCATGAAGGCCTCGGACGTGCGCACGCAGTTCGCCGAAGGCATCGCGCGCAGCGAGGGCAAGGGCCACTAAAGCCTCTTTCGCAACCTCACGCTTCGCGGTAAGAACCGCCCGCCGTTGAACTCTCGCGGCCGGCGCGGCATCGAACGGGTGCCGGAAGGAAACACGCGAAGATGAGTGATCTACTCAAGAAAATCGAAGACCGCAGCGCCAAGGTGGTCGTCATCGGCGCCGGCTACGTCGGCTTGCCGTTCGCGGTCGAGTCGGCGAGCGCCGGCTTCGAGACCGTTGCCTTCGACATCGCCAAGGACAAGATCGCCCAGATCAACGAGGGCAAGTCTTATATTCCTGACATCAAAGACAAAACGCTCGCCCCCCTCGTGGAGTCGGGCAAGCTGCGGGGCGCCTCGGATCCGCTCGTGATGGGCAGCGCCGACGCGCTGGTAATCTGCGTTCCGACGCCTCTCAAGAAGACGAAAGACCCCGATGTATCGCTGATCCTCGACGCCACCGAGACGCTGCTGCCGCACCTGCGGCGGGGGCAGCTGATCGTGCTCGAGTCGACGGTCTACCCCGGCTTCACGCGAGAGATCCTGAAGGACCAGCTCGAGCGCACGGGCCTCAAGGTCGGCCGCGGGCTGCATCTCGCGTTCTCGCCCGAGCGCGTCGACCCCGGCAACGAGACGTTCACCACCAAGAACACGCCCAAGGTGATGGGCGGCATGACGCCCGAGTGCACGCGCCTGGCGGTCAAGCTCTACGAGTGCTTCATCGACAACGTCGTACCCGTCAGCAGCTGTGACGCGGCCGAGATGGTCAAGCTGCTCGAGAACACCTTCCGCGCAGTCAACATCGGCCTCGTCAACGAGGTCGCGCTGATGTGCGAGAAGCTGGGCCTCGACACCTGGGAGATCATCGACGCGGCGGCGACCAAGCCGTTCGGGTTCATGCCGTTCTACCCAGGACCGGGCCTCGGCGGCCACTGCATCCCGGTCGACCCGCACTACCTGTCGTGGAAGCTCAAGACCCTCGAGTACAACGCGCGCTTCATCGAGCTCGCGGGCGAGATCAACGCGGGCATGCCTAATGTCGTCGTGCAGCTGTTGGCCGATGCCCTCAACGAGCGTGAAAAGCCAGTCAAAGGCTCGAAGGTGCTAGTGCTGGGCGTAGCCTACAAGCCCAACGTGGACGACGTGCGAGAATCACCGGCCCTCGACGTGATCCGACTGCTGCGTCGTCGCGGCGCTCACGTCTCCTATCACGATCCCTACGTCGCGAGCCTGCGCACCAACGGCGAGACGATGACGTCGCAGCCCCTGGAGAGCATCGGCGGCTATGACGCGGTCGCATTGCTGACCAACCATCGCTGCTTCGACTATCCGACCATCGCCGCCCAAGCGCAGCTGATCCTCGACACGCGTAATGCCTTCCGGATGCAGCGCGCAGACTTCGCCGACAAGATCGTCACGCTATAGTCGCGGGCCGACTATGCGCGCCGTAGTTGACACTGCGGCGCAGCAGCGCTAATCCATAAACCGGACTGAACGAGTCCTATTTTACCGTCCAGGAGCGACAGGATGAGCCCCGATCTGAAGGCCCGCATCGAAAACGACATCAAGTCGAACAAGATCATGATCTTCATGAAGGGCAGCCGCGATTTCCCGCAGTGCGGGTTCTCGGCCGCCGCCGTCGACGTGTTCAATCGTCTGGGAGTCGACTACGAGACCCGCGATGTGCTCGCCGACATGGATCTGCGTCAAGGCATCAAAGAGTTTTCCAACTGGCCGACGATCCCGCAGGTCTACGTCGACGGCGAGTTCATCGGCGGATGCGACATCGTGCGCGAGATGTTCGCAAACGGCGAGCTCGAGCAGGTCGTCTCCAAAGCGCTCGGCAAGTAGCGCCTCGCAGTCTAGGCCCGGTAGGCTTATCGTCGCCAAACGATGCGACGGTATGAAGGCTACATCGGGCAGGTCGTCGGCGGCAGCTACCGCCTCGACGCCCTGATCAAGGTAGGCGGCATGGGTGCCGTCTACCGCGCCTCCCATACGCGCCTGCCGCGCGCCTTCGCCGTCAAGATCCTGCACCTCGATCCGGCGGCAAACCCGGAAATCGCCGAACGTTTCCAGCGCGAAGCCGAGATCACCTCGACGCTCTCGCACCCGCACATCGTGCAGGTGCTCGACTTCAACGTCACCGACGATGGCGTGCCCTTCTTGGTGATGGAGCTGCTGCAGGGGCGCGACCTGAGCCAGTGCCTGCGCGACGAGCCGCCGCGGCCGCTCAGCTTCGTGCTCGAGCTGCTGCGGCAGGCCGCCGACGCGCTGCACACAGCGCACGATCGCGGCGTGATTCACCGCGACCTCAAGCCGAGCAACCTCTTTCTGTGCGAGACGACACGCGGCGGGCTGCTCGTCAAGGTGCTCGACTTCGGCATCAGCAAGCTGCTCGGCGCGCAGGGCCAGATGACCCACACCCACGCGGCGCTGGGCACGCCGCGCTACATGGCGCCCGAGCAGGCGTCGGGACGCGCCGGGAATGTCGACGCGCGCACCGATATCTTCGCCCTGGGCACCATCGTCTACGAGATGCTCGCCGGCGTCTCGCCGTTTCAGGCCGACTCGATCCCCGGCACGCTGTACCGCGTGGTGCACGAGGAGCCCGAGCCGCTCGAGCTGCTGCGGCCCGATCTGCCCGCGGAGCTTGTCGGCGCCGTCAAACGCGCCATGAGCAAGAACGCCGACGAGCGCTTTGGCTCCATGGGCGAGCTGGCGCACGCGGTGCTCGACGCTGCACAGCAGGTCGCCGGCGATCTCGACACGTTGGTGCCGCCGTCGTGGGATGGCGTCTCCGGACCGCCGACGCCGTCGAAACATCGGCTGCGCGGCTTGCACCAGCGCTCTTACGAGATCGCGCAGCAGCGCACTGCGATCACGCCGGTGCAGCCGTCCCTCCCGCGGCGGCGACGTCCGCCGAGCAGCGCGCCGCTGCTCGCCGCCACCGCCACCGAGACGGACATCAGCCACGACCTCGCCGACGAGGCGCCCACGCGCGTGGCGAGCAACCCCTTCGCTTCCAATCCCGTGCTGCCCGCAGCGCTCGAGTCTGCGCCGCCGGCGCCGATGCCGGCACCGTTGCCCGCGTCCGCGCCGCCGCTTCCCGTGCAGTCGGCGCCGATGCAGCTCGATCCCAACGGCATCCACAGCCGCACGACCGGCGTCAAGAGTCAGCCCGCGCCGGCGGCGCTCGAGGCGCCGCCGATGATGGCGCCGACGGTCGCCGAGCCGCTGCCGATGGTGGCCGACATGCGCGCGGACCTGCGCGCGCCGCAGGCCACCGACGTGATCGACGAGCCGCCGCGCAGCCGACTGCTGCTGGTGTTCATCATCACGACGTTGATCGCCACCAGCGTCGCCGTGACGGTGGTGTTGTTGCTGTCGAAGCCCAAGAAGCAGGCTGGTGGATCGGGCACATCCGGCGCAGCGATCAGCGCGGGCAGCGCGAGCGGCGCGGGCAGCGCGGGCAGCGCGAGCGGCAGTGGCGGCGGCACGGTGGCCGGGTC
>JAGQIK010000121.1 GCA_020431405.1 Myxococcales bacterium
ACACCGGACACGGGCACACTGGACACGCTCGCGCCCGACGCCACCGTCGACACGCTCGCGCCCGACGCCACCGTCGACACGCTCGCGCCCGACGCCACCGTCGACACGCTCGCGCCCGACAGCACCGTCGACACGCTCGCGCCGGATAGCACCGTCGACACGCTCGCGCCCGACACCTCGGTGGATGCGTCCGCCGACCAAGGCATCGTCAGCTGCAAGGCAAAATACGGCGCTGCCAACGGCTTCTCGCTGTGCGCCGAGACGGGCACCACCTGCAAGTTCTACGTGCGCACCAACGGCGCGACCTGCGGCACGCTCTGCGCGGCATTCGGCGGCAGCTGCTTCGGCGGCCGCGACAACGCCGGGACCTGCGGCGAGTTCGGCACCGACAGCTGCAACATCGGGCGGCAGAGTCAGGTCTGTCGCTGCAGTCGTTAGTGATATCTTGGTGCCGTGCACTGGCTTGACGGCGTCGTCGTCGCGCTGTACCTCGTCGCGACCCTCTACATCGGGCTGCGGCTGACCGGGCGCGTCGAGTCCTCGCAGGACTTCTTCCTCGCTGGGCGAAAGCTGCCGTTCTGGGCCATCGGCATGTCGCTGGTGGTCTCCGACATCGGCGCCCTCGAGATGATCGGCGGCACCGCCGGCGCGTTCCGCTACGGTGTGGCGCAAGCCAACTTCGAGTGGATCGGCTGCGTGCCGGCGATGATCATCGGCGCGCTGGTCTTCATGCCGATCTACTACCGCTCGGGCATCTACTCGGTGCCCGAGTATCTCGGCCGTCGCTACGGCGCGCTCGTGCAGGGGCTGCAGGCGGCGCTGTGGACGTTCTTTCTGGCGGCCGCGCTGGCGGTGTTCTTCCAGTCGTCGGCGAAGATGTTTCACGGCGTCTTCGGCTGGCCCAACTGGCTCTCGGTGCTGCTCACGGCAGCCATCGTCAGCGTCTACACGGTGGGCGGCGGGCTCGAAGCGGTGGTCACCACCGACGTGATCCAGTGTGTGATCCTCTTCGCCGGCGGGCTGGCGCTGGCCGGGGTCGGCATCGCCCGCGCCGGCGGCCTTTCGGGGCTGCGCCGCTCGCTCGACGCCCTCGGCCCGCGCGCGCGCGACCACCTCAAGCTGCTGATGCCCGTCGACAAGCGCGACGCCAAGGGCGAGCTGACCGGCTACCCGTGGACCGGCGTGCTGCTCGGGCTCGGCTTCGTGCTCTCGCCGGCCTACTGGATCGGCAACCAGGCTATCGTGCAGCGCACGCTCGGCGCGCGCGACGTGTGGGCGACGCGCGCGTCGATGATCTTCGGCGCGGGCCTCAAGACCGTCGTGCCGCTCGCCTTCGTGCTGCCCGGTCTGCTCGGCCTGGTGCTGCTCGGCAAGCCCTCGGGCGGCGAGGTCGATCCCAACGCGGTCTACCCGATGATGATCAAGCAGTACCTGCCCGTCGGGCTGCGCGGGCTGCTCTACGCGGCGTTTCTCGCCGCGCTGATGTCGAGCGTCGACAGCTACACCAACTCGGCGGCGACGATCTTCGTGCGCGACATCTACCAGCGCTTCTTCGCGCGCGAGCGCAGCGACAAGCACTACCTGCGCGTGGGCCGGCTCGTCTCGCTGCTGCTGATCGTCGCCGGCGTGGCGATGGTCCCCGTGGTCGCCGCCTACAAGACCGTCTACGACGCGTTTCAGTCGTTCCTGACGCTCTTTCAAGGGCCGACCCTCGCCCTGATCGTGCTCGGGCTGCTCTCGCGCCGCCCCACGCCCAGCGCCGGCGGCGTCGCGCTCGTCGGCGGCGTCGGCTGCGCCGTGCTGATGTCGCACGTGATGGGGCTGCACTACCTGCACACGGCGTTCTGGTCGTTCTGCGCGTCGGTGGTGCTGCTGCTGGCGACGAGCGCTGGCACGGCGCCGCTGCCCGACGCCGAGCTCGACGCGCTGGTCTACAGCCGCGGAGGGCCCGCGCGATGAACTTCCAGTCGCTCGCCGGCGTCGACCCGCTCGTCGGCGTGGCCATCGTCTGCGCGCTCTATCTGGTGATGCTCGTCTGGGTGCTGACGCGCCGGCGCGACGACATCACCGAGGGCGCGCCCGACCGCAAGCGCTGGCGTGACCTGCGGCTGTGGATCGTGCCGCTGATCCTGATCCAGATCGCGCTGCACCTTATCTTCCGCTGACGGCCTCTGTCTTTCGCTGACGGGTCTGGTTGCAAACGCCCGTTTGCAGCGACGGCAACTCGCGTTGACGCGCCGTCGACTCTAGTCCCACCCGTCTCGGCGAGAATCATTGAAGTCGTTGCCACGCGCCGCGCGGAACGGGTCTTGCTCTTTCGCGCGGCCGTGACCCGCGCTCTCTGTCGGCTGTGCCTCAGGCCGTTGCTGCTTTCGCTGCTGCTCGCCCCGCCGGCCGCCGCGCAGCCCAACGCACACCACGCGCCCGTACGCTCGCGCAGCAGCAGCAACAGCACGCGGCGCAACCGCCGCACGCGCCGCTTCAGCTCGCGCCGGCTGCGGCTGCGCGCCGCCATCGGTATCCGCAGGCTGCTGTTCGGCGCCACGCCGGTGAGGCGCCGCCGACGACAGCGTGCCGCGGAGCGGACGTCCGCGGCAAAATCGTCTGGCTCGACCCTGCGCCAACTGTCGAGCGGGCTCACCCCGGCGCTTCCCGCGCGCACGCAGGCTGTCTCTGATCCCGCCTACCTGGCGGCGCTGCTGGCGGCAAGCCAGCACCATCATCTGCCGCCGCCGGCGTTCGGCACCGTGCGCGTCTACCGCCGCACCTCGACGCCGCACGCGACGCAGATGTCGATCCGCCAGCGCGAGCGCCGCCAGCTCGATCCCACGGCCACGATCCCGAGTGGCGAGCACGACTTCATCGGCCTCTTCGAGGCGCGCCGCCACGTCGGCACCGAGCACAAAGACGCCGTCTCGGCGACCACCTCGGCCAAGATCGCGCGCGACAAGCACCTGCTCTTCGGCAGCCACGTGATCGTCTATGACGTGCCCAAGACGCTCTTCGAGCGACTGCCCAAGGGCGACCCGCTGCTCGGCGAAGTGATCTTCAAGCACTCGATTCCCGACAAGTTCGCCGTCGGCGTCGAGCCGGTGCACACCGAGCGCAAGTAGCCCTCGCGCCGCCTACTCGCGCGCAACGTGCGCCGAGCCGGAACCTTCCCCAAAAAGCGCTGTCACACGAGGCAACCTTCACCCACACCAAGGAGCGACTCGTGCTGGACTACTTCCGAGAGGGCGGCTGGGGCATGTACCCGATCTTCATCCTCGGCGCCTTCGCGTTGGTGCTCGCGATCCGCTACGCCTTCGAGCCCCACAAGACCGAGGTCCGCACGCTGGCCGTCTACCTGATGGTCGCGACGCTCATCGCCGGCTGTCTCGGCACCGCCGTGGGCGTGCAGAAGTCGGCCGAGTTCATCGGCCGCGTGCCCGACCCCCGCAAGTGGATCTTCCTCATCGGCCTCAAAGAGTCGCTCAACTGCTTCGTCAGCGCCTTCGTGATCGCCAACGTCAGCACGCTGATCATGGCCTACGGTGGCTGGCGCCGCGAACGTCAGATGCGCGTCGTGCGCGAGAACACGACCCTCCCGCGTCAGGCCTCCGCGGACGCTTAAAGATGTGATCGCGTTCGACCAACTGCGAAGCGCGAAGCGCGAGCCTACGGCGCGACCCGAGGCCCGAGGCCCGAGGCCCGAGGCCCGAGGTCCGCGGCCCGAGGCCCCGCTAGACCTCGCTGTCGCGCAGCGAGCCGTAGCGCTGGCGTATGCGCGAGATGATCTCGCTGGTGCTGACCAGCCCCGGCACGTCGGGCACGATCACGAGCTCGGCGTCGGTGTCATCGACGCCGACCACGTGGTCGAGCTTGGCGAAGCCCTGGTGCTTGAAGACCTTGTCGACGCGAAACTGGCGCACCACGCGCGCCAGGTCGCCTAGCTCGTGCAGCAAAAAGGCCGAGTCGACGCAGGCGAGGTTGTTGATCATCTCGAGCCGCTCGAGCTCGGGGATGATCGGCCGCTCGGCGCCTTTCCACTGCGCGACCATCTGGTCGTCGTCGACACCGACGATCAGCTTGTCGCACAGCTTGCGGCAGCGCTCGAGGTACAGCACGTGGCCGTAGTGGACTAGGTCGAAACAGCCGCTGGTGAGCCCGACGATCATAGGTCGCTATGATCGATCTTTTCGCGCCCCTTGCAACCGCGTCCGCCTACTGGATCACCGGCGCGACGGTGGTCACGCCCGAGCCCCACCACGAGGGGTTGTTCTGGCTGACCAGCGCCGACCTGCCGGTGTTGACGTCGATCAGCACGAACTGAGACGTGGCGGTGAAGCCGTAGAGCTTGCCCTTCCAGTAGCCCAGCCCGTAGACCTGTTGCACGCCGGTGTCTCCGATGGGCGTCGCCGCGCCGGTGTTGGGATCGATGCGAGCGAGCCAGTCGTTGCCGCTGAAGTCGTCGCGGATCAGCGTCGCTACCGTGCCGAAGCCCGCCACCGAGACGATGTCACCGCTGGCGAGCCAGCCGTTTCCGAGGTGGCCGACGAGCGTGGTGAGCCCGCTGTTGGGGTCGATGCGATGCACGCCGCCCTCGCTGGCGTCGATGCCGAGCAGATACTCGGCGCCGCCGTTGTCTGGCTTGACGAACGAGAGCCCGACCATGTTCTTGCCGATGGTCGCGAGCTGCGTGCAGGCGCCGGTCTTGGTGTCGACGGCGTAGACGGTGGTCGCCGAGACGCCGATCATCTTGCCCTGCGCGTCGATGGCGATGTCGGTCATCTGATCGGCGCCGGCCGGCCACAGGAAGTCGGCGAGCTTTGCCACCTGCAGCGTGTTGGGGTCGACCTTGTAGAGCGCCGTGTCGGTGTGCGCGTAGACGACCTCGGGCAGCGACGACGACGACGATCCGCCGCTGTCGTAGCTGGGCACGCCGAGGTCGGGCAGGCCAGGCTGCGTGTCGCCAGTGCTGTCGGGCTGCCCCGGCACGTAGCCGTTGGTGATGGTCGAGCCCGCGCAGGCGGTGGTGAGCAGGGCAAACGTCAGCATCAGTCGTCGCCCGAGTGGGGCGCGAAGCGGCTTGGTCACGGTGTGTCTCCTTCGTGGCGAAGGGCAGTGCAATCACCACGCCGAGGCCCAGCCCGCCTCGAATCGCAGTCGTGGCTAGGGCTTATGCCGCTCGCCGCGCGCGACGCGCTGGTGACCTCAGTCCCTCGAGCTCGCGGGACACATCGCACAGCGCGCGATCTTTGCCCGCACCGCGCCAGCGTTCCCTTGTTAGGCTCGGGCGCTCACCGACCAACCCAGCAAACCGACCGTGGAGGAGCCCATGAGCGAGCTTCACTTCGTCGATGCCGTCGACGGCTATCAAGTAGCGATGTCCGGCGGCGAGATCATCTGCCGCAACGCCAAGGGTAAAGAGCTCGCTTCGCTGCCCAAGAAGGTGCGCGAGAGCGAGGTCGTGCAGGACCTGCGCGAGATCAAGGACGTGCTCGTGGAGCACGAGCGCGAGTGTCGCGAGACCGTCGACGCGTGGATGACGCGCTCGTTGCCGGTGCCGCGCGACATCATCGCCGCCGTGTGGCCCGACCCGACGTGGTGCAAGCTGCTCGAAAACGCCGTGGTGTGGGCCATCGGTGATGACGGCGCGCCCGACCGCGAGCGTGTCGGGTTCCTGCGCGGCGCCGACAGCCGTAAGGGCGTCGGCGTCGTCGACCTCGACGGCGAGACCGCGTGGCTCGAGGCAACGCGCGTCGCGTTTCCGCACCCCGTGCTGCTCGGCAAAGAGCTCGACGACTTTCGCGAGCTGGCCACCGAGCTGTCGCTCTCTCAAGGGCTCGAGCAGCTCTATCGCGAGACCTTTCGCATCGCCAAAGACGCCGACCTCGAAGAGACGTCCGTCGACACGTTCTCCGGCGGCGAGTTCGAGATGCTCACGCACGCGACCAATCGCGCCAAGAACCTCGGCTTCCGCGTCAGCGGCGGTTACGCCGTCTGCCCGGTGTGGGAGGGCGGCACGCGCCTCGAAGCGCGCTTCTGGATCGGCGCGGAGTATCCCGACATGGAGACCGAGACCGGCGAGCTGTGCTGGGTTGGCGAGGACGAGAGCGCCCTCGCGCTGGCGCAGGTCACGCCGGTCGCCTACTCGGAGGGCACGCGCATGGCGTCGATGATCTACGCCGGCCGCGTGGTCGAAAAGCGCGAAGAGGAAGAGGAGGGCTAAGACCATGACGACCACCGTCGAGAACAAGACCAAGCCCGCCCTCGATGATCCCGCGCACCTGCTCGCCGCCGGCGCGCTGCTGCTGCCCAAGACCAAGGCACCCGAGGACGCGCGCGTCGACAAGGTGCAGGCGCGCACTTACCACCACGCCGCGCTCGGCGAGCGCCCCGTGGTGCGGCTGGTGCCCGAGGCGCTGTCGCGCGGCGAGGACGTCAAGATGACGTTCCTCGGTTTCGGCGAGCCGAAGGTCTCGAGCGCGCTGGCGCTGTCGCGGCATCGCTCGCTCGGCTTTCCCGGCTGGGCGCTGATCAACGATCCCGATCGCGCGCGCTACGCGCTCGAGGTGATGAAGGACTTTCGCCGCGAGGCGCGGCGCGCGCGCAGCAAGCCGGGCCACGCCAAGGACGGCTTCGACGCCATCGCGGCGCAGCTGTCGCGCTCGGTGCCGCACTTTCTGCCGTCGTTTTACGAGGAGGCGGGGCGCGCGTTTGTCGAGGAGGGCAACGCGACCTACGCCGCGCAGTGCTTCGGCAAGGCGCGCGACGCCGAGAAGGTGCACGCGCTCGAGATCAAGGAGGACGAGCGGCGCCAGTCGTTCATCGAGTTCGCCCTCGCCGGCGCCGTGACGATCAAGGCGCTGCAGGGCTACGCCAAGGATCTCGCCGACAGCTACGATCCGCAGGTGGCCTACCAGCAGTTCCGCGAGCTGGCCGTGCGCCGCACGCTGGGAGGATTGCCGCCGTGGTCGGCGATGGCCAAGGACATGAAGCGGCTGGCCAAGGCGGCCAAGCTCGATCTGGCGGCCGAAGAACAGTCGATGCTTGCCGAGTTGCTGCCGGCGGCCGCCATCACGCGCGCGCCCGAGCAGTTCTGGGAGGGTTACGCCGACGCGCTGGCCGGGCTCTTGTCGGGTCCGAACGCCGAGACGGTGCGCCAGCGCGTGCTCGCCATCTCGCCCGAGCCGCCCGGCTACGACAAGTTCTTCCTGCCACGCTGGATCGAGATCCTCGACAAGGCCGGCGCGCTCTCGCCGTGGCTCGAAGGCACGAGCAAGAAGAAGGCGGACGACAAGAGCGTCACCGCCGCGGGTTGGCTGGCGCGTATGCTCGACCTGTCGCTGCGCGGCTGGCGGCGCCGCGTCGCGCCCGACGTGCTGATGCAGCTCCTGCGGCGACTCGCGCCACACCTCGAGGCGCAGGGCGTGCCGCTTCGCACGTGGTCGAGTCGCAGCACCGAGCTCGAGACGGACTTCACGGATCTGGCGCTGGAGCTCGGCGTCAAGGTCGCCGACCCGCCGCGCGAGGTCACCGCGGACCTCGACGACTGGGCTAGCGGCTTCGGCGACGACGATGACGACGACGACAAGACCAGCTACGACGAGCACCCGCGCGATCCGACGTTCGTCGCGGCCGACGAGCGCTTCTCCAGGATGCTCGCCCGGGGTGTGAGCAACGCCGCCGGCGGCGACAACTTCGAGAAAGCGGCTACCGGCAAGAGCGCCTTCCTCGAGCTGCGTCGCACGTGGATCAACAAGCTCGTCTCCGCCCAGGGCGGCGCGCTGCCGCGCCTCGACGGCGTCTTCGACCAGATCGAGTCGCAGACGAGCGTGCGCACCTTCGGCGAGTTTCCCGAGGCGCTGCCCAAGCTGCGCGAGATCACCGTCGTCGACCGGCTGCAGCGCACGCTCGCCGGCGGCTTCATCGGCGAGATGTGCTGGCCGGTGATGGAGAAAGCGTGGGCCAAGTTCAAAAAGGACTTGGCGCAAGATGCGGCGGTCTCGGTCTTCGGCGCGTTTCCCTACATGGTGCTCAGCGACGAGCGCCGCGCGCTGGTGATCGGGCCGTCGGGAGTCGAGTACGAGCACGATCTTCAGCTGCCCAAGGGCGCGACGCTGCGGCGGCTGCAGTTCGTGCCGGCGCACGCCGGCGGACGCGGCGAGCGCGGCGAGCTGTTTGTCGGCTATCGCACCAAGGACTACGACGAGAAGGGCTACTGGAGCTCGGCGCCCAAGAAGAAAACCGAGGTCAAGCTGCACGGCTGGTATGGCGGCGGCATCGGCGCGCGCCAGGTGGCGCTCGAAGACGGCGGCGTGTATCTCGGAGACGGCGCGCTGCGCGTCGGCGGCACCGAGATACCGCGCGGCGACGACGACTCGCTGTGCGACGGCGAGACGTTCTGGACCTATGACTGGGACGGCGGCGAGCGGCGGTGCAAGGAGGTCGATCCGCTGACGGGCAAGAAGGGCCGCTACTCGCGGCCGCGCTTCCTCGAGGAGTTCATCAGCGACGGGCGCGAGCTCGACATCAACCGCTGCGATCTCTATCCGCTGCCGCCCGGCGTCGAAGACTCGCCGCTCGGCGCGCGCAACGGGCTTTACGGCCAGCGGGCGCGCACCGTGAAAGGACCCGACGACGACGGCGACGACGACGAGTACGAGATCCGCGACGAGCAGCTCGAGCGCGAGCGGCGCGCCAAGGCCGAGCTCGAGCGCATCGACGGGCTGCGCTTTGTCGGCGCGCTCGGCGGCGCCGAGGACGACGACGAGGGCTCGAGCTATCCGGAGGCGCTGCTCTCGATGCCCGGTTTCGACAAGCCGACGCCGATCGTCTCGAGCGGCTACACGGACTACGACGATCTGGAGTGGACCTATCAGCTGTGGGACACCGAGGGGCGCCACGTGGTCTCGCTCGCCGAGGGCGGTTTTCACGACGGGCGCAGGTACGACCGCGCCGCGCCGCTGACGCTGCCGCAGCTTTGGTGGCACGTGCTCGAGCCGCGCGACGAGGCCGGCTCGCGCGCGCTGCGCGAGATCGACGAGGCGACGGCGAGCGCGCTGCTCGACGCCGCGCTCGAGGACGTCACCACCCACGACGAGGACGACGAGGCCTTCAGCAAGCTCGAGCTGCCCAAGAGCGTCGCGGCGGTCAAGAAGCTGCTGCCCAAGATCACGAGCGCCGAGCTGCGCCTCAACGTCGCCGGCGTGGCTGCGACGGCGGCGCGCCTTTCGCGGCGGCGTGACGAGCTGGCGGCGATGCGCGACCCGGAAAACCCCGAGGCGCAGCAGGTGGCCGGCGACGACGACGACACGGCCGACAAGATCTCGGACCAGCTCAAGCTGCTGTGCGAGACGGGCTGGCAGACGGCGGGCATGATGGGGCAGCTGCGTGCGGCGACGGCGTTCTTCGCCGACGGGCAGGTGCGCAAGATCCCCGAGTCCAACGTGCGTTGGTACGAGCTCGTAGGGCGCATCGGCGCGCTGGCCTTCTTCGGGCCGACGCCGGCGCTCGAGGGCGGCGCGCGCGAGGCGCTCTGTACGATGCTCGAGGCGTGGGCTGACTCGCCGCTGTGCGAGCCGGGCACCAAGCTGCGCCACGTCGAGTGCAAGCTGCGGCGCAGCAAGCTCGGCATGCCGTTGCAGAGCGACGACTACACGGCGTGGGGGCTCGGCGAGCACGGCGGCAACCGCTACATGATCGCCGACATCGACTGCGACGAGGACGAGCAGAGCGGCATCCCGGTGCTCGAGTGGATGTCGTCGGGCAAGCCCGTGCTGCTGCCCGACGCCAAGATCACCGAGGAGGGCGAGACGCGCGAGAGCGGCGGCGGCTGGGGCACGCCCGAGCGGCTGCGCGCCGTGGCGCAGCTGGTGCGCGAGCGCGGCGAACGCCCGTTCGAGCGCGAGCACGCCGAGGCGCTCGCCGAACGCTCGGGGCTGAGCTACCCCGAGGCGTGCCTGCTGTGGGCCGGCATGCCCAAGTTCGACGAGTGGAACAAGAACTTCCTGCCCAAGGCGCTGCGCGAGGCGATGGGGCTCAAGGTCGCCGAAGCCGAAGCGGCGCGCAGCGCGCTCAAGCAGCTCGACCGTCAGGTGCGGCGCGACATCCTCGACGCGGGCATGCCCGATGACCCGCAGAAGCTCTACGACCCGCTCGCGGGTGGTGACGAGAGCTTCATCGCGCGGTTCGGCGACGCGGTGAAGGAGGCGCTCGGCGATCGCTTCACGGTCGACGCCGAGCTGGCGTCGCTGCTCGACAAGGAGCTCAAGTTCGACTACCGCGACGCCAGCGAGATGGTGCCGCTGCTCACCGAGCCGAAGAAGTCGAAGGAGCTCACGCGCGACGGCGAGTGGACGCTCAGCGACTGGGGCTCGGTGGATCTCACCGACGACGACCTCAGCGAAGACGACTTCTTCTCGGGCCAGACGCTGCGCTCGCTGGCGGCGTGGATGATGGTGTTGCACGCCGAGCTGCCGGCGGGCCACAAGCTCGTCGCCAAGCTCGACAAGGTCTACGAGCTGGCGCAGAAGCGCCTCGCGAGCGGCAAGCTGCTGCTCGACGGCCCGATGATCTCGACGGGCAACCACAAGAAGGCGCTCGCGCTGGTGGAGTCGTTCGGCGGCAAGGCGTTCAAGCCGAAGGACACCTCGCGCAAGAAGGACCACTACGGGTGCGACACCGGTGATCTGATCGTGCTGCCCGACGAGGACGACAGCTACGTGCACACGGCGGTGCGGCCGGCCAAGGTCAAGGACTGGGACCGCGTGCACAAGCTCGCCGAAGGGGTCAGCGACGCCTGTGTCGCCGCGCAGCTTTTGCTCTCGCCGGGGCTGGCGGCCATCGCCGAGCGCGCGGCCAAGCCGGTGATCGACGAGGGCGCCTTCGAGGCCAACCCGCTCGCCTCGGCGCCCGACGTGGTGACCAAGGTGCGTAAGAAGATCGACCTCTCGGAGGATGCGGCGGTCTACTACCTGCAGTTGCTGGCGCTGCCGCGGCCGAGCGACAAGCACATCACGCGCTACAACGGCTGGAAGCCGGCGCAGATCAAGAAGGCCGCCAAGGAGCTGGCGGCGCGGGGGTTGGTGGTCGAGGCCAAGCGCGCGCGCGCCGGGCGCGCGGTGTTTCTGCCGGGCGGCTGGGAGGACCTCTCGCGGCCGCATCTGCCGGTGGAGAGCTGGAAGCTGCCGCTCTACGGCGTGCGCCGTGAGAAGGACGGCAGCCTCACCATCCCGCTCGACTACCTGATGTCGCCGCTGCCTCTGGGCGAGCTGTTCGCGGCGGCGTGGAAGCGTGTCTCGTCGGGCGACGAGCCACGCTACGAGGAAGTGCCGAGCGGGCGCGGCAAGAAGAAGGCGAGCAAGAAGTAATGGCAGCCAAGAAGACCAGCGCGTCGAAGAAGGCGGCGGGGGCGAAGGCGGGCGGCAACGGGAACGGCAACGGCAACGGAGACGACGGGGGCGTGCGCGCGGCGCAGGCGCCGCTGGTGGAGGAGCTCTACGCCGAGGAGCTGGCGCTGCTCGGCGCCACCGACAGCGGGCCGCGCCCGCCTGGGTGGCGCCTCAGCGCGCGCGCCGTGGTGACGTTCATCTGCGGCTCTGACGGCGAGGTGCTGCGCACCAAGGGACACGAGGCGCGCGCGATCAGCAAGAAGTTCGTCGGCGAGCGCGCGCTGGTGGAGCGCTGCGTGGTGACGCTGGTCGGCGAGCGCGGCTTGCTTTTGGTCGGCGAGCCGGGCACGGCCAAGTCGATGCTGTCGGAGCTGCTGGCGGCGGCGGTCTCGGCGAGCAGCGCGTCGACGGTGCAGGGCACGGCGGGCACGACCGAGGAGCACCTGCGCTACGGCTGGAACTACGCGCTGCTGATCGCCAAGGGGCCGCACCCCGAGGCGTTGGTGCCGTCGCCGGTGCTCGGCGCCATGCGCGCGGGTGCCATCGCGCGCGTCGAGGAGGTCACGCGCTGTCTGCCCGAGGTGCAGGACGCGCTGGTGTCGATCCTTTCGGACCGGCGGTTGGCGATCCCCGAGCTAGCGGGGGACAACGTCGTGTTCGCGGCGCCGGGCTTCAACATCATCGCCACCGCCAACCTGCGTGACCGCGGCGTGTCGGAGATGTCGGCGGCGCTCAAGCGGCGCTTCAACTTCGAGACGGTGGAGCCTATCGCCGAGCTCGACCAGGAGATGGCGCTGGTGCGGCGGCAGGCGTCGGCGGCGCTGGCGCGCGTGGGCGAAGAGCTGGCGGTAGACGACGCGGTGCTCGAGGCGCTGGTGACGGCTTTTCGCGACCTGCGCAGCGGGCGCAGCGTCGAGGGCTGGGCGGTGGAGCGACCGGGGACGGTGATGAGCACCGCCGAGGCGGTCAGCGTGGCGACGTCGCTGGGCGTGCAGGCGCGCTTTCTGCCATCGGAGCGCGACGTGTTGTCGTCGGTGCCAGGGTATCTGCTCGGCGTGGTGCAGAAGGACGATCCCAAGGACCGCGCGCGGCTGCTCGCCTACTGGGACGGCGCGGTCAAGCGGCGCGCCGAGGGCGGGGCGCGCCTGTGGAAGCAGCTTCACGAGCTGCGCGGCGTGCTCGAGAGCGCAGGGCCGGCCGGCGAGTAGCGCGTGGTCAGCGAGTTTCCGTGGCATGACGTCGTCGAGCGGCTGAGCGCGTCGCGGGCGCCGCTGCTGTTCGGCGTGCGCCATCACTCGCCCGCGTGCGCGGCGGCGATGCGAGCCACGCTCGACGCATACGAGCCCGACGTGCTGTTGGTCGAGCTTCCCGGCGAGCTCGATGGGCTGCTCGAGTGGCTCGGGCACGCGGAGGCGCGCGCGCCGCTGGCGCTCGCTTGCGGGCGCGCCGATGGTGCCGAGAGCGAGATGTGGTTCTACCCCTTCGCCGACTTTTCGCCCGAGCTGGTGGCGGTGCGTTGGGCGGTGGCGCGCGGGGTGCCCGTGCGCGGCATCGATCTGCCGATGGCGCGGCGCGGCGGCGATGACGGGACGCGCGTCGAGGTGTCCGGCATCGAGGGCTGGGGCGGCGAGGGCGGCGACGGCGAGGGCGGCGGCTCCACGCGTACGCTGCTCGACGCGATCTGCCGGCGCGCGCAGGTCGAGGACGTCGAAGCGCTGTGGGACCTGTGGGTCGAGTCGCGCGCGCTGGGGCAGCCGGCGGAGGTGGTGCGGCGCGCGGCGCTGCGCTCGGGCTTCGCCATGCGGCTCGACTCGGCGCTCGGCGAAGGCGTGCACGCGGGGGACCTGCGGCGCGAGCGCTACATGCGCGAGCAGATCGCGGCGGCGCTGCGCGACGGCGCCGAGCGCGCCTGTGCGGTGGTGGGCGCCTTTCACGCGGCGGCGCTGCTCGACGAGCCGGTGTTGTTTGCCGAGGTCGCGTATTTGGGCGGCGGGGACGGCAGCGGCGGGGACGGCAGCGGCGCGGATGACAAGGGCAAGGGCAAGGGCAAACCGAGCGAAGGGCGCGAGCTGGTCAGCGCCATCGCGCCCTACGACTTCGAGCTGCTCGATTCGCGCTCGGGCTATCCGGCAGGGATTCGTGATCCGGCGTGGCAGCAGCAGCTGCTCGGGGCGCATCAAGGCGAGCGCGAGGCGCGCGAGCTTTGCATCGACGTGGTGGTGCGCGTGTGCCGGCGGCTGCGCGCGCGTGGGCACGTGGCGGGGCTGCCCGACTCGCGCGAGGCGGTGCGCGTGGCGGAGGACCTGGCGCGGCTGCGCGGCTTGCCGTCGCCGTCGCGGCGCGAGCTGCTCGAGGGCATCACCTCGGCGCTGGCGCAGGGCGAGCTCTACGGGCGCGGGCGCGTGCTGGCCGAGGCCCTCGACGAGGTGATGGTCGGCGGCGAGCGCGGGAGGCTCGCCGAGGGCACGCCGCGCTCGGGGCTGTTGGTCAACGTGTGGGCGACGCTGCGGGCGCTGGGTTTGCCGGGGCCCGATGATGTGCCCGACGCGCCGCTTTCGCGGCGGCGCCGCGGCGTGTTGCCCGACGGCAAGCGCCTGCGCCTCGACGTGCTGCGCAGCGACCTCGATCGCCGCCGCCACGTCACGCTGATGCGGCTGTCTCTGTGCGGTGTGCCCTACGGAGAGCAGGTCGAGGGCGACGACAGCGACGCACAGAGCCTCACGGCGGTCTGGCAGGTCGACTACACGCCGCAGGTCGAGGCGACCATCGAGCTCTGCGCGGCGCGCGGCGTGACGCTGGCGCAGGCGGCGCGCGGCGCGCTGCGGGCCAGCGAGCGGCGGCTCGAGCGCGACGACGCGCTGCTGCCGGCGGCGCGCGTCAAGCTCTGCGAGCAGGCCGCCGAATGCGGGCTGCCCGTCGAGGTGGCGCGTCACCTCGAGCGGCTGCTGCCCGAGCTGTCAGCGCAAGGCGATCTGGCCGACGTGGTGGCGGCGGCGACGTTCGTCGAGCGGCTGGCGCGAGGGCACGTGCCGGGCTGTCCGGTGGCGAACGACGCGGGGACAGGCGAGGGCGATGGCGGCGATCTGAAGGCCGGCGAGGCGCTGCCCGGCGCGGTGAGCGCGCTCGAGGTGGATCTCGCGCCGATCGGGCGCGAGCTGCTCGCGGTCTCGGTGCGCTGTCTCGAGGGGCTTTTCGGCGCGGACGAGGTGCACGACGCGCGCGCGCTGCTCGATCTGGCGCGGCTGTTTCAGCGCGCCGAGGTCGCCGAGACGCACGCCGCGCTGGGCAGCGGGCGGCTGCTCGACGTGCTGCGCCGGCTGGCGCGCGACGGCTCGGCGCTGATGCAGGGGGCGGCGTCAGGGGTGCTGGTGCTGCTCGGCGACCGGCCGGCCGAGCGCTTCGCGGTGGAGCTCGGCTCGTGGGTCGACGCGTCCACCGGCGACGGCGCGCCCGATGGGTCGCAGGCGTTTCGCACGCTGGCGGCGCGGCTGTGCGGCGCGCTGACGGTCGCGGCGCCGCTGATCGAGGCCGACCCGGCGCTGCTCGACGGGCTCGGCGAGCGCATCGAGCGCATCGAGGACGAGCGCTTCATCGCGCGCCTGCCGGCGCTGCGGCAGGGCTTCGACGTGCTCTCGCCGGCCGCGCGCGGGCGTCTGCTCGACGTGATCGTCGAGCGCTTGCAGCTCAAGGCGAGCGCCGCGGGTGGGGCGACGGCGCTCGACGTGGACGACGATCCGGCGCTGCTGTCGCGCTGGGCGGCGGCGGATGCGGCGGCGATGGCGAAGGTGGGGGGGATGTTGTCGGAAGCGGCGGCGGAGCCGCAGGCGAAGCGGGGCACGGGCACGGCGGTGGAGCCGAAAGCGCAGCGGGGCGCGGCTGCGGCTGACGCCACGCCGCGGGCGCTCGAGCCGGCGGAGCGATGGCGGCTGGTGTTGGGACAGCAGCGCGAGAAGCTGTCGCCGCGCTCGGCGCGCATGGCGCGGGCGCTCGACGAGCTCTATGGCTTCGGGCGCGGCGAAGGGGCGCGAGGGAACATCGGCGGCGGCGGTGGCGGCGGCGCCGGGCAAGAGGCGTCGTATCCGACGGTGCGAGAGTGGGCCGAGGACCTCGAGGCGCTCTTCGAGGCGCGAGTGCGCGAGGAGGTGCTCGGCGAGGCGGTGGCGCGCGGGCGCAGCGACGCGATCCTGGCGCTCGATCCCGACTCGGTGGCGCCGTCGGTGGATCTGCTGACGCAGGTGCTCTCGCTGCGCGGCGGGTTGCCCGAGTCGCGGCTGCCCGAGCTTCGACGTTTGGTGCGCCGTATCGTCGAGCAGCTGGTCGACGAGCTGGCGCTGCGCGTGCAGCCGGCGCTCGCGGGGCTGACCACCGCGCGGCCCACGCGGCGGCCGGTGGGGCCGCTCGACTTGCGGCGCACGGTGCGCGCCAACCTCGCCTCGGCGCGCGTCGACGAGGACGGCGAGGCGCACCTGGTCGCCGAGCGGCTGATCTTCCGTACGCGCTCGCGGCGCTCGCTCGACTGGCACGTGGTGATCGTCGTCGACGTGTCGGGGTCGATGGAGCCGTCGGTGGTCTACAGCGCGCTGATGGCGGCGATCCTCTCGGGCGTGCCGGCGCTGTCGGTCAGCTTCATCACGTTCTCCACGGAGGTCATCGACCTCAGCGAGCACGCCGAGGATCCACTGGCGCTGCTGCTCGAGGTGCAGGTCGGCGGCGGCACGCACATCGCGAAGGGGCTGCGCTACGCGCGCGGTCTGGTGCGCGTGCCGCAGCGCACGCTGTTGCTGCTGATCTCGGACTTCGAGGAAGGCTATGGCGTGGGCGAGCTGTGCGCCGAAGCCGAGCGCATCGTCGGATCGGGCGTGACCGCGTTGGGATTGGCGGCGCTCGATGACGAGGGCAAGCCTCGCTACAACACGGGCGTGGCCGAGCTCTTGGCGAGCGTCGGCATGGGCGTGGCAGCGCTGACGCCGCTCGAGCTGGCGCGCTGGGTCGGCGAGCAGGTGCGTGGCGGAGGC
>JAGQIK010000122.1 GCA_020431405.1 Myxococcales bacterium
AGCTCGCGCCCGTCGTTGAACCAGCGGCCGAGCTGCGTGTTGTAGCCACGTGGCAGCGGCTCGATGAACTCGGCGGCGAGCCCCTTGTCTGCAGCGGTGCGCCAGCGCGCCTCGTCGTCGAACGCGTCGGTGTCGCCGGCGCCGATGTTCTCGCCGACGGTGAGCTGGTAGCGGATGAAGTCCTGGAAGATTACGCCCACGCGGCGGCGCAGCGCCTCCTGGTCCCACTCGCGCAGGTCGAGGCCGTCGAGCAGCACGCGGCCGCGCGTCGGCGAGTAGAGGCGCGTGAGCAGCTTGATCAGCGTCGTCTTGCCCGATCCGTTGGCGCCGACGAGCGCCAGCTTCTGACCGGGGCGGATGTGCAGCGAGACGCCTTGCAGCGCGTCGCGATCGGAGCCGGGGTAGCGAAAGGCGACGTCCTCGAAGCGCAGGCCGTCGTCGGGTGTCGGGCCTTTGGCGACGCCTTCGGCGCGCGTCTCGACGGGCTCGTCGAGAAACTCGTAGAGGTTGGAGACGTAGAGGTTGTCCTCGTAGATACGGCCGACGGCCATCAGCGCCGACGACAGCGCGCTCTGGCCTTGCTTGAAGACGAGCACGTACATCGTCATCTGGCCGAGGGTGATGCTGCTGGCGATGGCGGAGATGGCGATCCAGCCGTAGGCCGCGAAGAACGCCGCCGTTGAGACCAGCGCCAGCAGGTAGCCCCACAAGCCGCGACGCAGCGTGAGGTTGCGGTCCTCGCGGTAGAGGCGCTCGAAGATCGCGCGATAGCGATCGAGCAGCCGCGGCCCGAGCGAAAAGACGGTGACCTCCTTGGCGTGGTCTTCGCGCGCGAGCACCGTCTCGAGATACATCTGCTCGCGCGTCTCCGGCGTGCGCCAGCGAAAGAGGCGGAAGGCCTCGCCGGAAAAGCGCGTCTCGGCGATGAACGCCGGCAGCGCGGCGACGACCAGCACGGCGCTGAGCAGCGGCGAGAAGGCGAGCAGCAGCGCGCCATAGGTGGCGAGCGCGATGCCGTCCTGCAGGAGCCCGAAAGTGCGCATCACGAGCGCTAGCGGGCGCGACGAGGCCTCGCGGCGCGCGCGCGTCATCTTGTCGTAGAAATCGGAGTCTTCGAAGTGCGTCAGATCGAGCGTCAGCGCCTTCTCGAGGATCAGCACGTTGATGCGGTGGCCGAGCTGCGCGCGCAGCAGCGAGCGGCATACGTCGATGCCTCGCTGAGCCGCCGCGAGTGAGATGACGAACCCGAGCTCGACGCCGATGTAGATCAGCGCGCGCGTCTGATCGCTGTGAAGGTGCGTGCGCGCGGCGAGCAGCACCTGGTCGACGATCAGCTTGCCGGTGTAGGCGATTCCGGCCGGGAGCAGGCCGCCAACGATACTCAGCGCGAGCAGCGCGAGCGTGAGCGAGCGGTTGGTCTGCCAGACCAGCGGCACGGCGCGGCCGACGTAGCGATAGACGGAGACGAAGGCGCGAAGGCGTTGCCACAGCGTGGCCCGCTCGCGCTCGGGAGGTGCTGCCATGCGGAGAGTATTGCGCGCCGCGCCTGGCAGGCGACGACTACTACTTCTTCTTGTTCTTCGGCTGGAGATTTCGCACCGAGAGATCGTCGAACTCGCTGACGGCGTCGGCTTTGCTCCAGAGCCCGATCTTGCCGGCCTCAGCGAAGGTGCTGTCGTGCTTTTCGAGCAGGCGCTTTCCGTCGAGGAAGCACTGGACGTGATCGCCGCGCATCGTCACGCGCAGCGTGTGCCACGCGCGGTGGTCGAGCTTGACGCGCGCCGAGGCGAGCTGCCGGCGGCGGCCATCCGTGACGGTGTAGAGGCGGTAGTTGTCCTCGAGTGGGTTGTAGCGCGCGATGTAGTAGTTCCTGTCGTCGGCCGCGCGCCAGACGAGGCCGCCGCCTTGATCGATCTTGCCGCTGCGCGCGCGCATGCGCACCTCGAGCGCGAGGTCGGCCTCGGAGATGGTCTCGGCGAGCAACACGTTGAAGACGTGCGAGCGGCTCTTCGCCGCCTGCAGGACGACCTTGCCGATCTTCGGCGCGGCCTTCTTGCCGGCGGGCGTGACCGCGCCCCAGCGACCGACGCGGCTGCGAAAGCCGACCGGCAGCGCGCCGTCGTCGAGGCCGTCGAAACGCCACAGCTGCGCGCGCAGCATCGGGCGCGGGCTGGCCTTCGGCGTCGTAGCCTTGGCGATCTTGGTCGGCGCGTGATCCGCCGCTGGCTTGCTCGCCGGGCCGCTCGTCTCGGCGGTTTTGGCGCTCGCGCTGCCCGCTGATGTCGCGGGCGCGGGCTGGCTCTGCTTGGTGCAGGCGGCCGGCAGCAGTAGAAGAAGCAGCAGCGGCGCGCAGCGTGACGTCGATGTGGCCCGTCTCATGACGCGTTGATAGCACGTTCGATGAAGGCGAGCGCCTGCGCTTCGAACGTCGGGCGCCAGGCTCCGAAGACCGGAAGGTGCGCCTCGGCGGGCACGACCCACAGCTCGCCGCGCGGCAGCCCGCGAGCCTGTCTGAGGGCCATCTCGAGCGGATAGAGCGGATCGCGATCGCCGTAGACGACGAGCGCCGGCGCCGCGATGCGCGAGAGGTCTGCATCAGCGAGCGTCGCCCCCGCGGGGTCGTCGGGCATCGAGCGCACGGCGGCGATCAGCGCGTCGATCTGCGCCTCGCCGCCGCCGTGCACGGCGCGCATACGCTGCTGCTCGACCTCGGGCAGCGCGTCGAAACGCATCTGGCGCATGATCGCGCGCGCGCGCTCGTCGTATTCGAGGGTTGTCGAGACGAGCACCAGCGCGGAGAACCGCTCGGGCTGCTGCGCGGCGGCGTGAAGCAGCGTGTTGCCGCCGAGGCTCAGGCC
>JAGQIK010000123.1 GCA_020431405.1 Myxococcales bacterium
ACCGATACCGCCTGGAGGAACTGCGCCGTGGGCTTGGCGAAGTAGTAGCCCTGCACGTAGGTGCACTGCAGGTCCACCAGCGTGTCGAGCTCCTCGACGATCTCCACACCCTCGCCGATGACGCCGGCGTTCATGTCGCGCGCGAACGAGATCATGTTGCGCAGCAGGTTCTGCCGCACTGGGCTCTCGTGGATATCGCGGATCAGCGTCATGTCGAACTTGATGAAGTCTGGTTGCAGCTCGGCGACCGAGCTCAGCGCGGCGTAGCCGCTGCCGAGGTCATCGACGGCGATACGCACGCCGTGCTCGCGCAGCACTTCCATGTTGCGGCGAAAGTCGTCGAAGTCGGTGATGGTCGCGCGCTCGGTGACCTCGAGCACGATGCGGTCGGCGTGCTCGACGAGCCACGGCTCGGGCTGCAGCAGCTGCGGATCATCGAAGTCGCGCGGGTGCACGTTGATAAACATCAAGCGCCCCTCGGGCAGGCTCGGGATCGCCTCGCACGTCATGCGGCGCAGCACGCGTGACAGCGGCCAGATGCGATCGCCCTGCTCGGCGACGTTGAACAGCATGTGCGGGTTGCGCAGCTGCTCCATGGTGCAGCGGCACAGCGCCTCGTAGGCGAAGATGCTTCTGTCGCGCACGTCGACCAGCGGCTGATAGACCATGCGGAAGGCGCGCTCGCGAATGCAGCTGTCGAGCACGCGCACCTGCCCGCCGAGCCGCTGGCGCCCGACGTCGGTGGCCTCTCGTTGCGCCTTCTGAATGCCGCGATAGATCCAGCGCTCGGGGTGGATCTTGGCGAAGGGCCGGATCGAGGCCGTGCCGATGTAGATCTCGTGCAGCTCGGCGAGCTCTTCGTCGACCGCCTGCAGGTGGCCGCGCACGCCGCTGACGATGCGTGCCGACAGCTCCGCGTCGCTGTCACCCGCGGGAAAGATCATCACGAAGTCGTCGGCGAAGGCGCGCATCAGCACGCAGAAGTCGCGGTCGGCGCGCAGCTCGCGCGCGTAGCGCGACAGGTCGCTGGCGACGAAGCCGGTGTACGCCTCGAGCGCCTCCCAGCCATAGCGCTCCTCGATCAGCTCGTTGGAGGGCAGGTGGACGTAGACGATCGAGGCGCCGCCCTTTTCGGGCAGCGGGCGCAGCTCGTTGAACAGCGCCGTCAGCGCCGGCAGCCCCGTGGTGAGGTCGATCAGCCGAGGGGGCGCATCGAGCGTGGAGTTGCCAGGGATCGCAACAAATCCCGACTCGTGGCCGACGCGGCTGCCGGATCTGGTGACCGACCGCCGAAAGCTGGAGGTACGCCCTTCGGACATGCAACCAACAGCATAACGCGCGGCGTGGGCGGGGCGATACCCCTCAAAGATGCGTAACGCAGTTCACATTGCAGAAAACAGGTCGCCATCCAGGCCACGCCACAGATACCAGCACCCGACGCTGCGAAACGGCGTCCAGGGCTTCGCCAGGCGCGT
Organism: Myxococcales bacterium; assembly: GCA_020431405.1. Classification (GTDB taxonomy): domain Bacteria; phylum Myxococcota_A; class Polyangia; genus JAGQIK01. The sequence goes on from JAGQIK010000123.1 coordinate 1,476, forward strand.
CATGGTGCGCGGCGCCGGCTTCTTCTTGATGCCGAAGGCGCGCTGCATCGCGCGCTGCAGGCCGACGTCGCCGAGGGGCAGCACGTCGAGCCGGGCGAGCTGAAACATCAGAAACATCTCGGCCGTCCAGCGGCCGACGCCCTTGATATTCGTCAGCGCCTCGATCGCTTGCTCGTCGTCGAGGCGCGCCAAGCGCTGCTCGTCGATCTCGCCGCCGCGGTAGCGCTCGGCGATCTCGCGCACGGTCTCGGCCTTGCGCGCCGAGAGGCCCGCGCCGCGCAGCACCTCGGGCGCCGCGGCGAGCACGCGATCGCCGTCGAGCGTGCGCGCGCCATCTCCGCAGGCCGAAAGCAGCCGGCCGAAGATCGTGCGACCCGCGGCGAGCGAGACCTGCTGGTGCACGATCGAGCGCGACAGTGCGGTGAGCGCGTCGGGCGCGCCGCGCTCGCCGATGCGGCACTGGCCCACGCGCCGAATGATCGGGCCGAGGGTCTCGTCAGCGCGCAGCGCGTTGACGCCGCGCTCGACCAGCACTGCGGCGTCGACGCGCTCGAGCGTCAGCAGGCGCAGCTTGGTGCGCAGGCCGCCCGGCGACGAGAAGTCGCCCATGTCGTTTTTGCCGAGCACGCGATGGCAAGGCACCACCAGCGGCAGCGGGTTGTGGCCCATCGCCGCACCCACGGCGCGTGCCGCACCCACGGGCGCCTCGGCTGCGCGCGCGAGATCGCCGTACGTCGTCACGGCGCCGGGCCCCACGCGGCGCAGCGCCTGGTAGACACGCCGGGCGAAGGGCGAGACGTCGTCGAGCTCGAGCGGCACGTCGTCGAGCGCGTCGAGCTCGCCGGCGAGATGACGCGCGACGCGCGCCGCCACGCGATCGATGGGGTGCTCGGCGCCGCGCGCGCTCGTCGCGCTTGGCTGCACTGCGAGCGCGGGCGCGCCGCAGCGCTGTCTTAGCGCGCGCGCGGTCGCCGCCTCGCTGTCATGAGGCAACACCACGGCGCGCAGGCCGCTCTTGCCCCACGAGATGCCCACCGCTCCGAGCGCGCTCGGAACCAGTCGCGCGGCGAGCTCGCTCACAAGCCGTACTTGGAGAGTTTCTTGTGCAGGCCTTCGCGCGTGATGCCGAGCGTGGCCGCCGTCTGCGTCTTGTTGCCGCCGTGCTCGTCGAGCGCCTCGGTGAGCAGGTAGCGCTCGACGCTCTCCATCATCTCCTTGAGCGTGCCCTTCTTGGGCGCGATGCGCTGCACCATGCTCTCGACGCGCCGGATCTGCGGCGAGAGGTGCTCCGGCTGGACGATGGCGCCCTCGTCGACCTGGATCACGAGCCGCTGGACCTCGTTTTCCAGCTCGCGCACGTTGCCCGGCCACTTGTAGGTCAGAAGCTGGTTGATCGCCTCTTGGCTGGTGCCGCCGACGCTCTTGCGCAGCTCGGTCGTGTAGCGCTGGATGAAGTGCTGCGCTAGCAACGGGATGTCTTCCTTGCGCTCGCGCAGCGGCGGCAACGTGATCGGGAAGACCATCAACCGATAGAACAGATCCTGGCGAAAGCGCCCCGACTCGACTTCCTTTTCGAGGCTGCGGTTGGTGGCGCAGATGATGCGCACGTCCACGCGCTTGGCGCGCGCGGCGCCGACGGGGCGCACCTCGCCCTCCTGCAGCACGCGCAGCAGCTTGGCCTGCAGCGTGAGCTCCATCTCGCCGATCTCGTCGAGAAACAGCGTGCCGCCGTCAGCGATCTCGAAGAGGCCCTTCTTGTCCTGGTCCGCGCCGGTGAAGGCGCCCTTCTTGTGGCCGAACAGCTCGCTCTCGAGCAGCTGCTCGGGCAGCGCGGCGCAGTTTTGCGCGACGAACATCTTGTCGTGGCGTTTGCCCTCGGTGTGGATCGCGCTGGCGATGAGCTCTTTGCCGGTGCCCGTCTCGCCGTAGATGCAGACCGTCGCGCGCGTGTCGATGACCTTGGCCAGCTGCTTGAAGATGTCCTTCATCGCCTGCGACTCGCCGATGATGCTGTCGAATCGCACACCCGCCTGTTTGCGCTTGAGGTAGGTGTTCTCGCCCTGCAGCCGCTCCTGGGCGACCTTGAGCTCCTGGTGCAGGCGCGCGTTCTCGATGGCGAGCACGGCCTGGCGCGCCAGCACGAGCAAAAGCTCGAGGTCGCGCTCGCTGAAGATGCCGGTGCTTGCGCGGTTGTCGCACTGGATCACGCCGACGATGCGCTCGTCGCTCCACATCGGCACGCCGATGGTCGAGCGGATGTTGCCGCCCATGATGCTCTCGCTGCCGCCGAGCTCGTCCATCGCGTTGGCGGCGAGCACCGCGCTGCGGTCCTTGAGCACGCGGCGCAGCACGGCGCGGCTCATCATCACGCCGTCGGCGCTGCTGCCGTCGCTGGCCTTGCGCGCGCGCGCCAGCATCGTGACGAAGCGCTCTTCGTCCTCCCCGCCCTCGTTGAGCAGGATCGACAGGTGCGTGGCGCGTGTGACGAGCGCGAAGACGCCGTCGGCGATGGCCGAGAGCACCTCGTCGAGCTGCAGGCGGCCGCCGAGCGCCTTGACGGCCTCGTAGACGGCTTTGACGTCGGGGCCTTGCTCGACCTTGCCGACCACTTGCGGCACGTCGCCGAACGAGACGGTGGCGATGACGCGCTGGTTGTCCTTTTCCGGCGCCTTGATCGCCGCCACCTTGGCCAACACGATCACCGGCGACGCGGCGTCGCCGAGCAGCAGCCGGTCGCCGTCGGCGATCGTGGTCTCCCAGCGATCGTTGCCGTCGAGCACGATGCGCTTGCTGCCGCGCAGCACCATCGAGCCGTTGGTCGAGCGCAGGTCGCGAAACACGTAGTGATCGTGCTCGCGGAAGATCAGGCCGTGCTCGTTGGAGAGATGATAGTCGTTGAGCTGAAAGGTCGCGGTCGGCGAGCGGCCGATCGTGATCTGGGGCTCCTCTGACTCGAACACGCGCCCCTTGTCTTGTCCCTGGACAACTTCCAGCCTGATCATCGTTTCGTGCCTTCCGGTGCAGCCGTCTCGCGCGCCAGTCGAAGCGCGAGGCAACGCGCACGTGCGGATTCGCTGGCCGCGGAGATGTCTTCCGCGGCGAATTGTACAGCCTTCTGTAGCGTGCGAGCCAGGCGCGCCGCACGCGCGGCCGCCCAGCGTGTCGCTTCGTCGTTGGCGCTGCTCTCGGCGATGGCGCGCAGGCGCTCGGCTACGCGCAGCGTCGCGGCTGACGGGGCGCGCGTCGCGGCGAGCTCGGCGGCGATCTGCATCGCGCGCAGGCGCCGCCGCACCGCCGCGCC
>JAGQIK010000124.1 GCA_020431405.1 Myxococcales bacterium
GACGGCGCCGGGAAGCGCGCGCAGAAGCGTGGTCCGTGCACGGCGCGCGTTTGCACCTCGCCGTCGGGCGTCTTGACGAGCACGCGCGCGGCGGCGCGGCGCGCCAGCAGCTGCGGGCGCGCGGCGAGCCGGCCGCAGATGCGGTAGGCGCGGCCGAGGCGCGGGCGCACGGGCGTCAGCGAGACCAGCCGATGCGCGACGACGACCGTCAGCACCTGCCGGCCGCCTTCGCTGGCCGCGGCGCCGACGCCGACATGGGTCGGGCCGCGCGCCGCCATCGCGCGCTTGGCGAAGCGCGAGAGGCCGCGCTCGAGCTCGGGGCGCGTTCCCACCAGCGCCACGGCGGGGGTGATCGCGTCGTACACCGCGCGGCGCTCGAGCGCCTGGCGCAGGTAGGCGCTCGCGCCGGCGGGCACGGCGCCGTCGACCTCGCACAGCGCGCGGCTGTTGTCGCGTGCCGCCGCGATGAGGGCGCTCGAGGGCAGCGGCGCCGCCAACCCTTGACTTCGCGCCCACCGTTGGATGTAGTGCAGCGCCCACCGTTCGGTGGTGTCTTGGGCCGTTTCGGCGCGCGCGTTCAGAGGGCTTCCGCAGATCAGCGCGAGCGCGATGACGAAGAGTCTGAGCATCGAGAAAAGTCGCCGCGTAGCGAGCGGCGATCGTAGCCGAGCGGCGGCCGTGGCGGCAGTTTTCGCAGCGTCTGCACGCAGCAAGGAGCCGAGGTGACCTCATCGCAGCCCATCGTCGCAGCGCGGCGCACAGAGAACATCCGCTACGCCGTGCGCGACGTCGTGCTCACCGCGCGCGAGGCGGCCGCCGCCGGCAAGGAGCTTCTGTACCTCAACATCGGCGACCCGCTGCAGTTCGACTTCCAGACGCCGCCGCACATCGTCGACGCGATCTGCAAGGCGCTGCGCGACCAGCACAACGGCTACACCTCGTCGGAGGGGCTGCCCGAGGCGGTGGCGGCGATCCGCAACGACGCCGAGGCGCGCGGCATCGGCGTGCGCGACGTCTATGTCGGCAACGGCGGCAGCGAGTGCATCGAGCTGGCGCTCAGCGCGCTGGTCAACGAGGGCGAGTCGGTGCTCACGCCGTCGCCCGGCTATCCGCTCTACTCGGCGGTGCTGTCCAAGCTGCGCGCGGTCGAGGTGCCCTACTACCTCGACGAGGGCAACGACTGGCAGCCCGACCTCGACGACATCGCGAGCAAGATCGACGCGCGCACGCGCGCCGTGGTGCTGATCAACCCCAACAACCCCACCGGCTCGGTGTGCAGCCGCGAGACGTTGGCTGGGCTGCTCGAGCTGGCTGCGCGCCACGATCTGGTCGTCTTCGCCGACGAGATCTACGACAAGCTGGTGCTCGAGGGCGAGCACGTCTCCATCGCCGCGCTGCGCGACGACGTGCCGGTGCTGACGTTCAACGGGCTCTCCAAGGCGTACCTCGGCCCCGGGCTGCGCCTCGGCTGGTGCATCACCAGCGGCCCCGAGGCGCGCGTGCGCCCCTACATCGACGCGATCCACAAGTTCCTGCGCGCCAGGCTGTGCGCCAGCCATCCGGTGCAGTACGCCGTCAAGCCGGCGCTCGAGGGCGATCAATCGTACCTGCTCGACGTGAAGACCAAGCTGCTGCGGCGCCGCGACATCACCGTCGCCGGCCTCGACGCCATCGACGGCATCAGCTGCGTCAAGCCGAGCGCCGCGTTCTACGCCTTCCCGCGCCTCGAGGACCTCGACGAGGACGACGAGATCTTCATCAAGGCGCTGATCCGCGAGACCGGCGTGGTCTGCGTGCACGGCGCCGGCTTCGGCCAGCGCCCCGGCACGCGCCACTTCCGCGTCGTCTTCCTGCCGCCCGAGCAGACGCTGCAGCGCGCCTTCGATGCGATCGCGGCGTTTCTCCCGACGCGCCCGCGTCGCTAGAAATCTCCAATCCTCGCCAATAGTTGCGCCTCCGCAGGCGCCGTGGAATAGATCTTCTGGGCACGGGGTTTGTGCCACCAGAAGACGCGAGATGGATCCCAACCGACGAAAAGCCTTCGAGCGCGAAGCGCTGCCCCACCTCGACGCCCTGTACGGCATGGCGCTGCGGCTGACGCGCAACGAGCGCGACGCCGAGGACCTGGTGCAAGACAGCCTCGTGCGTGCCTTCCGCTTCTACGACCGCTACGAGGAAGGCAGCAACATCAAGGCGTGGCTCTTCAAGATCCTCACCAACGCCTTCTACAACAACGTTCGCAAGCGAAAGAACCTGCGCCGCCTCGAGTCCGAGGCCGAGGTCGGCGGCCACTACGATCGCTTCATCAGCGACGCGTCGACCCTCGGGCGCGACGCCGAGAAGGCGCTGATGGAGAAGATCGCGGCCGAAGAGCTGTCACGCGCCATCGAAGAGCTACCCGAGGAGTTTCGAACCGCCGTGCTGCTCTGCGACGTCCACGACTTCAGCTACCGCGACATCGCCGAGATCATCGAGCGACCGGTGGGCACCGTGATGAGCCGCCTTTATCGTGGCCGGCGCCTGCTGCAGCGCAAGCTCTACGCCTACGCGGTCGAGCAGGGCTACATCAAGGTGCCCGAGGCTGCGGATGGCGATGATGCCGGGGTCGGCGCCGACGCGCCGGCGAGCCTCGACGACTACCGCAAGCGGCGTACGACGGGGCGGGGAGGCCAGCGATGAACTGTGACGACGTCCAGAAGTTCATCCACGCCTATCTCGACGGCGAGTTCGACGAGGCCGACGAGGCGTCGCTGCGCACGCACGTCGGCGCCTGCGCCTACTGCCGCGAGGTCGTGGAGTTCGAGCAGGCCTTCCGGCGCCGGCTGAAGAGCTCGATCACGTCGCCGGCAGCGCCCGCGGGGCTCGTCGCGCGTGTGCTGGCGGCGTTTGACGAGATCGAGGGCGACGAGCTCGCGCACGAGGAGCAGGTCGCGCGCGACGGCGCGCGCGGCGCGCACGATGCGCACGATGCGCACGATGCGCACGACGCGCACGACGAGCGCGAGGCGTCGGGGCTGTGGGGCTTCCTCTCGCTGGCGTGGGTGCGCCGTGGGCTGGTGCCTGCGCTGGGGCTGAGCGCTGCGCTGGCGGCGGCCTTCGTGATGATGCGCGCCAAGTCTACCGAGCAGGCCGAGGACATGGCCGAGGCGAGCATCCGCTGGCACCGGCGGCGCGTGCCGCTCGACGTCAAGGCCTCGAGCCTGGCGGCGATCCGCCGCTTCTTCAGCGACAAGGTCAAGTTCAACGTGCGCGCGCCGCGCTTCGGCGGTGGCGTGCAGGCGCGGCTGATCGGCGCGCGCTTGACCAACCTCGGCGCGCACGAGGCGGCCTATCTGGTCTACGACGTCGGCGGCCGGCGGCTGTCCGTGTTTGTCGTCGACAAGCGCGCGCTGCCGAGCGGCGCCGCGCGCAGCCGCATCGGGGCGCAGCCCGTCTACTGGCATGACGCCCACGGCTACCGCACGGTGCTCTACCAGCACAACGGCACCGGCTACGCGGTGACCACCGACATGGACCGCCGCAACCTGGTGCGGCTGATCTCGACGACCAAGTAGCGCCGAGGCGCGCCGCGCCTGCCGATCTTGCGCTCGACCCCACGCCCGACACGCTGATAGAATCGCGATTACGCTGGTTTGCCGTCTAACGCTCCAGCAGGGGAACAGTGCATGGATCAGTCGCGCAGGGTGTTGCTCGTCGAAAGCGATGCAGGCTTCGGCGAGCAAATCCGAGGCTCTCTCTCGGTCTTCAATCTCGACGTCGAGCTCGTCGGTGACGGCACGCAGGCGCTGCAGCGCGCCAAAGACGCGCCGCCCGATCTGATCTTGCTGTGCGTCGAGCTGCCGAAGATGAGCGGCTACTCGATCTGCAACAAGCTCAAGAAGAACCCGTCGCTCAAGGACGTGCCGCTGGTGATCATGTCGTCCGAGGCGACACCGGACATCTTCGAGCAGCACCGTAAGCTCAAGACGCGCGCCGAGGAGTACCTGATCAAGCCGTTCGATATGAACGAGCTGTTGGGCAAGATCCGGCCGCTGCTCGACGGCGGCGCGCCGCACATCGACGACCCGATGGAGACGAACGTCGAGCTGGATGACCTCGACGCCGACGAGACCTCGGTGCTCGGTCGTGATCGCGCCAGCGAGCTGATCGCCGCGTCGCAGACGCCCGAGGTCTCAGACGCCGACGCGATCGAGATCGACCCCGACGAGCTGATCGACGAGGGCGACTACATCGCCGACGATCCGACGCGCATCAACTTCAGCCAGAGCGACGCGCTCGCCATGCAGGACATCGCCACGCGGCACTCGCTCGGCGAAGGCGACGACCAGACGAGCACAGACGCCGTGGAGCTCGACGAGGTGGTCGACGACCAGATCGATCTCGAGACGGACGCGGCGTTCGCGCGGCTCGAGCTCGAGGCGGGCGCCAAGCAGCGCGAGGACGACCGCCCGGTGGTGATCACCATGGCCGAGGCGGCGCAGCAGGGCACTGCGCCCAAGACGGCCGGCGACGACGCCATCGACCTCGACGACGACGACATGCCGCTCGAGGTCGAGTCGGCGGCGGAGGCGGCCAATCCGCCCTCGGCGCAAGCGGCCGCGCGCGGCGGCGCGGCGTCCGAAGACGCCATCGACGTGCTCGAAGTCGAGACGCTGCGCGAGGGTGACGTGATGTCGCACTCCTACGCGCGCGACACGCTGCCCGGCGACGACGCCAGCATCGCGCTGGCTCAGGCCGCGGCGGCGAGTGAGCCGCCGGTGCGGCCGTCGGCGACGGAGATCGTGCAGGAGCATCTGCACGGGCGGCCTCCGCTCGACGAGCAGCGCGAGCGCAGCGTGCCCCCCGTGCGTCCAGCCGCGACGGCGGCGATCGAGCCCGATGTGAGCGCCACGCTGCGCAACCTCGAAGGGCGCGTCGACGAGCTCGAGGCGGAAAACGAGCGGCTGCAGCGCGAGCTCGAGGTGGAAAACGAGCGCTTTCAGCGCGAGCTCGAGGTGAAAACCGAGCGCTTTCAGCGCGAGCTCGATAGCGAGCGCGAGCGCGCCGAGCGGGCCGAAGCGTCGGCTGCGAGCGCCGCGGCGAGCGCCAGCTCGGCGTCGAGCTCGAGCTTCTCGCGCGATCGCGAGCTGCTGTCGCTGCGCGAGGTCATCAACAAGAAGGAAAAGGAGATCCTCGATCTCAAAGACGACCTCGACGCCAAGGAACGCCAGATCCTCGACCACAAGGACAAGGTCCGCGAGCTCGAGCGCAAGGCGCGCGACATGGACGAGAAGTTCCTCGCGCTCGAGCGCGAGCTCGTCGGCGCCAAGGAACGCGTCGAGGCGCTCGAGTCTGACAAGCAGCGCCTCGTCGAACGCGAGGAGGGCGTCAAGAAGCGCCTCGAGCAGGCCAAAGAAGAGATCGAGAAGTCGCACCAGGAGTACGACGAGCTCAAGTCGACCTCCGACGCGGAGCTCGAGCAGGCCAAGCAGGCGCACGCCGACGAGCTCGCGCAGGCGCGCAGCGCGCACCAGAGCGAGGTGGCGCAGCTTCGCGCGGAGCACGAAGAGGCGCAGCAGCAGGCCGAGCAGGCGCACGCCGAGGAGCTGGCCGCGCTGCGCGACAAGCAGGAAAGCGAGCTCACCGAGCTGCGCAGCAGTCAGGCGCAGGAGGTCGAGCGACTGCGCAACGAGAGCGAGCGCACGCTGGCCGCGCGCGACGACCAGCATCAGCAGGCGATGCAGAAGGCGCGCGACGAGGCGCAGTCGGCGCTCGAGCAGGCGCGCAGCGAGCACGCCGGCGAGATGCAGTCGCTCGCCGAGGGCCACAGCGCCGAGCTCGCGCGCCGCGAGCAAGACCACGAGCAGACCGTGGCTTCGATCAACGAAGCGCACGTCAGCACGGTCGCCGCGCTCGAGAGCAAGCACGAAGACGAGCAGCAGGCGTTGCTGCAGAAGCACGCCGACGAGGTCGCGCGCCTCGAGAGCGAGCACGCCCGCGCGCAGAGCGAGATGCAGCAGCAGCACGCCGAAGCGACGGCCGAGGCGCGCTCGCGCCACGAGCACGAGGTCAGCGAGATGGCGAGCGAGCACGCCGGCGTCAAGGCGCAGCTCGAGGGCGAGCTCGAAGAGGCGCGCGCGGCGATCGCCGATCGCGAGCGTCAGATCGCCGAGTTCGAGGCCAAGGTGGCCGCTCAGGAGCAGCAGCTCGTCGCGGCCTTCCACAAGATCCGCCACGACGAGCAGCTGAGCGACAAGGCGCAGCGCGCGCTGGCCATCGCGATCACGCTGCTCGAAGAGCAGAAGAAGGTCGCCGCCGAGGCGCCGGCCGCAGAGGGCGGCGGTGAAGAGGGCAAGCGCGCGCCACAGAATTGATGCCCAGGCCTCGGGCCTCGGGCCTCCGGCTTCCGGTCGCGGCCGCCAGCGTACCGCACGCTGCTACCGAACAACCGCTCGTATCGCGAGCCAGCGCCGACCATGAGCAAGATGCGCAAGACGTCCCTGCGAAGCACGCTCTCTGGCCTTGCCGAACGTGTTGGTCACCAGGTAGCCGGCGTTGCAGGTCCGAGGCCCGAGGCCCGAGGCCCGAGGCCCTTCGCTCCTCGGGTTCTTCGTTGACAGCTGCGGCGACGGCGCTAAACATCGCCCGCTGATTCGAGCGTCGACAGTGAGCACGGCGCACAGCGGCTTCGAGACGGGTCGATTTGGCTAGCAACAAGGTTACCGGCAACACCAAGGGCCTCAAGGCGAGCGCGCTGCGCGCCGCCGAGCGCATCTTCCGGCGGCGCATACGCCCCAACGACGCGGTAACCCCCGAGTTCGCCACGTTCCTGTGCGAGGTCTCGCACGAGATGGGGCGGCAGGTGGGTGTGCTGGTCGACCGACGCGGTCAGCCCGACCACGTGTTTGTCGGCGACGCCAACCGGCTGTGGCTGCCCGATATCGGCCGCCTGCGCGCCGGTCGCGGCCGACTGCGCGGCCTGCGTTTGATCCACACGCACCTGCGCGACGAGCCGCTGACCAACGACGATCTCACCGACCTGGCGCTGCTGCGGCTCGACCTGGTGATGGCGATCACCATGACCGCCGACGGGCTGCCCAAGGACGCGCACGTCGCGCACCTGCTGCCCGAAAACAGCGACGAGGAGATGTGGCGCGTGCTGCCGCGCCAGCCGCTGCATCAGGTGGCGCTCGATCCGCTCGAGCTGACGCGCTCGCTCGAGGAGGAGTTCGCGCGCGCGTCGGCGGCACGCGAGGCGGGCGGCGCCAACGCCGCGTTGCTGATCCACGTCGCGCTGCGCGGCGAGCGTGCACCCGAGGTGAGCCTCGCCGAGCTGACCGAGCTATGCGCCACGGCTGGCGTGTCGGTCTTCGATCGCGTGATCCAGCCGCGCCAGTCGCCCGATCCGCGCTACGTCATCGGCCGCGGCAAGCTCGAGGAGGTGCTGCTGCGCGCCAACCAGCTCGGCGCCGAGATGCTGATCTTCGACTGCGATCTATCGGCGGCACAGGCACGCGCGATCTCCGACGCCACCGAGCTGAAGGTCATCGACCGCACCATGTTGATCCTCGACATCTTCGCGCAGCGTGCGCGCAGCCGCGACGGCAAGCTGCAGGTCGAGCTGGCGCAGCTGCGCTACACGCTGCCGCGGCTGGTCGCCAAGAACACGATGATGAGCCGCTTGACGGGCGGCATCGGTGGGCGAGGCCCCGGCGAGACCAAGCTCGAGATCAACCGCCGGCGCGCGCGCGATCGCATCGCGCGCCTGACGCGCGAGCTCGAGCAGGTCGGCGAGCGACGCACGCGCCGTCGCTCGCTGCGCACGCGTCGCGGGCTGCCGGTGGTGAGCCTCATTGGCTACACCAACGCCGGCAAGTCGACGCTGCTCAACACGCTGACGCAGAGCAAGACGCTGGTCGAGGATAAGCTCTTCGCCACGCTCGACCCCGCCAGCCGGCGGCTGCGCTTCCCGCGCGAGCGCGAGCTGATCCTCACCGACACAGTGGGCTTCATCCACGATCTGCCGAGCGAGCTGGTGGAGGCGTTTCGCGCCACGCTCGAGGAGCTTGACGAGGCCGACCTGCTGCTGCACGTGGTCGACATCTCCGATCCCTCCTACGAGGCGCACATCGCCGCGGTGCGACGCATCGTCGCCGACCTCGGCCTCGCGGAGACGCCGACGCTGTTGGTCTTCAACAAGATCGATCGCCTCGACGCCGACGAGCTCGAGCGGCGCACCAAGGGGCTCGGCGGCATTCCGCTCTGCGCGCTCGAGCAGCAGAGCGCGCGGCCGCTGATGGGCGCGATGGAAGAGGCGCTGTGGCGCGGCGGGCACGACGTGCAGCTGCTCGCGTCGAGCTAGCGGACGAAGGCCTCGGGCCTCGGGCCTCGGGCCTCGGGCCTCGGGCCTCGGGCCTCGGGCCTCGGGCCTCGGGCAGCGCTAGCAGCCGCCTGGCTCCAGGCTCGGAGCCAAGGAACGTCATGCGAGCGCTTGCGAGCGCTTGCGCGCTTCTCAGCGAAGTGGTGGCACGGCGCAACTGCGAGCGCGAAGCGCGAGCCTGTGGCGCGACCTGAGGCCTGAGGCCCGAGGCCCGAGGCCGCGCGGCGAAGCCGCGCTTACTTCGGCTTGGCCTTCAGAATCGCCCGCCCGTCTCGGATCACGACCTGAAACTCGACGTCGCGCCCGGCGTGCATCTGCTTGAGCTTGGGCAGCTGGCGGTTGATCGTTTTGACCAGCGCGTCGTAGCGCACCGAGCTGGCGTCCTCGCCGCAGATCTTCTTGGCCTTGATCAGGCGCCGATAAAGCGAGCGCATCTGCGGCTCGGGCAGCGAGCCGTCGCTGCCGGCGGACGGCGATGGCGCGGGGCGAGAGCGCGCGGGGCGAGGCGGCGGCCGGCGCATGTGCTCTGGCGGCGGCGCCGAGACGCGCGCGCGCACGCGCGGCGCCGAGGGGAGATCGTGGGAGTCGTCGTAGGCGGCGGCCGGCGGCGGCGGCGGCTGGCCTTGCTGGGCATAGCCGTAGTCGTCGCCATAGAACCCGTCGGAGGTCGGCGCGTCGTAGCCGGCATACTGGCGCTGCTGTTGCGGCGGTCGCGACGGTCGGGGGCGGCCCTGCGCGGGCGCCTCGGGCCACGCGCGCGGCGCGCTGGGATTGGTCTGATCGTCGGGGTCCCAGTTGGTCGCCGCCGGCGCGGCCTCGGGCTGTAGGCCGCCGCTGTCGTCGAGGTGCATCGGCGCCTGCTGGTTGTGACCATATGGATCACGCAGCTGCTCGGCTGGGCGCCCGCGAAGGTCGCTGGCGCTGCGCCGCTTGATCTCTTTGTCCTGGTCAGCCGCCTCGCGCAGCGCTTTCTCGAGCTGAACCTCGTTGAGCTGCTTGCCCTTGGCGGGCAGCGCGATGCCCTTGTCGGCGAGGCGCCGCTTGAGACGCGCCACGTCTCGGTGGTACGTGCCCTTCTCGATCTGGCGCAGGGTGCGGTTCCAGTAGGTGCGGTAGGAGTTGTACTTCTGCATCAAGGTGCGGAAGCGGAACTTGAGGCCGGTGTTGCGGATAGGCGTCGACTCCAGGAGGCGCATCAAGCGCACTACCTCCTGGCGTTGCATCTGCGGCTCGCGCTTCTCGATGCCGAGGAAGTACTGCTCGTAGAGCATCCGGAGGCGGTCGAGCTTGTGATGAAAGTCGACGACCGTCGACTCGATCTCTGACTGATCGAGCTCCGCCACGGCTCAACTCTAACACGCGCGCTTTGTGGGATCGCACAAGGTGTGATAGACGCCCCGCATGGTCAGAAATATTCGCATTATCGCGGTCATCGCCGCGGTCATGGGCGGCTGTGGGACGACCAAGCCGCCGCCGCCCAAGGCCAAGCCGGCCGGCGCGGCGAACGCGCAGCAGCGCCCGGCCCGCCAGCGGCCGGCGCGGCGCAAGAACGTCGACATCTCGGCGGATGTGATGGCCACCGCGGTGTTCTCGAGCTTCGAGGCGCTGCTGCAGCGCGGCATCAGCTACGTACGTCCGCACCTGCCCAAGGCGGCGCGGCGCCTCGCCGGCGCGGGCATGCTCAAGGCCAAGCTATGGAGCAAGCTGTTTCGCAACGCCCCCGGTCTCGAGAGCACGCTCGATCTCGACCGGCCCTTCGGGCTCGCCGTGGCGGACCCCAAGATTTACCGCGCCCGCGGCCTCGGACCGCTGGTGCTCGCCGTGCCGCTCGTCGACGCGGACAAGTTCGTAAAGATCCTCGCCGACGCGGCCACCCATGGCGGCCATCGCGCGCTCGACGGCGGCGATCATTTCATCGGCGACAAGGTGGCCGGCATCTACGTGCGCATCGTCGGCCGCATGGCGTACGTGGCGAGCGTCGAGCGGCTGATCCAGGGCGCCGAAGGCGTGATGGCGCCGCGCTTGCGCAAGGCGCCCAAGCTCGGCGGGCGCCTCGTCGTGCACATGCAGCGCATCTACGGCCGCTACAAACACCTCATCGATCGCGGCATCGCCCGGCTCAAGCGCCAGACGTCGATGATGCCCGACCCCGGCTTCTTCAAGTACATCGAGATGGTCCCCTCGATGATGAGGCTGCGCGCCGCGCTCGACCTGCGCGCGCAGGCAGTGCACGGCTCGCTGTCGGTGCGCGCACACGACGGAAGCGAGCTCGCCGCGCTGATCGGCAAGCTCAACGCCGGCCCGGCTTGGGGCGCCGAGCTGATCCCCGACGACGCCTTCTTCGCCATGTTGACGCGCTTTTCGCCGCAGCTGCAGAAGGAGCGGCTCGGCGCGCTGGTGCAGATGGCGCAGGCGGCGCTGGCAGCGCTGCCGCGGGGATTGCCCATCGGCGCGATGCTGCAAGGCATCGCCACGCGCTGGCACGCGGCGCTCTCGGCGCTCGTCGATCAGACCAGCGGCGAGTCGGCGGCGGCGATCTGGTCCGGCAAGAACGGCGGCATCGGCTTCGGCACGGCGGTGCGCGCCAAGGACGGCGCCGCGCTGCGCAAGGCGCTGCTCGGTCTGACGTCGACCATCGCCGCCGACGTACGCACGCTGGTCAAGCTCGCGGCGGGGATGGCCAAGCTGCCGGGCGTCGGCGTGCGCATCCGCGCCCGCAAAGGCGCCTTCCGCGCGGGCAAGGTGCGCGGCGACCTGGTGACCTTCGCCATTCGCTACCCGCGCATCACCAAGAAGCTCGCCGGTCGCTTCAACCTCACGGTCAAGGAGGCGCGCGCGCGGCTGGCCAAGATCCGCAAGACGATGACGCTGCTGTTCGGCAAGACATCGACGATGGCGCTGGTGTCGACCAAGAACGCCGCCGGCGAGGACGTCTCGCTGGCCACCTTCGGTCGCGACTACCAGACGCGCATCAAGGAGATGCTCGCCGCGACGCGCGGCGCGAAGAAGGGGCGGCTCGCCGGCGTGGTACGCAAGCTGGTGGGCAAGCGGCCGCTGGTGGCGCTGTTCTATTCGCCGCTGGCGCTGCTGGTCGAGCAGGTGATGCGCGTGGTCGACCAGATCACGACGGTGCCGGCGCAGCTGCAGGCGCTGGTGCGCGGCGCGCTGCCGCCGGCAGGCCGCGACGTGCCGCTGGCCTTCTTCATGCAGACCGACCGCGATCGCAAGGGACTGCGCTTCGAGGGCAGCGTCTCGGCGGACTTCTTCGGCATCCTCGTCAAGGCTGGGCTGATGTTCTTCACGCGCGCCAGCCCGGGCAGCATGGCGCCGGCGCCGCCGCCCCCGACCCCGTGATAGACTGCCAGCTGTCGTGTTGATGCGATGACGATCCTATATTTCATCCTCCTGATCGGTGTCCTGATCTTCGTTCACGAGCTGGGGCACTTCCTTTTTGCCAAGCTCTTCAACGTCAAGGTCCTGAAGTTCTCGCTCGGTTTCGGCCCCCGCATGCTCGGGTTCCGCAAGGGCGAGACCGAGTACGTCATCGCGTGGCTGCCGCTCGGCGGCTACGTCAAGATGCTCGGCGAGGACCCCAACGACGAGATCCGCGAAGAAGACCAAGGGCGCGCCTTCCACCAGAAGCCGCTGTGGCAGCGCTACATCATCGTGTTCGCGGGCCCGGCCTTTAACCTGATCTTCCCCACGCTGATCTACTTCGTCTTCTACATGGCGCAGACGACGCTGCCGCCGTCGGTGATCGGCAAGGTCTTCGTCGGGCAGCCGGCGGCGGAAGCTGGCCTCGAAGCCGGCGACACCATCGTCGCGATCAACGGCGAGCGCGTACGCTACTGGGAAGACATGCAGCGCATCATCAGCGACTCGCCGCGCAAGCCGCTGAAGTTCACGATCAAGCGCGAGGGCAAAACCTTCGACCGCTTCATCACGCCTAGCGAGGAGGTGCGCCGCGACCGGCTCGGGCTCGAGCAGCGCGAAGGGCGCATCGGCATCGCCAACTACTCCGAGCCGGTGCAGGTTGGCGTGGGTTTGCCCAGCTCGCCGGCCGGCCGCGCGGGGCTACAGACGGGCGATCAGCTGACGGCGCTCGACGGCGAGCCGATCGTCAGCTGGTCGTCGCTGCGTCGCAAGCTACAGCGAAGCCGCGGCAAGTCGCTGCGCCTGTCGTATCTGCGGCCTGGGAAGGTCATCAGCGGCTTCGCCGATCTGCGGCTGATGGCGCCGCGCATCACCATCGTCGATCCCGAGGCGCTGATGAAGAAGGGCCGGCGCCGCTACGAGACGGGGCTCGATTCGGCGGAGTTTTTTGTCGCCAAGGTGGAGAAGGGCTCGCCCGCCGAGAAGCTCGGCATCAAGCGGGGCGACCGCGTGCTCGAGTTCAACGGCAAGAAGCTCCACCACTGGGAGACGATCCGCATGACGCTGCGCTCGCACCTCAAGGCCGAGCACTCGATCACGTGGATCCCCTACGGCTCGACCGCGCCGAAGACGGCCAAGTTCAAGCTCGCGCACGTGACGTACTACGACGAGTACAAGCAGAAGCAGGAGCGCTACGTCTTCGGCGCGCACAATCGTCTGATACGCGAGTTCCCGCCCCCGGTGCCGATCGAAGGGCGCTTCACCTACGCAGTCTCGCAGGGCATCCAGCGTACGGGCGAGATCGTCGGGGTGATCGCTATCGCCTTCGTGCAGATCTTCCGCGGCGCGATCCCGCGCGACACCATCGGCGGACCGGTGATGCTCTATCACACCGCCGGTGTGGCCGCGCGCAAGGGCTGGGACCACTTCTTGTCGATGATGGCGCTGATCAGCATCAACCTCGGCATCCTCAACCTGCTGCCGATCCCGATCCTCGACGGCGGGCACATCATGTTTTTCACCATCGAGGCGATCAAGCGCCGGCCGCTGAGCCTGCGCGCGCGAGAGATCGCGTCGTATATCGGTCTCTTCTTGCTGGTGTCGTTAATGGTGTTCGCTTTCAAGAACGACATCGTGCGCTACTGGTTCAAGTAGCGGTCTGAGCACTAGCCCGTGCGCCTGCTGGCTCTCGATACGGCGACACCGACGGCATCGGTCGCGGTGGTCGACGAACACGAAGTGCTCGCCCAGCACGATCGCGTCGTGACGACGCACAGCGAAGGGCTGCTGGCGTTGATCGAAGAGACGCTGGCGGCGGTGTCGATGCAGCCGAGCGAGCTTTCGGGCGTCGTGTGCGGGCTGGGGCCCGGCTCGTTCACCGGGCTTCGTATCGGGCTGGCCACCGCCAAGGGCCTCTGCTTCGCGGCGCGCAAGCCGATCTATGGCGTGTGCTCGCTCGATGGCGTGGCGGCGGCCGTCGCGCGCGAGCTGGGTGACGACCAGGCGGCGATCGCCGTGGTGCTCGATGCGCGGCGCGGCGAGGTGTTCCTGCGCTGCTATCGCGGTCGTGACGCGCTGGGGCCGCCGCGCGTGCTGCGCCCCGACGCGCTCGAGGCCGAGCTCGATGCGGCGTTTGAAAGTGGCGCGGCGATCACGGTGGCGGGAGACGGGGCGCTGAAGTACCACGCGTCGCACCTCTCGCGCTGCCAGCTGGCGCCCGAGGACGCGCACGCGGTGGCGGCTGGCGAGCTGGGGCTCGCCGCGCGCGCGCGTCACGCCGCAGGTGAGGCCGACGACGTCGCCAAGCTGGCGCCGCTATACCTGCGCGCGCCGGACATTCGGCCGCCTTCGCGCGGGCTCGCCGCGCAGGGGGCCACGCAGGAGGCGTCGCAGGGGGCCGCGGCGGACTTCAACGAGATGAGCGAGGCCGAGCGTTTCGCCTTCGTCGAGAAGATGCGCCAGACGGGGCTGCGCCTCGACCGCGAAGGGCGCTGGTGGCACGAAGGCGGCGTGATCGAGCACGCTGGCCTGGTGCGGGCGCTCAACCGCTGGCTCGATCGCCTCGAGGACGAAAGAGGCGAAGGCGGCCGTTTCATCCTGCGGCTCGACGCGCGTCGTTATGCCTACGTCGACGTCGATGACGCGCCGTTCATCGTGCGTTCGCTCAGCTTCGACGACGAGGGCGTGATGCTGCACTTGTCGGACGAGCGCGACGAGCGGCTCGATGCGTCGACGCTCGCGGAGGGCGACGACCACGCGCTCTACGCTCGCGTGCGCGCAGGGCGCTTCGAGGCGCGCTTTTCGCGTGCGGCGCACAACCTGCTCGCCGAGCACATCGACGAGATCGACGGCGCGTTCGTCTTCGAGCACGCCGGCCAGCGCGCGACTATCTCGCCGCGTCGTCGGAGAGCAGCCGCTCGATAGTGCGGCGGAATTCGTGGATGTCGAAGGGCTTCTCGATGAAGGCGCGGCAGCCGAGCTCCAGCGAGCGCTGACGCTCGCCCTGCATCACGTTGGCGCTGACGGCGACGACGGGGATCTTCGAGAGCTCGGGGTCGTCGCGCAGTCGGGCTGCGATTTCGAAGCCGTTGAGCAGGGGCACGTCGAGGTCGAGCAGCACGAGCGCCGGCCGGCGGGCTTTGACCAGCTCGAGCCCCGCCACGCCATCGCGCGCCTGCTCGACGATGTAGCCCTTGGAGGACTCGAGCAAGCGTTTCACGAGGCGGAAGTTGTCCGGGTTGTCCTCGATGTAGACGATGACGTGCATCGCGCGAGTCTACACGTATCAGAGGTTGGCGAGCGCCACCTTCATCAGCGCGCGCCGCTTGTCTTGCGGCAGCCACGAGAACTGCACGGCGAAGCCATGGCCTTCGGCGCTGTGCTCGCAGCGCACGACGAAGGCGCGCGCCGTGATCGTGAGCGGGCCGTCGTTGCCGCCGATGCGAAAGCCGAGCGCGACCTGTGTGCCGATCTCCGGCAGCACGTCGCAGTGGATGAACGCGCCGCCGCAGCTGACATCTCGCAGCCTGCCCAGCACCGACTGCGGGCAGGCCTGCCAGAGCACGCGCACCGGCAGGTCGAGCGCGATGCGCGCGTTGCGTCGCCGCTCCACGCGGCGCATGTGCACGCTCGCGGGATGCGCCTCGAAGAGCACCCAGTGGCGGCGGCGCATCATGCGCAGCGCCCTGGCCGTGACGTGATCGAGCGGCATCGGTACCGATACCGTGGAGGCGCGCGCGGGAAACGGATGGGTCTTTGTCGAGGTACACGTGGGCCTACATGCACCTACGACTTGCGGTCGCCGTGGACCGTTGTCCGTGTCCGTGACCGTGACCGTGACCGTGAGTTGGCTCGCCGATGAGCGGCCGACGCGAAGTTACGGCTTGTCGACGTCTTCGGGGCGGCGCAGGTAGAAGACACCGAAGATGTCGCTGCCGCGGAAGATCCGCATCTCCACGTGGCTGTCGCCGTAGAGGCTGACGATCATGGTCGCTGGGCCGCCTTCGCTGGCCTCGTTGACGGGGCCGAAGAGCAGGTAGGAGCGCAGCGGGTCGCCCTCGAAGGTCAGGCTGCCGAGGGCGTCGCTGGAGGCGCGCGAGACGCGGGTTAGCGGCGTGGCGCTGAACTTGCCATCGTTGGTGGTCAACGTCGCGTCGAGCGTTTGCAGCGTGATGCCGGCGAGCATCAGCGGGGCGACCTCGGCGTCGGGCGAGAAGCCCTGACGGACGGCGGGGTCTTCGACGATGCTGCCGCGCCACTCGCCTTCGAAGGAGCGCACATCGACGCAGCCGGCGACGCTGGCGGCGAGCACGAGCACGAGCGCGGCGCGAAGGTGAGCGGTGTACCTCACCCGATGCCTGTTACCACGGACGGCGCCCGAGCGCGATACAAGCGGCGGCGTGCCTTGACCGGCCTCGCGGTCTGCGGCACGCTGCGCGGGCCGTGAAGCGAGTCTATCTCTGCCTAACTGTTGCGCTCTGCCTGCTGCTCACGCGCGTCCAAGCGCACGCCGAAGAGAAGCTCACGCCTCGCTACATCATCGAGGCGATCGAGGTCACGGGTAACAAGAAGACCAAGTCGGATGTGATCCTGCGCGCGCTGCAGGTGCGCGCGGGCATGGCGCTGTCTGTCGACGAT
Organism: Myxococcales bacterium; assembly: GCA_020431405.1. Classification (GTDB taxonomy): domain Bacteria; phylum Myxococcota_A; class Polyangia; genus JAGQIK01. Next base: position 16,370 of record JAGQIK010000124.1, read on the forward strand.
CCGCGCTTCGTGCTCTCGCGCTACCGCGTGCTGTCGTTGGGCTTCTTTTCGGACGTGCGGCTGCGGTTGCGGCGCGGCTCGCGGCGCGGGCGCGTGGTGCTGGTGGTCGAGGTCACCGAGCGCGGCACCATCGTGCTCACGGGGCTGTTCTTTGGCACCAGCGAGGCGACGGTGGCCTGGGGTGGGCTCGGCATCGCCGAGCGCAACTTCCTCGGGCGCGGCATCGGCCTCGAGGGTGCGTTCGTGCTCGGCTCCGACGCGGCCGTCGAGCGCGGCACCGTGCAGCAGGGCTACTCGCTGACGATCACCGCGCCGCGCTTTGGCGAGCGCCGCTGGGAGTTTCGCGCCAGCTTCCTGTTCCTCGACGGCAACGAGTTCTTTCGCAAGAGCGGGCTCGAGGAGAGCTCCGATCCGGCAGACTTCCTCTCGATCCGCTACCGCCGCATCGGCGTCTCGGTGTGGGGCGGCTTCGACCTCGGTCGCTACACGCGTATGAGCCTCGGCTTTCGCGCCGAAGCGATCGAGTCGGATGTGCCTGCCGCCGCGGCGCGCCGCAACCCCGACGGTGGCACCGAGCCGATCGACTTCGGCATCCTGCGCGGCGAGAGCCAGCTGTCGATGCTGTCGCTGCGCTTCACGCGCGACACGCGCTCGGACCCCGTCACGCCGGAGAGCGGCGGCCTGCTCAACATCGGCCTCGACGCGTCGACGAGCCTGCTCGGCTCGAGCTACGACTACGTCAAGGTCCAGGTCGGCTACAAACACTTCATCGCGCTGCGCTGGGGTCACATCATCGCGCCGCACGTCGCGGGCGGCGTCGTCTTCGGCGAGGCGCCGTTCTTCGAGAAGTTCTTCATCGGCGACTTCAACGACCTGGTGCCCAGTCGCGTGATGGGGCTCAACTTCTCGACGCTGCCTTCGCGCGACGTGTTCGGCACGTCCATCGACAGCAAACGCTACGAGGAGATCGCCTTTCGCCTGGGCACCGAGTACATCATCCCGTGGTTTCGCGGCGGCAAGTTCTTCTACTCGGGCGACTTCTTCGTCAACGTGGGCGTCATCTTCCTGACCTCCAAGGAGGAGCTGCGCCTGCGTGACAGGCCGCTGTTCCAGTCGATCCCTCTCGACCTGACGGTCAACGCCGGGCTGCGGCTCGACACGCGCATCGGCGTCTTTCACCTCTCCATCGGCAACGCCCTCGGGCGCATTCCTTTCTAACGTGCCTGGTCGTTCGCTTCGCGCGTTGCTCGTGATCTGTGGCCTGCTGCTGGCAGCGGTCACGCCCGCACGCGCGCAGACCAGCGTGGTCGCCAAGCGCTTCTCGTTCGAAGACCGCGGCGGCGTGCTGACGATCAGCGGCGGCTTTCGCGAGCTGTTCGACAAGCACCTGCAAAAGCGCCTGCGCAGCGGCTTCGCCACCACGGTGGTGATGCGCGTCTACCTTTATCAGCAGGGCGGCGGAAAGCCGATCGTGGTGCGCGCGCGCACCCTGCGCGCGGTCTACGATCTGTGGGAACAGCGCTTCGTCGTGCGCTTCGAGGACCGGCGCGGCAGGCGTCACCGCAAGTTCCTGCGCGACGGGGCGGTCATCGACCGGCTCACCAGCTTGTGGCGCTTTCCCTTGATGCGCATGGCGAAGATCGCGCGCGCGCGAAACTACTTCGTCGCGGCGATCGTCGAGGTCAATCCGATGAGCCGCGAAGTGCTCGCCGAAGTGCGGCGCTGGCTGCGCCGACCGTCGGGTGGGCACGAAGGCGGTAGCGAGAGCTTCTTCGGCTCGTTTGTCAGCATCTTCGTCAACAACAAGGTCCGACGCTCCGAGCGCACCTGGAAGATCCGCTCGCAGCTGTTCTACAAGCCATGAGTCGCTTCGAGATCAAGATCGTCGCGACCCTGCTCGGCATCGCGGTGATCCCGCTGGTGGCGTCGGTGATCCTGGTCGGCCAGGTGATCCGTGTCTCCAACAGCGTGGCCGCCGGACAGACGCAGCGCTTGTCGGTGCCGCTGTCACACGCGGCGGACGCCTATCGCGCGCTGTTCGTGGCGCGACGGCGCGTGTTCCTGGTCAGCGCCAAGCTGCTGGCGCGCGACGCGGCGCTGCTGTCGGCGTTGGGCTCGTCGGACCGCGAAGGCCTCTCGCGGCGCGTGGCCGAGCTCGTGCGCAGCCGCGGATTCGCAGGGCTCGGCAGGCTCGCGATCCGCGGGCCCGACGGAAAGGTCTGGGCCAGCGCGCAAAACGGCAAACAGTATCCCGCGGCGCGCTTTCGCGACCTCGAGGTCAACGAGCCGCTCGGCGGCGGTCACCTCGACGCGACGTTCTACACGCCGCGTGCGCCGTTTCTCAACTTCCGCGCGCTGGGACGCGCTCAGCGAGCGGCCAACGAGATCACGACGCTGCGCGACGAGCTGTCGAGCATCTATCGCTGGGTGTTTCTGATCATGTTCGGCGCCGTGCTGCTGGTGGCGACGGGCGTGGGCATCTTCGTCGCGCGGCGCACCACGCGTCAGGTGGCCGTGCTCTCGGGGGCCGTGCAGGAGGTCGCCGAGGGCGACCTGCGCACGCAGGTCGAGGTCAAGGGGCGCGACGAGCTGGCGGACCTGGCGCGCGCGTTCAACGAGATGGTCGGTCAGCTGCGCGAGAACCGCGAGCGCATCGGCTACCTCGAGAAGATCGGCGCCTGGCAGGAGATCGCGCGCCGCCTGGCGCACGAGATCAAAAACCCGCTCACGCCGATCCAGCTCGCCATGCAGCAGGTGCACCGCAAGTACGAGGGCGACGATCCGCGCTTTCGCAAGATGCTCGACGACGCCCACGCGATCATCACCGAGGAGGTCGAGGGGCTGCGGCGCCTGGTGCAGGCGTTCTCGTCATTCGCGCGGCTGCCCAACGTGCAGCCCGAGCCGGTGGACATCAACGCGTTGCTCGAGGACTTCTTCAAGAGCCACGTCGAGGTGACGCAGCGCTGCAAGGAAGTGCGCTGGCGCGAGGTCGAGCCGGTGGTTCAGGTGATGGTCGATCGCATGCTGATGAAGCACGTGATTTACAACCTCGTGGAAAACGCCGTGCAGGCGGCCGAGGACGCCGGTACGTCGGAGGCGCTCGAGGTCGAGATCAGCGCCAAGCGCGACGGCCAGCGCGTGACGCTGCAGGTGCGCGACAACGGACCGGGCATGCCCGACGACGTGCGCAAGCGCATCTTCAACCCCTACTACACGACCAAAGAGCGCGGCACGGGTCTGGGGCTGGCGATCGTCAAAAAGATCGTGCTCGAGCACGGCGGAAGCATCGGCGTCGACAGCGTGGTCGGCGAAGGCAGCACCTTCACGATCCGCTTGCTGGCCGTCGACACGGAGCTCGAAGCGGCGACGGTGCGCACGACGATCAGCCGCCTGCTGCGCGACGCGCCCAAGGCCGAGCCGCGCTAGCAGAGCTGGTAGCTAGCGCCCAGCGTCTGCGGCCGAGGCATCTGCAGGTCGCTTGGTGTTGGCGTCTTGCTCGGCGGGCAGCGCGAGACAGAGCGCGAAGGCGGTGATCACGCCCTGTCCGCGGCAGAACCAGCGCGCGCCAACCGTGTCGTCCTGCTGGTAGCGCTCCGGGCGCGTGGCGTAAATGCGGTCTGCCTCGCAGCCGCCGCTGACCAGACGTTCGCCAGCGCTGCAAGTGGCCCAGGCCGAGTAGCGGGCTTTGACCGTGCGCACGCGGATCGCGCCGGCGCGGCTCTGGTGCTCTGCGAGACGCTTGTGCGCTAGCGCGCTGCCCTGCGCGCTGCCGGCGTCGAGCGGCGACAGGCCCGACTGTTTGCGCAGCTCCCGTTCTTTGATCGCGCGGCGCGCGGCGTGGGTGATGCACTTCCTTCTGAAGCACGTAAGCCCGCGCTTGCAGCGATACCAGCCTTCGTTAGGGGCGCGGCCGCAGTACTCGCCCTCGCCGCGCCGCTCGGGGCGCTTGCAGGCGGCGCTGGCGAGCGCGAGCGCGGCGAGGATCGCGGCGCAGGCGGCGGGTCGGCGTAGATTGCTCATGCGCGCGATGTTACGCGCTATCATCGAAACGTGGGTGCGGGCGAGGGCCAGCGATGATCATCCCGATCGGACACGATCGCGGCGTGATGCGGCTGCCGTATCTGACGGTGCTGATCATGTTGATCTGCCTCGGCCTGCAGATCTACGCCACCATCAAGCCCCCCGAAGACCGCGCCGCGGCGCTGCGGCGCGAGCTCGTCGCGCTGCAGCGGCAGGTCTGGCGCGAGCACGGGCGCGATTACGTCACGCTGCAGCGCCCGCAGCTGCTGCGCGCCGTCCAGTCAGCGCGCGGGCGCTTCTCCAAGATGGCAGCGCACCTACGCATGCAGCGCGAGGTGATGCGCGACTTCGAGAAGGGCCTCGTCGTGCCCGAGGACCACGCGCTCCTGAAGCGCTACCGGAAGCTCAGGCACGCGCGCCATCGGGCGCAGGGGCTGTATGCCTACGGCTACCGGCCCGGGCGCAGCCCGAGCTACACGCTCGTGACCTACGCTTTTGTGCACGGCGGCTGGCTGCACCTGATCGGCAACCTGCTCTTTCTGTGGATGTGCGGCTGCAACATGGAGGACCGCTGGGGCTCGGCGTTGTGGCTGCTGTTTTATCTGGGCGGCGCCGCGGCGTCGGCGCTGGTGTTCGGCTGGTGGCACGCGTTCCACAGTCGCGCGCCTTTGATCGGGGCGTCGGGTGCCATCGCAGCGGCGATGGGCGCGTTTCTGGTGGTGCACTACAACGCCCGTATCCGCATGTTCTATTGGATCTACACCACCACCGGCACGTTCACGATGGCGGCCTACTGGGCGCTGCCGCTGTGGTTCGTGCAGCAGCTGTTCGGCAGCCTGCTCGAAGGCAAGCTCACGGTGGTCGCGTATTCGGCGCACGTTGGCGGCTTCGTCTTCGGCGCCGCCGTGGCGCTGGTGCTCAAGCTGGCTGGCGTCGACAAGCTGCGCGCGCGCGCGGCCGACAGGAGCGCGACGGTCTACGAGGAGCACCCGCTGTTTCTCTCGGCGCTCGGGCACATCGACGCGAAGCGCCCCGATCTGGCGCGCGCCGACCTCGAGCGCCTGCTGGGCGAGCACTCCGATCACATCGCGGCGGCGCTCGAGCTGTTTCAGCTCGAGCTGCGCTCGGGCGAAGAGGCCGCGGCCGAGGCGGCGTCGCGCGCGATCCTGCTCTGCGCGCGAGCGAGAGACGAGATCACTCTGCGACGGGTGCACGCGGATCTCGCGCAGCGCTTCCCGGACGCGGCAGCGCGGCTCAAGCCCACCGCGCTGATCGCGGTGGCGCAGTCGCTTGCCGCCGACGACGCGCGCGGCGCGCTCGATCTCTACGAGCTGCTGATCAAGACCCACCCGCAGCACATGGTCGTCCCCAAGGCGTTGCTGGCGGCGGCCGCGCTGCTGCGCGATCGGCTGGGAGAGCCGCAGACGGCACGCAGCGTGCTCGAGGCGGTGATCCAGCGTGACGAGCGCTCGCTGTTTGCCGACGAGGCTCGCCGGCAGATCGCGCAGATCGACGAGGGTGCGGCCGGAGCTCCGTGACGGGCGCGAGCGCGTGCGGCGGTGCACACAGCGGGTCGCAGCGCGTGCGCGTGCAGTAGCCGTCCACGGGCGAGGCGTCGACAATCGGTGCGCACGGTCGTCGGCAGTGCTTCTGCGAACAGGCGCTTAGCGCGTGGCGCGGGGCTTGCTGTTCGCGCGCGGCATGAGAATCCATCGACTGATCCCGTGTGCATTGCTGCTGCTTGCCGCGAGCTGTCAGCGGACCGAACCGGGCGCCGTGCAGCCGGGAGCGCCGACGCGCGGCAAGGCGGACACCGCGGCGACCATCATCGGCAGCTGCGCGCGCTACACGAGCTTTCGCGACGACTTCTGTGGTGCGCCAGGCTGTCGGCCGACCCTCGCCGCGATGGTGCAGTACATCGGCTCGCTGATGTGCGCGGGCTCGGATCAGCCGGCGACGCTGCGCGGCAACTGCTCGGTGGCGGTGCTCGATCTCGAGAGCGGCACACAGGCCGCCTATCACGGAGACGAGCAGGCCTACGCGGCGAGCACGATCAAGCTCGTGATGGTGGCGGCGGCGCTCTACTACGGCGTCGCGCCGAGCAGCATCGAGGCCGACGCGCTGGCGATCTTCGCGCACTCGAGCAACAGCGCACCGGCGCGCGTGCTCGACGCGCTGCAGCGGGTGTTGCCGGCAGGCGCGCGCGCGGCGGATCGGGTCAACGCGTTTCTGCACGACGTGGCGGGCGCCTCCGCGCGCAGCCAGCTCACCCGTTGGTGTCCAGCAGGCGAGATATGTCATGTGGCCTCGAGCTGCGGGGCGCTGGGGCGCTGCGGCGATGTGATGCCGGTGCTCACTGCCAACGACGCGCTGCGCGTGCTGCACGTCATCGAGGCCGGAGGCTTCGCCGGGCGCGCCGCGCTGTCGCGCTGGGCCAGCGTGCGCGACCAGGACCTCGGCCTCTACGGCGTGCGCTCCTGCGGGCTCTCGCAGCTCACCATCGAGCACAAGGTCGGCAGCCTGTGGTTCGACGAAGAGGGTCTGACCTACAACGACGCCGCGATCATCCGTTTGCCTGGGCGCGCGCCGCTGCTGCTGGCCTTCTTCGACGGCTACCAGGCACACCAAGGACAGCAGGGCAGGGCGGCGTACGCGCTGGTGCGGCTGCTGCGCGACGGGGTGGTGGATTTTTCGGGCAGCGCGCTGTCGCCGTCGCCGTCGCCGCCGCCGCCGTCACCGCCGTCGCCGTCGCCGGGGCACGACGCCGGGGCGGCCGACGCGCGCGGCGACGTAGACGTCAGCGCGTTGGGCGACCCGCGCGCGGCCTGCGAGACCGTGCACCAGATCAACACTTGCTCGCGGCGCCGCGCCGACACGCTGCTCGTCTGTCAGCCCAACATCGAGCGCTACTACTGGCAGCGCTGCCCGGCGGCGTGCGTGTACGGCGGTCACATGGCGCCAGACTTCTGCAACTGAGGCGCGTTGTCGCTGTCGACACCGTCGCCGCCGCCGTTGCCGTCGACGCTAGCGGATCACACCGCCGCTGCGCAGCTCGGCGAGGGTCGTCTCGTCGAGCGCGAGCTCGCTGCGCAGCACTTCGTCGGTGTGCTGGCCTTGTGTCGGGGCCGGCGACAGCGCGCGCGTCGCACCGAGCGGCAGGCGCGGCAGCTTGACGCCTTCGTGCTCGAAGAACGCGTCGCGCGCCACGTGCTGCGGGTGCGCTGACACTTCTTCCATCTCGAGCACGGGTTCGACGCACGCGTCGGCGGGCGCGAGCGTCTCGGCCCACGCGTCGCGGCCATGGGCGGAGAGCTTGCTTTCGAGCTCGGCGCGGATCTCGCGCTGCCGCTCGAGGGGCGCCACCGGATCGCTCATGTCGGCTTTGCGCCCCAGCGCGCCGTTGAGCGCTGCCCAGAACTTGGGCTCCAGCGAGCCGACGGACATGTAGCCGTCGTCGCCCGTCGGATAGACGCCGTAGCACGCGGCGCCGCCGTTGAGCGTGTTCTTGCCGCGACGCAGCGGCGCGCCGCCGGCGCCGAGATCGCCGAACCACGGCACGAGAAACGCGAGCACGCCCTCGGTCATCGAGACGTCGAGGTGCACCGCCTGGCGCCCCTCGCCGCGGCTCAGCTCTGCCAGGATGCGCACGGCGGCCCACAGCGCGCCGCCGGCGATGTCTGCGATCTGCACGCCGGGCAGCGCCGGTGCGCCGTCGGCGTCGCCACCCGCGGCCAGCACGCCGGCGAGCGCGAGGTAGTTGATGTCGTGACCTGCGCGCTGCTCGAGCGGCCCGCCTTGGCCGTAGCCGCTGATCGAGCACAGCACCAGGCGCGGGTTCGCGCGGCGCAGGGTCTCGAAGTCGAGCCCCAGGCGCGCCAGCACGCCCGGGCGAAAGCTCTCGAGCACCACGTCGTAGCGCGCGACGAGCTCGAGAAACAGCTCGCGCCCACGCGCCTGTTTGAGGTCGATCGACAGCGAGCGCTTGCCGCGGTTGAGCGCGGCGAAGGCGCCGCTGGCGCCGCCGCTGGTCAGCGGCGGGATCATGCGCAGGTAGTCACCCCCGCGCGTGTCTTCGACCTTGAGCACCTCCGCGCCGAGGTCGGCGAGGATCAGCGAGCAGAAAGGACCTGGTAGCAGGCGCGAGAGATCGAGAACGCGAATGCCCTGCAGGGGCGGGAGGGGGGTGGACATAGGTAAGAAGAGGGGGCGACGCCCCCTCCGAAGCGTTGGACTTAGCCCAACCCGCCCATCTGGAAGAGCTGCTGCAGCTTGGTCGCGAGCATCGGGTTGCCGCTGACCTTGAGCTTGCCCTGGAAGTAGAGCTGCATGCCGACCTGCGGGTCCTTCATCATCGCTTCGAAGTCCTCCGAGGTGACCTCGATCGAGCACTCGGCGTTGCCCGAGTCGCCCTCTTTGATCGACGGCGACTCCGACTTGACGTCCACCGTCCAGGTACCGCCGTTATCGCCGGTGATGTTGAACAGGTAGATCGCGTCGAGCTCGCGCGCTTTATCGGGCTCCTTCTCGATCAGCTGCGGCAGCTTCTCGTTGAACAGGGTCTTGGCGTCCATGGCGTGGGCTCCTTGCAATCGTGGAGATCTCTTTGTGTGATAGCCGGACTGACCGGCGGGTCATCGCTACCACGCCCGCTTTTGCGCTGTCAACCAACTGCGCGCTGCCTTACCCTGCCGGCGGTGCAGAGGACGGATTTCACACCATGAGCCTGCAGCGGGCTGAGCTTATCGCCCAGCTCGACGCGCTCGTCGCCGCCATCGACGCCGGCAGCGTCCCGCAAGCCCACCAGCACATCAGCGACCCTCCGCTGCGCGCCCTCGCCGAGCAGCTGTGCGCCGGGCCGGCGCCGCGCACGAGCCTGCTCTCGGCGCGGCGCTTCGTCGACGCCGCGGCGCGGCCGCTGCCGTCGTCGCCGCGCGCGTTGCGTGCCCTCGGGCGCGTGCTCGCCAGCGGACCGGCGCTCACGCGCATGCTGGTGCAGCACCCCGAGCGCGTCGAGCGGCTCGAGTCGCGCGAGCTCGGCCGGCCGATGGCACGCGACGAGCTAGCCGAGGAGCTGCGCTACGGCCTCGATGTGGTCGCCGAAGGCGGCGCCGGCGCCGCGCTCGATGACGAGCAGGTCTCGGAGATCATCGCAGCGTTCCGCAACGATCACTTCGTGCGCCTGGCGGCGCTCGAGTTCGGCGACACGCCGCTCGAACAGGTCGGACGCGAGCTTTCGGACCTCGCCGACGTGTGCCTCGAGGCGGCGATGCATCACGCCCTCGCTGCAGAGAACCGCCGCCACGGCGCACCGCAGCACCGCGTCGCGCCCGACGACGAAGCGCTGGCGCCGACACGTCTGGTGGCGCTGGCGATGGGCAAGTTCGGCGCGCGCGAGCTCAACTTCTGCTCCGATATCGACATCGTCTTCGTCTACGAGTCGGACGATGGTGCCACCAGCTCCGGCCGCTCGCTGCACGAGCACTTCGTGGCTGTCTGCCGGCGCGCCACGCGCATGCTCTCGCAGACCACGCGCGAGGGAGCCGCCTTTCGCGTCGACCTGCGGCTGCGCCCGGAGGGCGAGCAGGGCCCGATCTGCAACTCGCTCGCTTCGGCCGAGCGCTACTACGAGACGTGGGGCGGCCCCTACGACCGTCTCGCCTGGCTCAAGGCGCGCCCCGCGGCGGGCGATCGCGCGCTCGGCGAAGAGCTGATGAGCGTGATGCGCCCGTTTGTGTTTCCGCGCACCGTCGACCATCGCATCACGCACGACATCCGCGAGCTGATGGGCCGCATCCGCGCCGAGCTGCGCGAGCGCAGCGGCATGACGCCCGGCTGGAACGTCAAGCTCGGCCGCGGCGGCATTCGCGACGTGGAGTTTTTCGTGCAGGCGCTGCAGCTGGTGCACGCGGGCAAGCAGCCGAGCCTGCGGGTGCCCTCGACGTTGGCGGCGCTCGACCGCCTGCTGTTCGCAGGCCTTATCACCGATCGCGAGCACGCCGACCTCGGCGAGGCCTACGATCTTTACCGCCGCATCGAGCATCGGCTGCAGCTTCATTCGGGCAACCAGACGCACCTTCTGCCCGACGCGGGGCCGCTGCGCGAGCACGTCATCGCGCACCTCGGCTACACGCCGGAGGACTTCGCGCAGACGCTGCAGCGCCATCGCGAGCGCGCCGGCGCCGTCTTCGATACGCTCGAGAGCGACGAGCGCGGTGACCGGCACAGCCGCGACGAGGATGCCGCGGCGCCGCACATCGACGCGCTGCTCGCCGGCGGCGCCGACCAGCACGCCGCGCTCGAGGCGCTGCACGCGCTGCAGTTCGCCGAGCCCGAGCAGGCGCTGAGCAAGCTGCGCTCGTTGCAGAGCAAGCCGTGGGGGCCGTTCGGGCGCGCGCCGTCGCCGGCAGCGCGCCGCATCGCAGCGCCGCTGCTGAGCGAGATCGTCGCATCGCCCGATCCGGATGCAGCGCTGCTGCACGTGGTGGAGCTGTCGCTGCGTTTCGGCCCGCGCAACGGCCTGTGGCGGCTGCTCGACGAAAACCCCGAGGTCATCCGTCTGCTCGCGAGCCTGTTCGGCACGTCGGACTACATGGCGCGCCTGATGACGAGCAGCCCCGAGCTGATCGACCGCTTGCTGCTCTCGGGCCAGATGCTGGCCACACGCTCGGCCGACGAGATGCGCGCGACGCTGCGCGCCCGGCTGGCGAAGGCTGACGACGATGAAGATCCCGAGCGCGCGCTCGAGACGCTGTGCCGCTTTCAGCGCGAAGAGCTCGTGCGCATCGGCCTCGCCGACATCGCGGGAGAGCGGCCGCACCAGGAGGTGTGGCGCGAGCTGTCCGATCTCGCAGACGTGATCGTCGGCGAGCTGTACCCGCTGGTGCGCGCAGAGATGACCCGCCGCTACGGCGAGCCGCGGCACGAGGATGGCTCGCCCGCGCGCATGGCGGTGCTCGCGCTGGGCAAGCTCGGTGCGCAGGAGATGACCTACGGCTCGGACGTCGATCTGATCTTCGTCTACCGCGGCAGCGGCCGCACCGACGGTGCGCGACAGCTCTCGAGCCGCGAGTTTTTCAGCCGCCTCGGGCAGCGCTTCATCAGCAAGCTCAGCGCGCGTTACGCCAACGGGCGGCTCTACGAGGTGGACACACGCCTGCGCCCATCGGGCAATCAGGGCACGCTCGTCGCCTCGCTGGACGGATTCCTCACGCACCATCGTCGTTCGCGAGACACCTGGGAGCGACAGGTGCTGCTCAAGCTGCGCGCCGTGGCCGGCGACCCCGTGTTGGGCGCCGAGCTCGAAGTCGCGCGTGACGAGCTGCTTTTTGGCGAGCGCCCCGAGGGGTGCAGCTCGGGCGAGGCGCTGCGCACCGACGTGAGCGCCATGCGCTATCGAATCGAACAAGCGCTTGCCGACGAAAACCTCGATTTCTACAATCTCAAGCTGGGGCGCGGTGGTCTGTTGGACGTGGAGTTCATCGCGCAATATCTTCAGCTTGCACACGGTAAGGACGAGGCCAGCGTGCGCGGACGGGCCACCGTCGAGGTGCTCGAGGCGGCGCAGGCCGCTTCGCTGATCGACGGCGATCGCTGCGCGGCACTTCTCGACGGCTACATGTTTCTGCGGAAGTTGGAGAGTCGACTGCGCATCGTGCGCGATCGCTCGGCGGCGCGGCTGCCGCGCGCGCCCGGAGCGCTCGAGGTGGTGGCGCGGCGGTTGGGCTACCGTGCCCGCCCCGAGGGCGACGCGTCGAGCGCCGGGGCGCAGTTGCTCTCGCACTACCGCGAGCGTACCAGCGAGATCCGCGCCGTCTTCGAGGAGCTTCTGGCGTGAGCGACGTCGGACTGCACGCGGCGGGCGGCGCGCCGCTGGTGCTCGTGATCAGCCCGAGCGCGCGCTTTCGCGAGGAGCTGGGCGACAGCTTCGTCGCGCGCGGTTTCGATGTTGCCGAGGCGGGCACGAGCCGCGAGGCGCTCGCCGAGCTGGCGGCGCGCGACGTGGCGGCGATGGTGATCGACGACGCCGTGCCGTCTGCGGGCGGCCTCGAGCTCGCCAACACCGTGCGCGACCACGCGCGCGGCGCCGACGTGTCTTTGATCCTGCTCACCGAGCAGCGCTGGTCCACCGCCCGCAAGGCGGAAGCGATCCAGAGCGTGGAGCTCGTCGACGTCTTGCAGCGCGCGGCCGAGCCGGCGCACGTCGTCGAGATCATCGCCAGCGAGCTGGCGTCGCGCTACCCGCAGCCGGTGGAGCGCCTCGCCGGGCCCGACACCGAGGACGAAAAGCGCCACGTCGAGCGCGAGGCGCGCGCGGCGCGCGCCGGCGAGATCGAGCTTCGCGGCAACCTCGCGACGACGCCCTTTCCCGAGCTCTTGCACAGCCTGTACGTGCAGCGCGCGGACGGTGCGCTGTTTCTGCTGCGCGACAACGTCAAGAAGATCGTCTATTTCCAGGAAGGCCATCCCGTCTACGTCAAGAGCAACCTGCTCAGCGAGTGCCTTGGCAACGTGCTCGTGCGCGAGAAGATGATCAGCGAGGAGGAGTGCGAAGACTCGCTCGAGCGCATGCGCAAGACGCGCAGGCAGCAGGGCACGGTGCTGATCGAGATGGGCGTCATCTCGCCGCAGAACCTGGTGGTGGGCCTCGAGCTGCAGTTGACCACCAAGCTGCTCGACCTCTTCTCGTGGCACCGCGGCGAGTACCTCTTCAAGCGTGACGCGGCGCTGCCGAGCGAGGTCGTGCGCCTCGAGCTGAGCAACGCGTCGCTGATCGCCGAGGGCGTGCGCAAGCGCTGGGACATCACGCGCACGCGCGCGGCGCTCGAGCCGTACCTCGAGCGCTACTTCGTGCCGCACAGCGATCCGCAGCTGCGCTTCCAAGAGATCGTGTTCGACGAGATCGAGCAAGCCATGCGCGACGAGGCCGACGGTACGCGCACGGTGCGAGCGCTATGCGAGAGCTCGCCGCTGTCCGACGACGAGGCGATGACCGTCGCCTACATCCTGCTCGCCACCGGTGTCGTCGAGGCGGTGGACGGACCGCGCCACGATTCGGGCAGCGACGCGGGCGTGGCGGGCGAAGAGGAGTCCAACGTGCGCGCGCGGCTCGTCGCCGAGCTGCACTCGCTGCAGAGCCGTGACCCCTTCGGCGTGCTCGGCGTTTCACCCTCGTCGACGGACCGCGAGGTCGAGCAGGCCTACTCGGCGCAGGCAAAGCGCTACCACCCCGACCGCTTCCGCAAGTACTCGGCCGACACGCGCCGCGCCGCGCGCGAGGTCTTCGGCGTCTTCTACGCCGCCTACAACCGCATCGCCACCGAGGCGCAGCGCGTCGAGTATCGCGATCAGGTCAGCGACTGGGACCTCGACTCGTCGGTGGACGGTCGTCGTGCCGCGCTCGCTTCGCGCGTGGCGCGCGAGGCGTCCAAGGCGATCGACGAGCAGCGCTACGAAGACGCTGTACGCGAGCTCGAGCGCGCCGCTAGCGATGTGGAGGGCGCCGCCGATCTGCGCGCGATGCTCGGCTGGGCGCGCTTCTGCGCCGCACCCGACGACGGCGACACCGCGCGTCGCGCGATCCGCGAGCTGCGCGAGGCCATCGACCTGCTACCCAACGACTATCGAGCGCACCTCTACCTCGGCCGGGTCTACGCGCGCATGGGCAAGCGCATCCTCGCCGAAAAGCAGTTCGAGAAGGCGCTGCAGTGCGATCCGAACAGCGAAGAAGCGATGGAGCAGCTGCGCATCCAGCAGGAGCTGCGACCCAAGCGCCGTCGTTGAGTCATCGGTTCCAGCCCAAGTACAGCGCGGTGGGAACCCGCGGCGCTTCGACCTTGAACGTCCATGTCTTGCGCTTGCCCGTGAGCAGCCCCAACGTCATCGTCTTGCCGGCGCGCAGCACCTGCAAACGGTGTCGCTTCTGCGGGCGCAGCTGGTGATGCCAGCCAGGCCACACGCGCGGCGTCTTGCCGTCGATGGTCAAGATGCGATCGCCGGGGATAAGGCCCGCGCGCGCCGCCGGGCCACCACGGCGAACCTTGCTCACGTCGAGGATGCCGCGCGCGCGGCGTTCGGCGTCGAAGCCGTAGTCGGGGTTTTCGCTGGCGCGTCGCGTGACGCGTACGCCAAAGCGCGCGAGCTGCCGAGCGATGTCGATGTCGCCGGGGCGATCGACCCAGCGCGCGAGCTCGCGCGTTAGGTCGACCTTGGTCGCGCTCTTGATCGCGTCGAGCAGCACCTGACGATCGACGGCGAAGGTGTTGGGCTTGGCCTGCTGTGCGCGCCGCGACAGCTCGCGCATCACGGAGAGCATTCCGCTGCGGCCGCCGCTGCGCGCGCGCAGCTCGAGGTCGATCATCAGGCACGCGACCTGGCCTTTGGCGTAGTAGCTCAGCTCGGTCTGGCTCGGATCGCGCGGCGGCCAGAACGCGCGGTAGGCGATGTCCGAGAGCGACAGTCGCGCGCGCTCGGGGGCCTGGCGCACCTCGTCGAAGCCACGACCGAGCTCGTCGAGGAACGCCGTCGCGGAGAAGGCGCCGATGCGCCGCAGCGTGCGGCGCGCGAAATATTCCGTGCACCCTTCGGTGAGCCACAGCGCGCGGCTCGGTTTGAGCTTGAGGTAGTCGTAGCGTGCGTGCGGCGCGGGGCGGATGCGCTTGCCGTTCCACAGATGGAAGTGCTCGTGGGCGAGCACGTGCAGAAGATCGCGGTAGCCGCTCTTGCCATCGAGCGTGCTCTGCGGCGCGTAGACGACCGTCCCGCCCTCGTGCTCGAGGCCCGTGAAGCGGTAGCCGGTGCGAAAGTGCAGGCCGACGAGATAGCGCTTGTAGGGCAGTGGGCCCATCATGGCGCGCTGTGCGCGCGCGATGGTGCGCAGGTGCGAGACGAGGCGCCGCGCCAGCGCGTAGGCGCGCTGACCGTGGCGCGAGACTGCGACCGACAGGAGCGAGCCGCCGATCTTCACGCTGGCGACGCGCAGGCGAATACCTGCCTCCACCGGTGCGTCGATCAAGGCGTCGTAGTCGCGCGCGCGAAAGCTGCTTGTCACCGGTGTGTGGCGTGGCGCACGGGCTGCGGTGTGTTGTCCCCTCGGCAGTGGCGTGACCAGTCGCCAGCCCTTGGCTGTGACGAATCTCACGTGATGCGGAAGCGCGCGCTGGCGAGGGACGAAGAGGAATACGGATGCACCAACCAACGTTGCCTGTTGGTGGTCGAGGTAGCTGCTGTCGTCGCCGCGGCGGCCGGCATAGACCTCGTACTGCAGGGTGACGCCCTTAACTTCTCGCGGACGTCTGCTTTGCTTAGCTTTTTCCGCGCGGGGCTGCGACAGCCACCAGCTGTTGGCGCTCGCGCGCCGCACGTTCAACGCGATCTCGCGCCCGTCGACATCGGCGACGGCGCGCACGAAGCGTACGTTGCGCGCCCAGTCCGCGCGCCGATAGGCGCCGGGTGTCCAGCTCGGCATGGCGACGCGCAGCGGCAGACGCACCGCGTCGAGCTTCACCCGCACGCGTACGAGCTGCTCCGCGGGGCGACGCAGGTCGACCACATATCGCGGCCCACTGCTTGCAGAGCGAGCAGCCGAATGAGGCGCGCGCGCGTGGTGGTGGGACTTGGCGGTCCCCTTTGGCCGCGCGCGGGTGCGCGCCTCGGCCGATCGCACCCAAGAAACAACAAGCTCTGGCCGCGCAGCGGTCGTCCGCAGCAAAAATGGCTTCGCCGTCGGCGCGGTGGGGTGTAAAACCGTGCCACCGAAAGCGAAGCAAATCACTGTCAGGAAGCGTGCGCTCGCGCGAAGGCGAACGGCTTGCCGGGCCGTCATCTTGACAGTAATACTACCGGAACCTTCGGTTCCCACAGAGGAGAGAGAGTAACATGAAGAAGCTTGCCGCCTTGCTTTTCGTACCTGCGCTGGCGCTCGCCACGATCGGTTGTGGTGACAGCGGCACGACCGTGCAGCCCGACGGTGTGAAGCCCACCCCCGATGGTGGTACCGACACGACGGCGCCGCCCGCTCAGCTCGACTGCGCCGCCAACACGTGCTCCGACTTCGTCGCGGCGACGCTCAGCCTGCCGGCGGATCAGAACCAGGCCTCCGAGCTTGGCTACGACTACGACAAGGACGGCCTCCCGGATAACGCCCTCGGCGGCATCCTCAGCGGTCTCGCTGGCGTTCTGCAGGGCGTTGACCTGCAGGCGAACCTCAACGAGGTCTTCAACGAGGGTTCGACGATCATCCTCATGAAGGTCCAGGCCAACGACTTCACCAACGAGACCAACGCAGCAGCGCAGGCGTTCCTCGGTGAGAAGGTCGACTGCTGCCCGACGGACAAGGATCCGACGGCGTGTGCGGCCGAGTCGAAGACCACGTGCTTCGGCGGCAGCTTCTCGTTCAAGGTCGACGCCGCGAGCGCCGGCACCAAGGCGATCTTCGGCGGCACCATCACGGGTGGCGCGCTCTCGCTCGGACCCTCGTCGCTTTCGCTCAAGCTGCCCATCGCGGGCGCCGAGATCAACCTCGTGCTGCAGCAGGCGCGCATCCAGGCCGACGCGATCAGCGCCACGTCGATCACCGGCGGCAAAATCACCGGCGGCATCAGCCAGCAGGACCTCAACACGGGCGTCATCCCGGCCATCGCCGGCCTCGTCGACGGTCTCGTGAAGGATCCCAACACGTCGCAGAGCACCAAGGACCAGATCCTCAACCTCTTCGACACCGACAAAGACGGCACGGTCACCACGCAGGAAGTCGCGGACAACAGCCTGATCCAGACCTTCCTCTCGGGTGACGTCGATGTTGACGGCGACGGCAACCTCGACCTCACGCTCGGCGTCGGCTTCACGGGCGTCGCGGCCACGATTACGGGTCTGTAATCCTAAGGGGGGCTGTCCCAGCCCCCCTCGCCCCGGCCTTCGGCCGCGGCTCACCCCCGATGTCGCGCTTCGCGCGCCTTGGCTCGGGCCTTTGGCCCTCGCGTTTGGCGTGTTGTCGGGATGTCGCGCTTCGCGCGCCTTGGCACGGGCCTTTGGCCCTCGCGTTGGCGTGTTGTTGGTGTGGCGCGCGCCCCGCTTTCGACTTCGACTTCGACTTCCCCTTCGACCTCGACTTCGACTTCCCCCTCGACTTCCCCCTCGACTCCCGCCTTGGCCTTGGCCTTAGCCTTAGGCTTCCGCTTACCCTTTGCCTCGCAGCGACAGCACCACACCCGCACCAACCACCCCCACCCAGACCAACCTCGGCCACAGCGCACTCGTAGCCGCCGAAGCCCCCAGATCCACCACCACATACCCCCCACCCAGCACACACAGCCACAACGCCGCCCGCAGCCGCGACCGACAACGCAGCGCGATCGCCGTGGCGAGCAGGGTCAGCGCGCACAGCCACAGCGGCGGAGACGCTAGCCGCCGCGGATCGGCGAGCACGCTGGCGACAAACCCCACGTGGGGCGCCACGGCGCGCGCGATGTCGAGCTCGAAGACGAGCCGCTCGAAGCGGACGCGTCGTAGTCGCCCCGACGCGGCCTTGCCGAGCGGCTGCTGCAGCTCGGCGCCGAAGAGCTCGACGCGCACGCCGGCGCGCTTGCCGATGCGTCTCGCCTCGACTTTGGCGCGCTCGGCCAACAGCACCTCGCCGCCGCGCTTGGCCAACAGCACGCCGCGCAGCTCACCGGCCCGCGCCCCACGCCCACGCGCGTAGAACGTGCGGCCATCGCCGAGCTGCACGAAGCGCCCTGGCTGCAGCAACACGTCGACCGCGCCCGCTTCGAGCCGGCTCGCCAGCCGACGCAGCGCAGCCGGCTCGGCGCGCCACAGCGCCATCGAAGCCGCCAAACAGAGCAGCAGACAGCCGAGCGCCGGTCGCGCCAGCCGCATCCGCGACGCCCCGGCGGTGCGCATCGCCTCGAGCTGCCAGGTGGCCTGCAAGTAGCCGTAGGTCTCGATCAGTGCCGCTGCGACGCCGAACGGCAACGCGAAGGCCAAAAGGCTCGGCACGGCGCTCAGCAGCAGCGGCAACAGCTCGGCCGCCCGCACGTGGTGGCCGATGCGCGACAGCTGCAGGAGCAAGACCAGCGCCGCCAGCGTGGTGGTCGCCAGGACGACCCCCGCCAGCAGCCGGCGCAGGATGGTGCGGTCGAGTATTGACATCCGAAGGCGTCAAAGATACGCAAGATCGTTTTGTGAAACAGCAATCTAGGGCCGGAGGCGCGCGGCGCGCGCAGCCGAGCCAGATCGGAAGATTTTCCGTGAGCAAGATCAACGAGCTCGCGCAGCAATTGACGCCAGACATCGTCAGCTTTCTGCGCGACATCATGGCGATCCACTCGGAGAGCGCGGGCGAGCGCGAGGTCGTGCAGCGCATCAAGGCCGAGATGGAGAAGGTCGGCTTCGACGAGGTCAAGATCGACGGGCTCGGCAACGTGCTCGGCCGTGTCGGCAGCGGCTCGCGCGTGATCGCGATGGACGCGCACGTTGACACCGTGGGCATCGGCGACGCATCGGCCTGGGAGCGCGACTGGCTCGCGGGCGAGGTCAAGGACGGCAAGGTCTGGGGCCGCGGCGCCTGCGACATGAAAGGCTCGATGGCCTCGATGGTCTACGGCGGCGCGATCATCAAGCGCCTCGGCCTCGAGGGCGACTACCAGCTGTGGGTCACCGGCACGGTGATGGAAGAGGACTGCGACGGCCTCTGCTGGCAGTACATTCTGCGCGAGGGCGTGCTCGAGCCCGAGGTCGTCGTCATCACGGAGCCCACCAACATGGGCGTCTACCGCGGCCATCGCGGCCGCATGGAGCTCGAGGTTCGCGTGCGCGGCAAGTCGGCGCACGGCGCGCATCCCGAGCTCGGCGACAACGCCGTCTACAAGATGGCGCCGATCATCGCCGACATCGAAAAGCTCAACGAGCGCCTGGCGGAGAGCGCCGACCCGTTCCTCGGCAAGGGCACCTGCACGATCTCGCACATCCGATCGACGTCGCCTTCGCTGTGCGCCGTCGCCGACAGCTGCGCGGTGCACGTCGACCGCCGCCTGACGCGCGGCGAGACGCTCGAGCTGGCGGTCTCGCAGCTCGCCGAGCTCGAGAGCGTCAAGCGCGCGGGCGGCGAGGTGGTCGTGCTCGACTACGCGCGCGAGGCGTACACCGGCCTGACCTATCCGACCAAGAAGTACTATCCGACCTGGGTGCTCGAAGAAGAGCATCCCGCTGTCAAAGCCGCCGTCGTCGCCGCCAGCGAGGCGCTCGGCGAAAAGCCGCGCGTGTCGCGCTGGGGATTTTCGACCAACGGCGTCGCCACCTGCGGCATGTTCGGCGTGCCCTCGGTGGGCTTTGGCCCCGGCGACGAGATCTACGCTCATCGAACCGACGAGCACACGCCCATCGACCAGCTGACCAAAGCGGCAGCCTTCTACGCGGCGTTCCCCGCCGCCTACCTCGAGGCGCAGCCCGAGCGGCCGCCCAAGCCGACCCCTGGAGAGAGCGTATGACCAGCGCCGAGATCTCCACCGCCGCGCTGCGCAGGCGCATCGCCGACCTCGCGCAGCTTCCGGCGACCCTGCACAACCGCGACTTTCTTCTGACCTGGAAGAACACCGACGAGGCCGTGCGCAGCGTGCTCATCGCCGCCGAGGTGATCGAGCAGCTCTACCGCGGCGGGCTTTCGACGCGGCTGTTTCAGAGCGGCCTCGGCCTGTCGATCTTCCGCGACAAGTCGACGCGCACGCGCTACGCGTTCCGCGCCGCCTGCAACCTGCTCGGTCTGATGACCGAGGAGCTCGACGAGAAGACCTCGCAGGTGGCGCACGGCGAGACCGTGCGCGAGACGGCGACGATGATCTCGTTCGCCACCGAGGTGCTCGGCGTGCGCGACGACATGTATCTCGGCATGGGGCACAACTACATGCTCGAGGTGCGCGCCGCGCTCGACGAGAGCTTCGCCGAAGGTGTGCTCGCGCAGCGGCCGGCGCTGATCAATCTGCAGTGCGACCTCGATCACCCGACGCAGAGCCTCGCCGACCTGCGCCACCTGATCAGTCACTTCGGCAGCCTCGAGGCGCTGCGCGGCAAGCGCATCGCCATGACCTGGGCTTACTCGCCGAGCTACGGCAAGCCGCTCTCGGTGGCGCAGGGCATCGTCTCGCTGATGACGCGTTTCGGGATGGACGTCGTGCTGGCGCACCCGCCCGGCTACGAGCTGCTCGACGAGCCGCTGCAGGCTGCGCGCTCGCATGCAGAAGCCTCGGGAGGCTCGTTCGAGGTCACCCACTCGATGGATGAGGCCTTCGAGAACGCCGACATCGTCTACCCCAAGAGCTGGGCGCCGCTCGCCGTCATGAAGCGCCGCACCGAGCTGCTCTCGCAGCCCGAAAGCGACGCCGCCCTCGGCGAGCTCGAGCGCTCGTGTCTCGCGCAGAACGCCGAGCACAAGGCATGGGAGTGCAACGAGGATCGCATGCGCCGCACCAAGGACGGCAAGGCGCTCTATATGCACTGCCTGCCAGCCGACATCAGCGGCGTCAGCTGCGAGGCGGGCGAGGTCAGCGCGCCGGTGTTTGATCGCTATCGGCTCGACACCTACCGCGAAGCGTCGCACAAGCCGTTTGTCATCGCCGCGATGGCGCTCTGTACGCGCTTTGCTGATCCCGCGGCGACGCTCGGTCGCTGCCTCGATCGCAACCAGAAGCGCCGCACGTAGCCTTACTTTGCCTGCGCCGCGCCGGCGGCGTAGGATCGTCAACTGTTATGCACGTTATCGAGCACCTCGAACGGGCGCGTCGTCCGCTGGTCAGCGTCGAGATCATCCCGCCCAAACGAGGCGGCAAGATCGAAGACTTCCACGCGGCGCTCGAGTCCATCGCGCCCTTCGACATCCCGTTCATCAACGTCACGAGCCACGCGGCGGACGTCGAATGGCACGAAAAGCCTGACGGCACCTTCGTGCGCAAGGTCAAGCGCAAGAGCCCGGGCACCTTCGGGCTCTGCGCGGTGATCAAATACAAGTTCAACTCCGATCCGGTGCCGCACCTTTTGTGCGCTGGCTTTACGCGCGAAGAGTCCGAGGACGCGCTGATCGAGCTCAACTACCTCGGTATCGAAAACGTGCTCGCGATCCGCGGCGACGGCGCTGCGCGCCACAAGCAGCGCAAGGACCGCACCATCAACGAGCACGCCGACGAGCTGGTGCGCCAGATCGCCAACATGAATCATGGCGAGTACCAGGACAGCCTCATCGAGGCGGCGCACACCAACTTCTGTATCGGCGTGGCGTGCTACCCCGAAAAGCACTTCGAAGCGCCCAACGCGTCGTTCGATCTCGAGGTGCTCAAGCGCAAGCAAGACGCTGGCGCGCACTACGCCATCACGCAGATGGTGTTCAACAACCAGCACTACTTCGACTTTGTCGAGCGCGCGCGTGCCGCGGGGATCACGATCCCGATCATCCCTGGCATGAAGATACTCGCCACCAAGCAGCAGCTGGTCTCGTTGCCGCGCGCGTTTCACGTCGAGATCCCCGAGGAGCTGACGTCGCGCGTGATGGGCGCCAAGACCCGCGCTCAGGTGCGCGAGATCGGCGTCGAGTGGGCGCTACGGCAGTCGCTCGAGCTGCTCGAGCGCGGCGCGCCGTCGCTGCACTTCTACATCATGCAGCGCACGCGAAGCTTCATCGAGCTGATGAACCAGCTCAAAGGCACGCTCTAGCAGGGTGCTGAAAAACTCAGTCGGTGGTTTAGAACCGGGTGCTTTTGATGGTCGAGACCAGGTCTCGACCATCAAAAAGTCCTTCTGCGATAGGTTGGTTTCGAACCTAATCAGTTTTTCAGCACCCTGCTAGCTCGCGGAGCTGCGCGGTCGCTCAGTCGGTCTTGGGGTTGTCGACGCAGGCCTTGAGCGTGGTGC